>JBDSSP010000068.1:0-21830 GCA_039928735.1 Novosphingobium sp. | reverse complement strand
CAACATCCGCCATCCCGGCCCCGAAGTGCTGATCCCCAACGACCCCGCTGCCGCTGTCGGCATGCGGATGCTCGACCGGGTGTTCGACAACTACGTGATGACGCCAATGTCGGCGATCGTGCAAGAGCATATCCGCAATCCCGATATGCCCGATCAGGCGCGCATTGGCGAGGCCAGGCAGCAATTGCGCCGGACTTACGCGTGGCTTGAAGGCTGGCTCGAATTCTATCCCGTCGGCGACCAGATCACCCTGGTGGAATGCGCCGCTGCGCCATCGTTGTTCTATGCCGACTGGGTAGAGGAAATCGCGGACGACTGTCCCCGGCTCCAGGCCTGGCGCGCGCATCTGCTCAAGATTCCGGCCGTAGCGCAATGCGTCGAGGATGCCCGGCCCTACCGCCCCAATTTCCCTCCCGGCGCGCCTGACCGGGATTGAGCAAGGAGACCTGCCGTGACCGCGCAGCTCAACCACACCATCGTCTGGTGCACAGACAAAGTCCGCTCCGCAGAATTTCTGGGCGACGTGCTCGGCCTGCCGCCGGCTCAGCCTTTCTCGCACTTCCTCGTCCACGCCCTGGCAAACGACGTGTCGATGGACTTCATGGAAAAGCCGGGCCCGATTGCCTTGCAGCACTATGCCTTCCTCGTCAGCGAGGATGAGTTCGACCGGGGATTTGCCCTGATCCGCAAGCGCGGCCTGGACTATTGGGCCGATCCCGCCCGCCAGCAGCCCGGCGAGATCAACCGACTCTGGGGCGGACGCGGCGTCTATTTCGAGGACCCGGATGGGCATTTTCTCGAACTGATCACCAAACCTTATGGCTCCATGGAGGACCTATGACCCAGGCCAACGAACTGTCCGTTACGCGCTTCATCGCCGCGCCGCCCGAGAAGGTGTGGCAGACCATGACCGAGCGGCAGGGGGAATGGTGGTGTCCCAAGCCGTGGCGCGCGGAATTCGACGTGCAGGACCGCCGCCCAGGTGGCGCATGCAACGCAACTTTTCGCGGGCCCGACGGCGAAGTGGAACCGCAGAACGGCATTTACCTCGCCTATGACGAAGGGCGGCGCTTTGCCACCACTGATGCCGTCACCGGCGATCTGCAACCGGCCGGACCCTTCATGATCGGAATCTGGGAAATCGCCCCCGAAGCAGGCGGAACTCGCTACACTGCCACCGCGCGGCACTGGACCGAGGAAGCTGCAAAGCAGCACGAAGAAATGGGCTTCACCGAAGGCTGGGCCGTCTGCGCCGATCAGCTCAAGGCCCTGTGTGAAGCTGGCTGATCAGATCTCCGCGTAATCCACCATCGGCCGGCTCTCGCGGGTGCCGCGATAGTGCTTGTCCGGCTCGTTGGGATCGCCTGAAATAATTACGTAATCGTTGTGCACCTCGATCAGCGTACCGACAAAGGGAAAACCTTCGAGGCTGCCATTGACCCGGTAGCTGATGGTATCGCCCGGCTTGAAAGTCTTCTCGTCGAAGTTGAATTCGAATGGGCAGGCCTCGCCCGCCGTCTCGCCCATGCCTTGCATTGAATATCTCCTTTGCGTGACAAGGTAGTGCCGGGTAGCCCGGCTTTCAAATGCAAAAAACCCGCCAGGTCGCCCCGGCGGGTTTCTGCATGCGGCTTGCGGCAAATTAGCCGACGATTTCTTCCGGCTTGAAGAAATAGGCGATCTCGATCGCCGCGTTCTCGTCGCTGTCCGAACCGTGCACCGAATTGGCTTCGATCGATTCGGCGAAGGCCTTGCGGATCGTGCCCTCGTCGGCATTGGCCGGGTTGGTCGCGCCCATAACGTCGCGGTTGCGCTTCACGGCGCCTTCGCCTTCGAGCACCTGCACCACCACCGGGCCGGAGGTCATGAATGCAACCAGATCGTTGAAGAACGGGCGCTCCCGGTGAACGCCATAAAAGCCCTCGGCCTGTTCCCTGGTCATCTGGATGCGCCTGGAAGCGACAACGCGCAGGCCGGCTTCCTCCAGCATCTTGGTGACGCCGCCGGTCAGGTTGCGACGCGTGGCATCGGGCTTGATGATCGAAAAGGTGCGGGTAACCGCCATGTTTGTGTCCTCGTGGATTTTTGGGCGAAACAGTTGTGTTTTGGGATGGCGCGCCCCTAGCCGGGATTATGCTGCGCTGCAAGATCGGTGGTTATGGCCCCTCGACCCACTTGCCGCCCTGCTGCTTCCAGAACTTGCGTTCAACACCGTCGCGGGTGCCCAGCGAGCGCCAGCAATCTCGCGCGGCCTGCAGGGCAACTTCGTCGAACATGTAGAATGTACGCGCAAAGGGCTCCGCGCCCTCGCGCCACACACCGTCGGCAATTGCCATGAACTTCGCGCCATTTACCGGGTCGGGCGCATCGGACAGCAGTATGGGCTGGTGCTCAGCGTGCGGCAATCCGGCGCGGCCATGCGCCAGGAACGTCTCCGGCAATTTCGTCCACAGCATGTCGCCGATCCGGCCAAGCTGGTCCTCGTCGGCGGAAACCACCAGCAGGCGCTCCCCCGCATTAAGCGCCGCACGGGCGATCAGCGGCAAGGCCGCTTCGGCGGGGTCACGGCTCAGCTGGTAGAAATCAACCCTCACAGTTGTCCCGCACATAGCGATCGATCAGCCGCACGCCATAACCAGTCGCGCCCTTGCCCCAGGTCGCCCCGGCCTTGTCGGCCCAGACCACCCCGGCAATGTCGAGATGCGCCCAGGGCGTGCCGTTGTTGATGAAGCGCTTGATGAATTGTGCCGCCGTGATCGATCCGCCGTTGCGCGGGCCGACGTTCTTCATGTCGGCAATCGGACTGTCGATCAGCTTGTCGTAAGCGCTGCCCATCGGCATGCGCCACAGCTTCTCGCCGCAGCCATTGCCCGCCGCAATCAGCTTGTCCGCCAGTCCGTCGTCATTGGCGAAAATCCCGGCATACTCGTTCGCCAAACTGGCGATGATAGCCCCGGTCAGGGTCGCGAGATCGACGATGGCTGAGGGCGCATATTCCTTCTGCACCCAGGTCAGCACGTCGCACAGCACCAGCCGCCCCTCGGCATCGGTGTTAATCACTTCGATGGTCTGGCCAGACATCGAGATGACGACATCGCCGGGGCGCTGCGCCAAGCCGTCGGGCATGTTTTCAACCAGGCCGCAAATGCCGATCACATTGGCCTTGGCCTTGCGCCCGGCAATCGCCAGCATCGCGCCCGCAACTGCGCCTGCGCCGCCCATATCCCACTTCATGTCTTCCATGCCGGCAGGAGGCTTCAGAGAAATGCCGCCAGAATCGAATGTAACACCTTTGCCGACAAAGGCCATCGGCTTTGCGCCCTGTGTGCTGCCGTTCCAGACGATCGCGAGCACCCGCGGTGGCCGGGGCGAGCCTTGCGATACACCCAGCAGCGCGCCCATGCCAAGCGTGCGCATCTCGTCTTCGCCGAGTACGCGCATGACCAGCCCGGATGCCGCCAGCCGCGCCTCGCAGCGCGCCACGAAGCTTTCCGGATAGATGACATTGCCCGGCTCGGTAACCAGCTCGCGGGTAAACTCGACGCCATCGGCCAGCGCCGATTCGCGGGCCCACTCCGCAGCGGCGCCATCAGGCGCATTGGTTACTGTTACGCTGGTCAGGCTGACTTTCTGGTCATCGGGCAGCTTGGTGCGATAGGCGTCATGCCGCCATGCACGCAGGCGCATGCCCAGCAGGAAAGCCGCAGTCTCGGCGCCAGACAGGCCAGCCCCGGCAAGATCGATGGTCAGCGCGGATTCGCCCGAGGTCAGATAGCGCGCCGCCAGCGCAGCCCCGGCCTTCTCCAGCGAACCCATTCGTCCCCCGCCTTTGGCACTACCGTTTGCTTCGCCTGTGCCGACCAGCGCCACCCGAACCACGTCGCCGCCGCGCTCGACAAAGCCCTCGTGTATTTGCCCGGCCTTGCCGGTGAAGCGGGCCGTCTTTGCCCCAGCCGACAGCACAGGCTCGATTCCATCGGGCATGGCATCGCTACCGGCGAGCCGGGCGATGAAGCGCGGAGCCGGTGTTTGTGGTGCAACAGCTATATCAATTCGCATGCGGGCTCCTGAATATTTTCGCTTAGGCGACCTAACCTTCGATGCAAATGCAGACTGCCGGGCGGCAAAACAATTCGCACATGTCTCGGTCACCCGGCGCGTTTGAGCGCCAAGGGCGGATTGCAGTTAAGCCCCGGCAATGCGATAGGCAAGCGATGCTCCCGCGTCAGCAGTTTCGTTCGGTCTTTCTGGCACTTCGCGCGGGCGGTGTTGCGGGGAGCCTTGGTATGACCCTGGCGGCCGCAGCAATGGTCGCACAGCCAGTCCACGCGCAGGTAGCGGCAGCCACCGGTGAAGCGCATGCCGCACCAGCCCAGGCTGCTCCGCCCCAGAACACACAGGGCCCGCCCATCGATTTCGAAGCCGACCGCGTCGAGTATGCCGACGGAGCGGACACTGTCACTGCCAGCGGCAATGTCGTGCTGCGGCGCGAAGGCAAATCAGTCAAGGCAGATACGGTCACATGGTCGCGCAAGACCGGCCGGATCGCTGCCACGGGCAACATCCGAATGGTCGATGAGGATGGCAACCAGTTGTTCGTCGACAAGCTCGACCTGACAGACGAGTTTGAAACCGGTTCGATGGAAAACCTGCTGCTCGCCCTGCGCGAAGGCGGCAGGCTGGCGGCGCGCTCGGGCGAACGCATCGCGGGCGGCAATATCCTGCTTGACCACGCAGTCTATTCTGCCTGCGACATTGAAGATGACAATGGATGTCCCAAGACGCCCAGCTGGCGGGTCACATCGAAAAAAGTGGTTTATGAGCCAGCAACCCATACCGTGCGCTTTCGCGGGGCGCGGCTGGAGCTGTTCGGCATCCGCCTGATGCCCTTGCCGGGCCTGTCGCTGGCGACCGACGGGCGCGCCATTTCGGGGCTGCTGATTCCCAACTTCCGCTTCACGCCTTCGAACGGCGTGGAAATCAGTGAATCGTACTACCAGCGGCTGGCGAACAACCGCGATATCGCCGCCACCGCCTATTTCTACACCAAGGCCGCGCCGATGGCCTTGTTGCAATACCGCGCGCTGAGCGATCTCGGCGCTTACCAGGTCTCCCTCTATGGCACCAGTTCGACCCTGATTCCGGTGACCGGGCAGACCACTGCCGCCCAGCGCGAATTCCGCGGCTATGTCTTTGCCAACGGCAAGTTCCAGCTTTCGCCGAACTGGAGCGTCACGGGTTCGGTGCGCCGCGCGACCGACCGCACCTTCCTGCGCCGCTATGATATCAGCCGCGACGATCGGCTGCGCTCGGTGGTCGAGGTCGAGCGAATCGATCCGAACTCCTATCTCTCGATCGCCGGTTGGGCGACCCAGACCTTGCGCACCGGCGACAACCAGGGCCTGGTGCCGGTTGCACTGCCAGCCATCGATTACCGGCGGCGGATCGCCGGGCCGGTGCTGGGCGGCAAGCTTGAATTCCAGGCCAACAGCCTTGGCATCATGCGGAGCGCCGGGCAGGATACCCAGCGCGCCTTCGCCAGCGCCCAATGGGATATGCGCCGACTCACGCGTGGCGGACAGGAACTCACCCTCACCGCGCTTGTTCGCGGCGATGTCTATCATTCATCGCACAACGATCTGACCGCCACGGCAATCTATCGCGGCAATCCCGGCTGGCAAACGCGCGGCGTGGCCACCTTTGCCTTCGATGCCAAGTGGCCGCTGGTCGGCAGTCTGTTCGGCGGAACGCAGGTGATCACCCCGCGTTTCCAGATCGTCGCCAGCCCGACCGTGCGCAATCTTGCGGTGCCCAACGAGGATTCGCGCGCGATTGATGTGCAGGACAGCAACCTGTTCGCGCTCAATCGCTTTCCCGGGTACGACCGTATCGAAGACGGCGTGCGCTTCACGTTCGGCCTCGATTGGCAGTTCGAAGCACCGCGATGGCGCATCAAGTCGACGATCGGCCAATCCTACCGCCTGACCAGCAATCCGACTCTGCTGCCTGATGGCACCGGGCTTTCCAATCGCACGTCCGATATCGTCGGGCGCACCGAGATCGAATACCGCAACTTGGTCAAGCTGACTCACCGTTTCCGCATCGACAAGGACACCGGGGCATTTCGGCGCAATGAAATCGACGCATCGCTGGGCAGCCAGAGCACTTATGTCGAGCTGGGATATTCACGGCTCGACCGCAACATTTCCGCCAATATCGAAGACCTCAAGGATAGCGAGGAACTTCGCGCCGCCGGACGGGTCGCCTTTGCGCGTTATTGGTCGCTGTTCGGTTCCGGCGTGGTCAGTCTCCGGGAAAACGCCAGCGCCACCCAGTCGGCCATCAGGGGATTCGAGCCGCTCCGCACCCGGCTGGGCATCGCCTATCAGGACGATTGCCTCGAATTGGGGCTGACCTGGCGACGTGACTTCATCACCAACGGCGATGCCCAGAAGGGCGATACATTTGAAATCCGCTTTGCCCTGCGCAATCTCGGCTTCCGTTGATATTGCGTCCGCCGCGGGGCATGCGGCCTCAGCCGTTGGCAGCGCCGGGCAATTGCGCTATCGGCCCGCTCAGCTTGGGTTAAGTCGCAACAATGGAAATGCGCCGTCAATTGAAAAGGGGGGATTTCCCCCAAGGCAGACAGGAATGAACGCACTGTGAAAACAATCGCGCGCAAATTGGTGTGTACCCTCGGCCTGCTCGGCACGGCCCTGATTCTGCCGGCATCGACATTGCCGGCATCGGCGCAGAACGCTCCCTCAGCCGCACCCGAATCGTCACAGGGGAATATTGTCATTCCGGGCGATGTCACAATCTTTGCCCAGAATGACCCCAACCATCGGCGCGCCACTGCACTGGTCAATGGCGACATCATCACCGGCACGGACGTAGATCAACGCCTCGCGCTGATCGTGGCGGCGAACAATAACAAGCTGGCGGCCGAGGAAGTGAAGCGACTGCGCCTGCAAGTGCTGCGCAACCTGATCGACGAGACGCTTCAAATCCAGGCCGCCAAGATCGCCGATATCGATATTCAGGACGCCGAGGTCGACCAGACCTATGCGCGCGTCGCCCAGCAGAACTTCGGCCAGAATACCAAGGCGATGGACGCCTACCTCGCACGCATCGGTTCCTCGCCCGGCTCGCTCAAGCGGCAGATCCGGGGCGAACTTTCCTGGCAGCGGCTGCTGCGCCGCAACGTCCAGCCGTTCGTCAATGTTTCCGACGAGGAAGTGCGCGAAGTGATGGTCCGATTGCAGGCGTCGAAAGGCACCGAGGAATACCGGGTCGGCGAGATTTACCTTGCTGCCTCGCCCGAGGCCAAGCCGCAAGTGCTGGCGAACGCCAAACAGATCGTCGAGCAATTGAAGAAGGGCGGCAGTTTCGTAGCTTATGCCCGGCAGTATTCGCAGGCTTCGACCGCAGCCGTGGGCGGCGATCTCGGCTGGGTGCGGCTTGAACAGCTGCCCACCGAACTGGCAGCTGCGGCGCGCGACCTCGCGCCTGGCCAACTGGTCGGCCCGATCGAGCTGACTGCCGGCTATTCGATCCTCTACATGATCGACAAACGCCAGGTGCTCACTGCCGATCCGCGCGATGCAGTGCTGGCGCTCAAGCAAATCTCGATCAATTTCGCCCCAGGCACCTCCCCGGTCGAAGCCCAGCGCAAGGCGACCGAATTCGCGACGGCGATGAAGCAGGCCCGCGGTTGCGGCGGGGTTGAAGCCATCGCCACGCCGCTCGGCGCCCAAGTGGTCGCCAACGATCAGGTCAAGGCGCGCGATCTGCCGCAGCAGCTGCAAACGGCCCTGCTGAACTTGTCGGTCGGTGAAACTTCGCCGCCGTTCGGTTCAGTTACGGAAGGTGTTCGCGTCCTGATGCTGTGCGGCCGTGACGATCCCAAGGCCGCCAATGGTCCCAGCTTCGACGAATTGATGGCGCAGATGGAAGACGACCGGGTCAACAAGCGGGCGCAGATGTATCTGCGCGATCTGCGCCGCGATGCGGTGATCGACTATAACTGAGTCCGCGATGAAGCCTGCGCCCCTGGCAATATCGCTGGGCGATCCGGCAGGGGTGGGACCGGAGCTGATTGCCGAAGCCTGGGCGCGGCGCGAGCAGGAGCGCCTCCAGCCTTTCTTTGTCGTCGGCGGGCGCGGCGTGTTGGAACAGGTTGCGCGAGAGATGGGCAAGCCCGTCCCGATTATCGCAATAGATAAAGTCGAAGATACCGCGCTGGCCTTCCAGGATGGCCTGCCCGTAGTGGGAAGCGCAGGCCCGGCCTGGCGCCCGGGCCAGCCGGACAGCGAGGGCGCGTCGCTGGCCTATGATTCGCTGAAATGGACGACTTCGCTGGTGCGCAGCGGGCTGGCTGGCGGACTGGTCACTGGCCCCATCGCCAAGTCGCTGCTGGCGGCGATCGGCTTTGGTTATCCCGGCCAGACCGAATTCGTCGCCGAAGCTTGCGGCGTGGCGGCGCAGGACGCCGTGATGATGCTCGCCGGGCCCAGCCTGCGCACCGTGCCGCTGACCGTCCACGTGGCGTTGGCCGAGGTGCCTGCTCTCATTACAACCCAACTGATCGAACGCCGCGCCAGGATCGTCGCCACTGCGCTGAAACGGGATTTCGGTCTGGCAGCGCCGCGTATCGCGATAGCCGCGCTCAACCCGCACGCCGGGGAAGATGGACGGATGGGCGATGAGGACACGGCGATCATCGCGCCCGCAGTTGCCGCTCTCAGGGCCGCCGGAATTGACGCGACCGGGCCGCATTCCGCCGACGCCCTGTTCTCTCCCCACCGGCGCGCGAGCTATGACGTGGCGATCTGCATGTATCACGATCAGGCGCTGATACCTGTCAAGGCGCTCGATTTCGACCAGGGCGTGAACGTCACCCTCGGTCTGCCGATTGTGCGCACTTCGCCTGATCACGGCACGGCCTTCGACATAGCCGGCACCGGGAAGGCCTCGGCCGGAGCAATGATTGCGGCGATCCGTATGGCCGGGGAATGCGCCGCGCGGCGCGCGGAGCAATCCTAGTGCGCGGCCTTCGACAAGCTCAGGCTGAGCGGGTTTGGGAGTTGGGGCAAATAGAACATCCGCTCATGCTGAGCTTGTCGAAGCACAAGCGATAGGCCAGCCCAAAGTGCATCCCACCCTTCCCCCCTTGCGCGAAGTCATCGCGCGACATGGCCTGTCGGCCACCAAGGCGCTGGGCCAGAATTTCCTGCTCGACGAGCAGTTGCTAGCCAAGATCGCTGCGATCCCCGGCGATTTGAAAAATTCCCAGGTACTCGAAATTGGCGCCGGCCCAGGCGGCCTGACGCGCGCCCTGCTGCGTGCCGGTGCGAAGGTTACGGCTATCGAGATGGACCGGCGCTGCCTACCGGCGCTGGCCGAACTTGCCGAGGCATTTCCCGATCAACTGCGGGTAATCGAAGGCGATGCAATGAAGATCGATCCGGCGAACCTTCTCACCGGACCCTACGATATCCTCGCCAACTTGCCCTACAACGTCGGCACCGCCCTTTTCACTGGCTGGCTCGGCGGGGAGAAATGGCCGCCGCAGTGGACATCGCTGACCCTGATGTTCCAGCAGGAAGTGGCCGAGCGGATTATCGCTGCTCCCGGGTCAGGCGCCTATGGCCGCCTTGCTGTGCTCGCCGGGTGGCGCTCGACCGCAAAAATCGCAATGAAAGTCCACCGCAGTGCGTTCACCCCGCCGCCCAAGGTAATGTCCGCCGTCGTGCATCTGACGCCTGCCGCGATGCCTGAAGGAGTGTCGGCTCGCACGCTCGAGCGCGTCAGCGAATTGGCGTTCGGCCAGCGCCGCAAGATGCTGCGCCAGAGCCTGAAGGGGTTGCCCGGCGCGCTTGCCGCGCTGGAAACACTTGGCATTGAATCCCAGCGCCGCGCCGAGACACTCAGCGTGGCGGAATTCGTGGCGATAGCGCGGCTGCTGTCAGTCTCAGCTTAGCGCCTGTGCGCCCAGCCTATTGCGCGGCCCTGGGCTTTTGACGCCGTCCGGTGAACATCGAGGGAAGCCGCCGTGGGACATAAGCCTTCCGTGCTTCCTGCACAGTCTGGTACGTCACTTGCGGTGTCGCGGTTCCGTCAGCCGCCACCGTGTAAGTGTACTGCGGCGGTGCATAGGCGCTGGCCGGCTTTGGCGCACGGCCAGAAAAGATCGCGGGTGCGTAGGACGGCACATTGGGCTCGGTCATTTCGACCACGCAGTCGCTGGTCCTCGCCCGGCCGGAAAACATCGAGGGCGCAGTTGATCGGCACTGCGGCTGGACAACCTTGAGCTCGCAATTTTCCCGGCGCGCTCGGCCCGAGAACATCGACGGACCGCCGGTATTGCAAATTTTCCGCACCGAAAGTCCGCCGTTGGCTGCTGCCGCACTGCCATCCGCCTGATGGGCAGCCTCGCTGGCACCGCTCGTGACCGCAGGCATGGCGATCTGCCCCTGGATCGGCGAGGTGGCCAGGACTGGCGCGGACAGCAACAATGCAATTGCGGAGATTATCATAGATCACTCCTGTAGGATTTTTTTTTGCGGCCACAACACTGCGGCCTTCGCGCCGGGATAACCGAAGCATTCTGACATGGCAATGAAATGCGCGCTCGCTTCGTCGCCCTGGCAAAAGCAGTTTAGGTTTGCGTCCAGTGCCGCTAGCATCCGCTGATGATTGATCGCAGAACGGCCTTAGGGGGGATCGGGGGTGGCTTGGCCACAGCCAGGCTGGCAGGCCAGAGCCGCACTACTCCGTTCGCGCAAATTCCGCGCAAGCCGCAGCGGCTGCACCCGGGCGACTCTGTCGGGCTGGTCGCGCCCGCCGGATTCGTTGCCGACCACTTCGGCATCGATGAACTGGAAGCGACGGTTCGGGCGATGGGCCTGGTGCCCAAATTCGCTCCCAATCTGCTCGAACGCCATGGCTATCTGGCGGGGACCGACGAAAGCCGCGCGGCTGCGCTCAATGCCATGTTCCGCGACCGGCAGGTCCGCGCCTTTTTCGCAGTGCGCGGCGGCTGGGGCTGCGAGCGAATCCTGCCGCTGCTCGATTTCCGCCCGCTGTCCGAGGATCCCCGGCTGCTGGTCGGCTCAAGCGACATTACGGCGCTGCTCCTCGCCATTACCGCGCGCACCGGCTGCCCCAGCGTGCATGGTCCCAACCTCGCCACGTCATGGAATGCGGCCGCCTGGGACGCCTTTCGCAAGCTGGTATTCGGCGCCGAACTGCCGACTTACACTGTGGGCGGCGGCGCTGCGGAAGACCGGCTGGTGCCGCGCGCCTCGCGCATCCGTACCTTCCACCCCGGCACGGCGCGCGGGCGCCTGCTGGGCGGAAATCTTTCGGTGCTTTCGGCCATGGTCGGCACGCCGTGGCTGCCCGATTTCACTGGCGCGATCCTGTTCCTTGAGGAAACCAACGAAGCCGAATACCGCATTGACCGGATGCTCAGCCAGCTTGCCCTGAGCGGCATGCTCGGCAAGGTGGCGGGTGTGGTGTTCGGCCAGTGCACCAATTGCAGCAACCCCGGCGAGCCATACGGCAATTTCTCCGTGTTCGAAGTTCTCGAACACCATCTGGGCGGCCTCGGCGTACCTGCCTTCCAGGGCGCGCAGATCGGGCATATTCCGGGCCAGATCAGCATTCCGGTCGGCATCGAAGCCGAAATCGATGCGGGCACGGGAACGATCAGAATATTGGAAGCAGTCGTCAGCTAAGCATGTTCATCATCGAAACCTTCACCGCCCAGTCCGACCTCGCCGAGGACCGCATCCGCCTTGATGCGATCAGCTCGGAAGGCGAGACCCAATCAATTTTCCTGACCCGGCGGCTGGCCGACCGCATGGTGCCGTTGCTGGTCGAGCGGGCCGAACAGCAGACTGTCCCCGGCGTCCCCAAGGACATCGCGCTGGCGATGAACCAGGAGCAATTGCGGATTGAGCGCGATGAAAATCCGATTGCGCCCATCGAGGCGAAGCAGGGTTCAAGCCGCTGGCTAAGCCAGACTGTCCATGTCGGCGCGGACGACGACCAGGTGGTCTGGACCCTCACCGACGACGCCGACAACACCGCCGTGATGGGCCTGCCCGGCGACGGAGTCCGCAATGTCCTCGAGGTCCTGCTGATCGTCTATCAGGGACTGGAATGGACTACTCAGGCATTCCCAAGCTGGATGACCGCGCGCGAGGAAGCGCCCGGCCGCAGCTCCAGGGTGCTTAACTGAGCGCCGCGGCCTTCTTCTTCTGGCGCCAGGCATGCAGTAACGGCTCGGTATAGCCATTGGGCTGCTCCAGCCCCTTGAACACCAGATCGCAGGCCGCCTGGAATGCCATCGTGTCGGGGGTCAGCTTCTCATACAGCGGATCGCCGGCGTTCTGGGCATCGACCTTGGCGGCCATGCGGTCGAGCGAATCCATCACCTGATCGCGGGTGGCGACACCGTGCAGCAACCAGTTGGCCATGTGCTGCGATGAAATGCGCAAGGTGGCGCGGTCTTCCATCAGGCCGACGTCAGTGATGTCGGGCACCTTGGAACAGCCGACGCCCTGATCGACCCAGCGCACGACATAACCCAGCAGGCCCTGCGCGTTATTGTCGAGTTCTTCGCGCACTTCGGCTTCGGAGAAGTTCACGCCGGTCGCCAGTGGGATCGCCAGCAATTCGTCGAGGCCGGGGATGGCCTCGCCGGCAATCACCTGTTGCACATCGAACACTGCGATCTGGTGATAATGCATGGCATGCAAGGTCGCCGCCGTCGGCGAAGGCACCCAGGCGGTGTTCGCGCCTGCCTTGGGGTGGACGGTCTTTTCCGTCATCATCGCCGCCATCCGGTCAGGCGCAGCCCACATGCCCTTGCCAATCTGCGCCCGGCCCGAAAGTCCGTGCTTCAAGCCAATGGCAACGTTGCGCTTTTCGTAAGCCTCGATCCAGCCGGACGCCTTGATAGCCCCCTTGCGGATCATCGGCCCGGCGCGCATCGAGGTGTGGATTTCATCGCCGGTGCGATCGAGAAAGCCGGTATTGATGAAAACAATTCGGTCCTTCACCTCATGGATGCAGGCACCCAGATTGGCGCTTGTCCGGCGCTCCTCGTCCATCACGCCGACCTTGACGGTGTGGCGGGGCAGGCCGAGCAAATCTTCAACTGCATCGAACAGAGTGTTGGTGAAAGCCGCTTCTTCCGGCCCGTGCATCTTGGGCTTTACGATGTAGATGCTGCCAGTGCGCGAGTTCCTGAACTTGCCGAGGCCCTTCACATCGTGCGCCGAAATGGCGCTGGTGATCACCGCATCCATAATGCCTTCGGGGATTTCGCTGCCATCTGCCAGCAGGATCGCCGGATTGGTCATCAGATGACCGACATTGCGCACGAACAGCAGGCTGCGGCCTGGAAGCGTGAACGTCGAGCCCGAAGGGGCCGTCCATTCGCGGTCCGGCGACAGGGCGCGGGTCAGGGTCTTGCCGCCCTTCTCGAAGCTCTCGATCAGATCGCCCCCGATCACGCCCAGCCAGTTGCGGTAGGCCGCCAGCTTGTCTTCGGCATCCACTGCCGCAATCGAATCCTCGAGATCGGCGATGGTGGTCAGCGCAGATTCGAGGAGCACGTCGGCGATACCCAGCGGATCTTCCTTGCCAATGGGGTGTTGCGGCTCGATCACCAGTTCGATGTGCAAGCCATTGTTCATGAACAGCAAGCCACCTTCCCGGGTGGCATATTCAAGCGGACATTCCCCGCCGGTCAGCGCAGCCTGCCAGCCTGGCAAGGTCTCATCGAGGAACTGGCGCACCCGCGCGACCACCGCCGCGCCGCGCGCTGCATCATAGCCGCCGGGTCTGGCCGGGGCTGCATCGAGCGCGTCGGTGCCGTAATAGGCATCATAGAGGCTGCCCCAACGGGCATTGGCTGCATTGAGCAGGAACCGCGCATTGAGCACCGGCACCACCAACTGCGGCCCGGCCATGGTCGCGATCTCGGCATCGACATTCTGCGTCGTCACCGTGAACGGCGCGGGCTCGGGCACGAGGTAGCCGATCTCGCGCAGGAAGGCCTGGTATTCCTGCCCATCAAGTGGCCGTCCGGCGCGCGCCACATGCCAGTTGTCGATCTGCTCTTGTAACGAGTCGCGCCTGGCCAGCAGTGCGCGGTTCATTGGCACCAGCCGCTCCAGCAGTGCGGCGAAGCCCTGCCAGAATTGGGCCGCATCATGCCCCAACGGCGCCAGAACGTCGTTCTCGACAAAACCCGCCAGCCCCGCATCGACCTTAAGCCCGGAGCGTTCAACCCTATCTGCCATTTCGCCTCATCACATAATGCGCCGGCGCAAAGAACTTGCGCCGGCTATGGAAACATGAACCCTGGGGAAGGACCGGAGGCGCCTATGACGAAATCTGGCACGAAGCGCAACGGACTCAAGGCCAGGTCCGTCGGAACGGCTTACACTCGCCCGGCGATTAACCACTGGCTTGCGCAGTTTTGCTGATATGGCATGATGATTGCTGATCAAAAGTATTAACGTGAGGTTCGAGATGCTGCGCAAGATTGGCCGGTTGTTTGTTATCAAGACGCGCGGCGAAGCCTATCTCATCATCTATGCGCTGGCGACCGGCGCGGCGCAGCGCGGCAGTGCCTATCTCGATCAGTATCCCGGCACCGGCGGCAAGCTGCTGTTCTGGGCCTGCATGGGATCGGTGTTTCTGGCAGGCGCGAAAATTCTCGACTGCCTGCGCTTTGAGCGCGCCGCGCAGATGGCGAAGGATGTTCAGGCGTTTGTGTGAGGAAACAGGTGGGGAGCTGCTGTTGCCCGGCCCACGCATTACCTGAAGGTAGGGGCTGCCGGGCGCGACGCCGCGCATGAAAGGTGAGGGGTTTCTGTTGCCCGGCACCCCTCGGGCCGCTGGAATCCGTTCTGTTGCCCGGTCGGTCCAACCGCGCTTTAGCTTTGTAAGGTCAGGGCGTTAGCCCCTAGAATTACGCAGCGATTGCGAGTGCGTCATTATCATTGGCACTTGTGGGTTTTGAGCCTTGAACGGGTTACTCAGCCCGGGCAAAAACAGCGCCTTTCAATACACGTCGATCCTAGTTCGGCCCCGTCATGCCCTCCGCAGTTGCGAAGGAGGTGGTGGAGCCGCCGGGTACCGCCCCCGGGTCCGCTGCATCTATTACACGCCGCAATTTATCACCATAGCCGGGCGAACCCGGCGAAGGCCAATATAGCGCGCAATTGATAAATGAAAAGGGGGCGAGGCAAGTCGCCCCACCCCCATATGCCTTAAGCCGCTGACGCAGATTATTTTTTCAGCGAATCGCGAATTTCAGTCTACAAATTGGCCTGTCGCGATATTCCGATTGCCTGCTTGAACCCGCCCCAACCTTCGCTACATCTGCGCAAGGAAATGTCCGGCACGGCTCGCCGCGACTTTGAGAGGGAATAGTTCGCATGTCCACTTCGACCACTGCCCGCACCGCACGCATTGCTCTCACCGCAATGGCTGCTGCCAGCCTTTCGGCTTGCGGCATCAACTCAGTGCCAACCGCGCAGGAGAACGCCAAGGCCAAGTGGGCGGATGTCCAGGCCGCTTTCCAGGAGCGCGCTAATCTGGTGCCCAACCTTGCCGCTGTCGCCAAGGGTGCTTCCGAACAGGAGAAAGGCATCCTCGTCGGTGTGGTCGAAGCCCGCGCCAAGGCAACCTCGATCCAGCTCAATGCCGACGATCTCGGCGATCCGGCCAAGATGGCCCAGTTCCAGGCCGCGCAGAACCAGCTTTCCGGCTCGCTTTCGGGCTTCGGGCGGCTGCTCGCCAATGTCGAGGCCTATCCCGAGCTCAAGAGCATCACCAACTACCAGATGCTGCAGAGCCAGCTTGAGGGCCAGGAAAACCGCATTCGCGTGACCCTGCGCGACTACAATGAAGCGGTGCGCGACTATAACACCCGGGTGCGCACCTTCCCCGAAATGATCGGTGCCACCATCCGCGGGGCCAAGCCGCTGGTGCCCTATCAGGCCGCGACACCGGGCGCGGAGGTTGCGCCAAGCCTTGAAGGCAAGATGTAAGAGCGAAGGAGAGCGGGCCATGTCCCGGCCCCTGTCTGGCTGGCGTGCAGCGGCCTTTGCGGTGCTGCTGGGCTTCTGGCTGCTGCTTTCGCCGACCGGTCCCCACGCGCAGACCTTCCCTGCTCTTACCGGCCTGGTGGTCGATGCCGCCAACATCATTCCGCCCGATGTCGAAGCGCGGCTGGACCAGAAGCTCGCCGCGCTGGAGACCCAATCGCACCGCCAGCTGGTAATTGCCACTTTGCCCGATCTTCAGGGCTACGAGATCTCCGATTACGGCTACCGGCTTGGCCGCGCCTGGGGCATCGGCAGCAAGGAGAAGAACGATGGCGCGCTGCTGATCGTAGCGCCAAAGGAGCGCAAGGTGCGCATCGAGGTCGGCTATGGGCTGGAGGGCATCGTCACTGATGGCCTCTCCTCGCTGATCATCCAGAACCAGATCCTGCCGAAATTCAAAACCGGCGACATGCCCGGCGGGATCGAGGCGGCAACGGATGCGCTGATCACCCAACTGACGCTGCCGGAGGATCAGGCGCGGATCGCCGCCAGCCGGGCCCAAACCGCAAAGGCCTCGGAAGGACAGGGGTCGATCATACCGATCCTGTTTTTCGGATTTTTCTTCCTCGTCGTCTTTATCCTTCCGATGTTTACGCGAATTGCGCGCGGACGCGGCTATCGGCCACAAGGAATGGGGCCAGTGATCTTGTGGAGCGTGGCCAATGCTCTTGCCAATGCGCGCAGCAGCAGCAGCAGCAGCAGTGGCTTTGGCGGAGGCGGTTTTTCCGGGGGCGGCGGATTTTCCGGAGGCGGCGGCAGCTTCGGCGGCGGCGGCTCCTCGGGCAGCTGGTAGAAGAAGCCGATGGCGCGCATTTCCGCAATGACCGACGAGGGCCGCGCCAATGTCAGCGCGGCGGTAGCGACAGTCGAGCGGCAAACTGCCGGCGAAGTGGTCACCATCGTCACCCAGCAGTCCGACGACTATGCCGAGATTGCGCTGCTGTGGTCGGCCTTCGTCGCCTTCCTGGCGCTCGCTGTGCTGACCCTGTTTCCCGATTTCTACCTGGGCCTCTATGACCGGCTGACCGGCGGCTGGGTGCAGGAATGGCATCCGCGCAGCGTGTTTGCTGTCGCCCTGCTAGTGGCTGTGCTCAAGTTCGCCGGTATGTGGTTGCTGCAACTATGGCGGCCCTTGCGGTTGTTTCTGGTGCCGGGGCCGGTCAAGCATGCCCGGGTGCGCGCGCGGGCGATCACTTGCTTCAGGGTCGGCGCGGAACGGCGTACGCACGGACGCACCGGAATCCTCATTTACCTCTCGATGGCCGAACGCCGCGCAGAAATTGTCGCTGACGAAGCCATCGCCGGGAAAGTCGCGCCTGAAGTCTGGGGCGAAGCGATGGCGGCCATGCTGGCGCATCTCCGCGAGGGCCGCGTCGCCGACGGCATGGTTGCCGCCATCGCCAAGGTCGGCGAAGTGCTCGCCGGTCAATTCCCGCTGGTCGACGGCGATACCAATGAGCTTCCCGACCGACTGATCGAGGTATGAGCGAGGTCCTTCGACAAGCTCAGGAAGATCGGATGGAAGAAGAGAAAATCGTCTGGCAGGGCAAATTCGTCACTGCCAAGACGCGCGGCAAGTGGGAATATGTCAGCCGCTCGCGCGGTATCCGCGCTGCAGTGATCCTGGCGATTGACGAGGAGGATCATGTCATCCTCGTCGAGCAATACCGGGTGCCGCTCGGCCGCATTTGTATCGAGCTGCCCGCCGGCCTGATCGGTGACGGCGATGCAGACGAGGAGGACGAGGCTGCCGCCGCGCGCGAGCTGGAAGAAGAGACCGGCTACTGCGCAGCACGCATGGAAGTGTTCGGCGAATTCTGGTCCTCGCCCGGCATGGTCACCGAGAGCTATTCGCTGCTTCGCGCGCATGGCCTCACCAAGGTCGGTCCTGGCGGCGGCACTGACAGCGAAGACATCACCGTCCACCGCGTGCCACTGACGCAGATCGTGCAGAAGGTCGCCGATTGGCGCGCGCTGGGCCATGCCATTGATACCAAGCTGTTGCTGCTTTTGGCGCCGCACTTTGTGGGAGCTCGGCAGTCATGACAGGTCGCGTGGGAGGCAAGAAGGCACTGGTCACCGGCGCGGCGCAGGGGCTTGGCGCGGCGATTGCGCGAAAGCTGGCGCAGGAGGGGGCCAAGGTGCTGGTGACCGATATCAACCAGGCCGGCGCTGCCGAGATCGCTGCGGCAATCAACGCGGAATGCGGCGGCGGCTCTGCTTTTTCGCTGCGCCATGATGTGACGCAGGAAGCCGACTGGATCGCCGCAATTGCCGAAGCCGGGGACAGGCTGGGCGGGCTTTCGGTCCTGGTCAACAACGCCGGGATCGGGCTTGGCGGCACTGTTGAATCCACCAGTCTGGAGCTGTGGGAGCGGACGATGGCGATCAATTCGACCGGGCCGTTCCTCGGCTGCAAGCACGCCCTGCCCCTGCTGCGCGACAATCAACCGGCCTCCATCGTCAACATCTCGTCAATCGCCGCCTTCACCGGCGATCCGTTCCTTGCCGCCTACAATGCCTCGAAAGCGGCAGTGTGGATGCTCAGCAAATCAGTCGCGCTCTATTGCGCGCGCGCCAAGTGGCAGATCCGCTGCAATTCGGTCCACCCGGCATTTGTCGAGACGGCAATCCTCGAAGGCTTCCACATCGACAAAAGCGCGCCGATCGAAGCGACGCACGAGAAGCTCGGCCGCGCCATCCCGATGGGTCGCATCGGCCAGCCCGAGGAAGTCGCGCTGGGCGTGCTCTACCTCGCAAGCGACGAAAGCAGTTTCATGACCGGGTCGGAACTGAAACTGGATGGCGGGCTGAGCGCGATGTGATTGCACACCAGCCCCTCTCCATTTTTGCGTAGCACAAGTGGGGAGGTGTCGCGCCGCAGGCGTGACGGAGGGGTTTCGACGCGGCCAAAGGCCCCTCCGTCAGCCGCTTCGCGACTGCCACCTCCCCATTTGCCCTTCGCTATGCTCAGAGGAAAATGGAGAGGAACTTCTGATCAAAGCGTCGTGAAAATCGCGCCGAAGTCCTTGCCGCCATTCCCGGCCTCGACAAAGTTCTCGTAAATCTCGGTCGCATGCTTACCCAGCGGCACAGTCGCGCCCGACGACTCCGCGCCGGCCATGGCCAGCCGCAAGTCCTTGAGCATCAGGGCCGAGGCAAAGCCGCCTTGATAGCCATTGTCGGCGGGGCTCGCTGCGCCGATGCCCGGTGCGGGGGTGTAATCGTTGAGCGACCAGCAGTAGCCGGTCGATTTGGAGCTGATCTCATAGAATTTCTGCGGATCGAGCCCGGCCTTCTCAGCCAAGGTCAGGGCCTCGCAGGTGCCGATCATGTGGATCGCCAGCAGCATATTGTTGCACATCTTGGCGACCTGGCCGCTGCCGCTTTCACCGGCGTGGATCACCGCCTTGGCCATCGGCTGGAGCACTGCCTCCGCACGCTTGAACGCTTCATCACTGCCGCCGACCATGAACGTCAGTGTGCCGCCATTGGCCGCCGCAATGCCCCCCGAAACCGGCGCATCAACCATAGCATAACCGGCCTTTTCTGCCGCTTCCTCGACCTTGCGGGCCGTGGCGACGTCGATGGTCGAACAATCGAGCAGCAGCGCCGATGTGGGCGCGTGGCCGATGATGTCGTCAGTAAACACTTTGTCGACGATTGCTCCATTGGGCAGCATCGAGACCACCGCATCGACGCCCTGCACTGCTTCGCGCACTGTTTCGAAAGTCTCGCAGCCATTGCCCTTGGCTTTCTCCAGTGCGTCTGCCGCCAGATCGAAAGCGCGAACTTGATGCCCTGCCTTGACCAGATTGGCCGCCATCCCGCCGCCCATATTGCCGAGACCGATAAAAGCTATTTTCATGGCATTATTTCCCCTGTGGCGATCCAGTGCTGTCCTTTATCGGTGACCACAAAGCTCGGCTCGAAATGGCCTTCCGGCTCAAAACTGACAAAACCGCCCTGCTCCAGCTGGCCGATAACCTTGCGATCCAGCCATACCCGGTCTTTGTGCAACCGCAGACCGCCCGCTGGCAGCGGCCGACCGCCGGTCAGCCGGACATAGGTGCGCAGATAGGCGAGATTGCGTTTTGTATCGGCGCTGTCCGGCGCGGGCGCATCCTGATGCCACCACGCCAGTTTCTGGCTGCCCGGCCGCTTCTGCTTCTCGATAGTGAATTCCGTCCGGCAGGTCGCGCCGGCGCGTTCCAGTTCTTCGTCGAGAATGGCCAGCGCCTCGCTCTTGCGCGGAAAGACCGGGCTGGCCGCCATATTAGCGGTGCTGCCAGACCGCCGTGCGCTTTTCGACGAAAGCGTTCATGCCCTCAGTCTTGTCCTCGGTCGCGGCGAGGATCTGCCACATGCGGCGTTCGAACAGCAGGCCCTGTTCAAGCACGGTCTCGAATGCAGCGCTGACCATTTCCTTGTTCACCAGCGCGGCAACACGCGGCATGGCGGCTATCTCCGCAGCGATTGCCAGGACCGCATCCAGAAAACCCTCGGCAGGCAGTACCCGCGCAACCAGGCCAGATTTCTCGGCCTCGACTGCGTCCATCATGCGCCCGGTGAGGCACAGGTCCATCGCCTTGGCCTTGCCGACCGCTCGCGTCAGCCGCTGGGTACCGCCCATGCCGGGAGCCACGCCGAGCTTGATCTCGGGCTGGCCAAAGCGGGCCTTTTCCGAAGCAATGATCATGTCCGCCATCATCGCGAGCTCGCAGCCGCCGCCGAGCGCAAAGCCGTTCACGGCGGCGATCCAGGGCTTGCGGACCTTCTGGGCGATATCCCTCTGCCAGCCATCGAAGAAAGCGCGCAGGTAGAAATCGGTGGCGTTCATCGCGGCCATTTCGGCGATGTCGGCGCCTGCGGCAAAGGCCTTTTCGCCTGCGCCGGTCAACACCGCGCAACCCTGTGTGTCATCGGCCTCGAAGACGGCAAAGGCCGCGATCAGGTCCCTGAGGATCGTACTGTTGAGCGCATTGAGCGCTTGCGGACGATTCAGCGTGATCAGGGTAACCGCGCCGCGTTGTTCGACGAGAATTGCTTCGTAAGTCGCGCTTTTGTCGGTCATCATAAAGGCTTCCATTCCTGGCCCTCTGGCAAGGGCGCAAATATCGCTGCGATCATGGCATCGGTCACGCCTTCAGGCGTCGCTGGGTTCCACTTGGGCGCATTGTCCTTGTCCACGATCACCGCGCGCACGCCCTCGGCAAAATCGGGCAGATTGATAACGCGAGCGGCGATACGGTATTCCATCACCATATTGTCGGCAAAGTCGTCCAGCTTTGCGCTGTCCGCCAACTGGCGCAGCGCCACCTTGCAGGCCTGCGGGCTCTTGATGCGAAGGGTCGCCAGCTCCTTGGCGGCCCACTCGCTGTCGTCGGGTTCGAGGCTGGCAATGATCTCTTCGAGCCGGTCCGACGCGAAGTGCCTGGCAATCTGCACGGCATGCGCTTCGATCTTCGGTTCGGGCGGGGTCACGGCCAATGCCGCCAGCACGCCGGCGACGTCATGGCCGTGGGCGATGCGCTCCTTGGCCTCGGCAAGGTTCTCCGAAGGCAGGTAATGCGTCGCCAGGCCCGTCCACAGGCATTCCGCCCCATCGAGCCGCGCGCCAGTCAGCGCGAGGTACTGGCCGATGCGGCCTGGCAGCCGCGCCAGATACCAGCCGCCGCCGACATCAGGGAACAGTCC
>JBDSSP010000067.1:0-24522 GCA_039928735.1 Novosphingobium sp. | reverse complement strand
AGCCGGGGCTTTGAACTAAGGGGGGTGCTGATTTTACTGGACATAATTCCACCATGAAAAAATTGAACAAACACAATTTTTCCGTGGTGGAAGTGCTCTGCCTTGGCTGAGCTCGTTCTGATTATGTGCGCTTCGCTGCAATGTCCAGCGCCAAGTTCAAAGCGCGAACAAATTCGCCAGAACTGCGCCAGCGCTCGATTGAGGGTATCAGCTCAGCCTGGCTGTCGACCTGTTTTTAGGATCGGTGGTAGCCAACTGGGCCGCATCCTGCGGCCTGATGAGGAAGAGGTCGCCGGGGGGCGGGCGCTCGACCATTCCGGACGGCCGAAGGCAACCTTTCCTACGTGGCCGGCACTAGGCTGCGAGACTTTTCCCAGAGTGCACCAGAATCTTCCCAGAACAACAGGAACTGGGAATCTGGCACAGCAACGCCCGTATTCTGCGGGTCACAGGGCTGCACAATCATTCAATCCGGCTATATTGCCGACTCTTCCCAGTATTTTCCCAGTAATATGGGAATACCGGCCGCGAGACTGGTTCGGTCCGGACTGCGTCGCGCACCATTTGTTTCAATGGTTGAGGTGTAGAGGAGAACCGCCCTTGGGCGGGCGGATTGCACCAGGGCAGCACAGCGCCACCTAACGCGCCGATTGACCGTCCTTGATTGTTCATATCCATTAGCGTCTTTTCCGGTCAATTAGCAAATTCAGCCGCTTGAAGGGCCGTGAAGGGAATGACTCGTGAGTGTTGACTTCCCGTCCCGCTGTTGCTCCGGACCGTCATCTGTTCGAGCGCCGATTGATGACCGCTCTGCTTTTCCCGATTGCTTGCAGCGGAGTTAAATGCCTTTCAGGTTGGCTGCGTGCAAGAGCAGGACTTCTTCAATCTGCAAGCTCACCACGTGCTGGGTAGCCAGCTTGCTTGACGTAACCTATGCATTGCATGAGCTCTGCCAGCGGCGGACGCGTGAACGGCGACGTCTGGACGCTAGCGAAATAGAGCGTCCCGTCCGGGCGGACCAGAAACAGGCCAGGTTCCGAGAAACGGTCCGGCTCCTTGTCGCTGATCGCACCTGAAATATAGAGGCCGAACGCTCGCGCGCTCTTTTCGGTCAGGCTATGCGCAATGCGCAGACCGCCAAGTTCCCATTCCTTGAGACTCGTGCGGGCGCGTTCCTCGCTGTCCATGCTGATGCCAATTGCCTCCACGCCAAGTTCGCCAAGCGCTCCAAGCCTGGACTTGAGATCGGTGAGTTGGTTGCGGCAAAGGGGGCAATGGTAACCGCGATAATAGATCAGCATGGTAAACAGCGCCGGCTGGCTCTCAGCCAGGACAAAGCGCCCACCGCCGACAAGCGGCACATCCAGCGCGGGGACGGGCGTACGTGGCATCAATTGGGTCATTTTCGTGATTCCTTAGGTCTGATAGAAATTGAGGCCGCCACCGAAGATGCGCCCGTCATTATTCCGCCGTCATCTTGTCGGCTGTCGATGTATCGAAATCAGACGCATCGTGCCGTTCGCGCAGCTGGTTTTCGGGTTCGCCAAAGGTGCGATTGACTATGCGCCCCCTCTTGACGGCGGGACGCTCAGCGATTGCTTCCGCCCAGCGCCGCACATGCCTGTAATATTGGACCTGAAGAAACTCGCCCGCGCCATAGAGGCTGCCTGTGGCCAAAAGGCCATACCACGGCCAAACCGCCATATCCGCGATCGTGTAGCTTTCGCCCGCCAAAAAGGCTGTTTCGGCGAGACGGCGGTCGAGCACATCCATCTGCCGCTTCACTTCCATGGCGAAACGATCAATCGCATACTCGATCTTGGTTGGCGCATACATATAGAAATGGCCGAAACCCCCGCCAAGGTAGGGCGTGCTGCCGACTTGCCAAAACAGCCAGGACAAGCATTCAGCACGTGCTTCGCCTTCAGTTGGAAGGAAGGCCCCAAATTTCTCGGCCAGATAGGTCAGGATCGCCCCGGACTCGAATATCCGAATGGGTGTTTTACCACTGCAATCGATCATCGCTGGTATTTTTGAATTGGGGTTTGCCGAAACGAAGCCGCTGGAAAACTGCTCGCCTTCATGGATGCTGATCAGCCACGCGTCATAGTCCGCACCGCTGAATCCTGCGGCAAGCAACTCCTCGAGCAGAATGGTCACCTTCTGGCCGTTGGGCGTACCCAGCGAATAGAGTTGCAGCGGATGCCGACCGACCGGCAGTTCCTTCTCATGCGTTGATCCGGCGAGGGGCCGGTTGATATTGGCGAACTGCCCGCCGTTGGGCGCGTTCCACTCCCAGATGCGCGGAGGCGTGTATTCGGCGTTTTCTGTCATTGGCAGGTCCTTTGCCTCGGGTCACGGCTGGGAAGGATGGAGGACTGAGACCACGCACGGCCGGGCGAAGATTGCCTTGCGCCAACGGGCGACCGACGGACAGTCTTCCGGCACCTCGATTCCCAGCGCCTTGATCATCTGGAGTGGCATCACGGCGGTGATATCGGCAACCGTGAATTCGTCCCCGGCCAGGAACCGATGCTGAGCCAGCTGCGGCTCAAACATTTCCATCGCCGAGAGGACGCGCGGACTGTTCAGCTCTGCCCATGCGGCGACCTGCACCGGCTCCAGTGCCTGCAGCGCGGGCACAGAATGACGGAACACGGCGCGAGCTGCGGCGTAGAACTCCAGTTCAACGCGGCGCTGCCACATCTCGATCACCGCCTCCTCGAGCGGAGAGCGCCCCATCAGGGGTGGATCGGGATATTGCCGCTCCAAATAACGGCAGATTGCCATGGTTTCGGCAATATAGGTGCCGTCATCGAGTTCGAGGACGGGAACCAGCGCCGATGGATTCTTCGCCAAGAACGCGGCAGTCTTGTGTTCACCCTTCAGCAGATCGACAGGCTCGAAGGGAATATCGACGCCCTTTTCCTCGAGAAATACGGCTACCCGAACCGGATTGCCGCGATGTTTATCACCCCAAATCTTCATGTCATTCTCCCCTTATGGCGCCTGCCCGGTCTCCTAAGACAGCCTCAAGCTGTTCAACGTTCGTGATCCGTAATCCATGTTTGACATGTGACTCACCTTGGCGTTGGGCCCTTGAAAGTCTGAGGATCGCCAGTTTGATCGTGATGTACAAGAAAGAACTATGCTCCGGTCGGCGGGAAGAAAGAGCGCATCGCCAGATCGAACCAGGGCCACGATTGACCGCGAGGTGGGGCGGAGCGACGCTAATAAGCGTCCGGTTCGGGAACTGCATCGAGCATTCTGGACTTTAGAGATTGGGCGTCATCATCGTCATGTCTTTGTCGGCCTTCGCGGTGCTCCCAGTGCCATTCGTGATAGCGCGGATAGCTCTCGTGGTAGTAAGTCGTGCGATAGTTCGGGTGATAGGCCAAGAAATTATAGGTGGGTGTGACTGCAAAGGCACCGATCTTCAGGTTCACCGGTTAGTCGTGCACTGCCGCAAGGATGGGGCCAGCTGGACCCTGCTGGAGCAGCACGGCGATCTTGAGCCCGGTTTGGCGCGCGCCGGGCAGGTGGAACGCATGGCTGCCACCGTTCCAGACCCCCAGCAACATAACCTCGCGCACCACGTTGCGATGCGGAAGCGTTGCCCCACCATTCTCACCGGCGCGGATCGGCACCTGGAGAATGCGTGGATCGTAGCGGATCATGGTCAGCACCGCATTCTTGCCGATGCCGTCGACCCGAACCGCCTCGCCTGACAGGACCAGCGAAGGGCCACCAGCCCCCCGGTCGAAGTCGTACAACGCGCGGCCAAGCTGACTGCGGTCGCTGCCGACAACGTCGCCGCGTCCGTTGATCACCACTTGCGGTGTCCAGACGCCGTCGTGCCCGAGCGACCTTGCATAGGCGTGTTGCCGCGCGGTGAACGCCGGGTCGGCGAAGCTGTCCTTCCAGCCTAGGTAATCCCAATAGGTCACCTGCCACGACAGGACGAGCACGTCAGGCCGACCCGCGAGCGGCATCACATTGCGGTTGGCTGGCGGGCAGGAAGAGCAACCCTGGCTCTGGAACAGTTCGACGACCTCAGGATGCCTTGGATCGGCAGCCAGCGCCGCAGTCGATTGGCCGGCCTGGCAAGCCGCGAGTATGCAGGCGGCGAGCAGGAACCAAGCGCGGCGCGCAGGTTCGGGAACAAATGCGCCAGTCATCGGCCAATCTCCCGTCCCGGTTCACCAATTGCGCCTGCCCGAAGGCACAGCACCTGATCGCTCGTCCAGCCTGCCAGCAAGGCACCGGCTCTTGCAACACCATCGCCTTCGCCTAGCTCCTCGACGAGCGTGGCGCACATTTCGGTGAAGCCCAAACCCTGCTGCAATTTCATGAGCAATTGATGCTCGTCCGGATCGATAGGCCGGAAGCAGGTAACAAAGTCCTGCCGCCAGATCACTAGAGTCACCGGCTCGGGAGTACTTGTAGCTGCTGGCGGAATGGCTTCGGCTGACAGGGCCGACCAGATCTGCGCGGCATTGGTCCGCATGGTCAGCAGGCAGACGCTAGGCGCGAGCCTCAGCTGCGCGCACTCCCAGTCAATTTCTCCGAGCACCTCAAGTTCGAGAACCGCAGCGTCTGCCGCGACAAAGCATTCCGCCAACCGCCATTCGAGC
Source organism: Novosphingobium sp. (assembly GCA_039928735.1). Lineage (GTDB taxonomy): Bacteria > Pseudomonadota > Alphaproteobacteria > Sphingomonadales > Sphingomonadaceae > Novosphingobium. The sequence continues at coordinate 19,888 of JBDSSP010000067.1, read as the reverse complement.
TCGGCCAGATCGGCAATTTCGGGGTCGCCTGGAAATTGCGAGCGCAAGTCCGCGGGAAATCCTGCAGGATAGTCATCCAGCGTCCAGCTGCTCGGCGGGTGTTCGTCGATGTGGTGGGCTGCTGCCGCGTAGAACGCAGCGTCGCCCAGCCAGGCAAGCAGCTGCGGAAAGCCGTCTTCGAGGCAAGCCATTAATGAGGCACGGTAGTTGTTCTGGTAGACCGCCAGTCCGCGCGCGTCGGCAAGATCGAGGCGTGTGCCCGCATCGGCATCGGCGTGGCGCAGCCAGTCTCGAAAATTCTGCTGGAGCAGAGTCAGGCCCACGCGGTAATTCCTTCGCGGACTATCGCTCGCGCCGTATCGAGCTCTGCCAGCAAATCATCCAGTGGCGGGATGTTGTCGTCTCGCTCGATCATGACCGCAACCGCGCCGACCCGTTCCATAACGGCAGCAAAAAGCAGCCAGACCTGGTCAGCAACCGGCTGGTCATGGGTGTCGATCAGCAGCTTCTCACCTTTGGAATGTCCTGCGAGATGGATCTGCCGCACCCGACCGAACGGTATCCCATCGATATAATCGCGCGGATCGAAGCCGTGATTGACCGCGCTGACATGGATGTTGTTAACGTCGAGCAGCAGATCGCAGCCGGTGCGCCGGCAGAGTTCGGCGAGAAATTCCCACTCGGTCATTTCCGCTCGCGCGAATTGGACGTAGCTTGAAGGGTTTTCGATCAGCAGGGTCCGGCCCAGCAATTCCTGCGCCAGGCTGATGGCCGCAGATGTGACTGCCAGTGCTTCCTCATTATACGGAACCGGCAACAGATCATGTGAGTTGAACGCACCGATCCGCGACCAGCACAAATGATCCGAAATAAACAGCGGCTCAATTTCGTCGGCTAGAGCTCGCAGACGCAATAGATACTGCTGATCGACACCGTCGGCCGAACCAAGCGACATTGACACGCCATGCAAGGCCACCGGATGCTTTGCGCGCACGCGCCGCAATATGTCGCGGGGGCGGCCACCCGGCACCATGAAATTCTCGGAGATGACTTCGACGAAGTCGACCGGCACATCGCCTTCCAGGAACTGCGCGTTGTGCGGTTTGCGCAGGCCCAGGCCGAATTTGGGGCCGAACTGTGTCGTGGGATTGGCCATGGTTCAGATCGTCCAGTCAGGAGTAGGCAAACCGCCCTTCCGGCGCTGGAGGAGCGATCCGTCAACGGGCTCAGTTGGGCGCAGTAAGGCTGCCACCTGCAGTAGTGCAGGCCGAGGAAGTCATAGCCTTGAAGCCTTGGCCCTTGCAGCTGTTCATGCCCTTGCAGTCATTGTGCGCGGACTTGCAGTCAGACTGTCCCTTGCAGGCGTTGACTCCATAGCAGTGGACCATTGCGGCCCGGTGCGTGGCATGGTGCCGTGCCATGGCCGGAGTGCTGGCGGCGACAGAGGCGATCGCAACCACGGCGGCGGCTGCAGCGAAACTCGTGCGGGAAGTGGTAGCTTTCATCGGTATCTCCTGAATTTGTGCCAAAGGTGGCACTGGCTATTCGGAGGTACCGAGGCTTCGGTTACAGGCACGGCAAATAGTGTCGCGCCCGTCACCAACGCAGAAGCCTGGGCCCAAGAAGTGCACCGGCCAGCGAGGCCAAGCCAATACCCAGCGAATACCAGGTCAGCACGAAGATCGCGGACACTTCGGGGCAATGCAGACAATAGAGTGTTGCCCCCCAGGCACCGGCGGTCAGCCCGGCGGTCGCCCCGGCCGCGCGCAGACGCGTCGGGGCCAGACGGCGAAAAGACCACAGCAACCCGGCAAAGATCGGCAGCGAAAGCAGGAAAACAGTCGATGAGCAGACCTTCCAGCTCCTCCCCAGCCACATCTCCAGCCAGTGATCCGACGGCGCATGCGCCAGTTCAGCCACGCTGATCGCGGCAAGGCCGAGCACCGGCATCGCCAGCACCCACAGCCAGCTGAGCGGAGGCGTGTCGGGCCGTGCCAGCTTGGCGGTGGCTGCGACAGCGCAGGCGCCGAGCGATGCGGTGTAAACCCATTTCATCCAGAATGCGAAGCCGTGCATCGCGATCCACAGATCGGGCCGGAAGCCGAGCCGGACAACTAACAGGAAGGAAACGGCTGCCCCCAGTCCCAGCCCGGCGCAGAGCCTCCAGCCCAGCGCATGACGTTGGACAGGACGAAAATCGCGCGTGAGCCGTTCGATCAATTCCTCACTGGTCATCGCAAGCTGTCCTTGACCCGCGTCGCCAGCAGTCTGAGGCCGCGGTGCACAGATATTTTCACGTCGGATTCGCCGATCCGTTCCCTTGCCGCCGTTTCGGCGACGCTGAGGCCTTCGAGGCGGGTGGCACGGATCACCGCCGCCTGCTTCGGAGAGAGGTCGTCAAGCAGCCGGTCAATATCTGTAGCGGCATCGCTTGCCTCGGCAAAACCTTCGGTGACCAGCATGTCCTCCAGTCCCTCAATACTGCAATAGCGACTTGATGCCCGGAATTGATCGATCATTTTGTAGCGGGCAATGGCGAACAGCCACCCGGTGATTGGCCGCTGTGGATCGTATGTGGCGCGGCGGGTGTGCACGGCAATCAGAGTCTCCTGGATCAGATCTTCAATTGCAGCGCCCTGGCCCGGCATTCGGCGACGGAAAAACCCGCGCAGCATCGGTATCAGCGCGCGTAGCAAGCACGCGTGCGCCGCAGCGTCTCCGCCGAGGCCGCTGATCATCCATGCCTTCAGTTCCGGTTCGCTCGTCTGCATACGCCGTCCTGATCCCATTCGGACGAATGGTGCGCCGGGTTACAGCATACCATCGCAGCGCAGCGATACTTTTTTCGTAACCGGCCTGCGTGTGCCAGCGAATAGACACAGTGAGGATCAAAAACCTCACCACCCGTTTTCGCCAACGCAAACCACGAGGTAAGCTCATGAAAATTTCCCACGCAGCATTGGCCGCCGCCACTGCGATCACTCTTGCCGGGAATGCTGCCGCTGCCCCGGGAGCCCCCGTCACCGAGAAGTGCTACGGCGTTGCGAAGGCCGGCAAAAACGACTGCAAGGCTGGTGCCGGGACCAGCTGTGCGGGCACTTCGCGCGTCAATTATCAGAGCAATGCCTGGAAGCTCGTTCGTGCCGGTACTTGCACCCATATCAGGACACCCAAGGGCTTCGGTTCGCTTGCCCCCAGAACCTGAGACCCTGCCTGGCCGGTCTGCGTCCTGCCCCATCGGGGGCGGCGGTCGGGCAATCCACTTTCCCGGAGCATCAGCATGTCCCTTCGCAAATTCCTGCGTGATCCCCCGCTAGCTGTGACTGTATGCGCCGACGCCTGGTTTCTGCTGCTCGACCGGTTGTCAATAGCTGCGATCTTCTTTCTGTCCGGGCGGACCAAGGTGGAAGGGTGGTTCACGATTACTGATGGCACTTTCAATCTGTTCCAAAGCGAATATGCCCTGCCGCTTGTGCCTCCGGTAATCGCCGCCTGGGCTGCGACGATCTCCGAGCACTTGTTTTCGGTGTTACTGGTGCTTGGCCTTGCTACGCGGCTTTCGGCACTTGCGCTGCTGGGCATGACGATCGTCATTGAAGTCTTCGTCTATCCAGAAGCATGGCCGACTCATTTGAGCTGGGCCGCGCTACTGATCCCGCTGATCGTCAAGGGCGGCGGGAGATTTTCGTTCGATGCTCGGATTGGCGGAAAGTTCGCCTGACAGATAACAATTTTGAGCCAGATGTAACTGCGGTGCCGCCTTGCACGAATGTTCAGCAAGTCCCCAGAATTGTGGGGTCTATGTCTAGATCGGGCCATGCCGTTGATGCCATCACCAACCAGCTGTCGAGCCAGTCTGCCCGTCTCGCCGCAACTGAGCGAGTGCCAGTTCGCGGCTTTGGGACGATTGCTCTGCCTGCTCGGGACCGGCGAAGATGCGGCAGCCCTATCCTTTACGGCAATTGCCAGCGAAGTTCGCGCCCACAAAGCGGCCTCGGCGCTGGCCGTGATCGCGCGCGAAGAGCAAGCGCACGGCACCTGGGTGGACGTGATCGCGCAGCAATTTCCGAACCCTGTCGGGGCGAGGCCGGTAATTCAGGCCTCGCGCAGGCTTCACGTCGCGATCGGACGAAGATCGGTTGCCGAGCGTCTTGCTGGCGTGGCCGCGCTCGATTCCGCAGCCTGCATCTTGTTCTCGCGCTTGCTGAGGCCGCGCGCGCCGCTGGCGCTTTGCGCAAATGTCGCAGCGGTCCTGCACCGGATCCACCAGGATGAATCGCGGCATGTCGTGATCGCCAGCCGCCTTGCCGCGAATGAATGCCTGGCTGGGCGATTGCGCGACCGGGCCCAGGATGTCCGTTCGCAGCTTGCCGAAGTGCTCGAACTGGTCGCTGACGACTTCGAAGCGCTCGCGGTCGATCCGGCCGCACTGCTGAACGCGGTTCGGGTCTTGCCGGCAGGCCTGTTTGCAGCATGACAATTGGCGGACCAGCCTGGCGGACGGCCGCTGCAATGGCGGTACGTGGTACCGGCTGGGCGGTTCCTGGAGAAGCGCTTTCAAGCGACGAGCTGATCGACCGGGTCGGACAGCGCTTCGGCTTCACCCGAACCGGCACCGCACGCCTGCTGGCCGAGCGGATGCGGATTCGTTCGCGCCACATCAGCCGCGCGTTCACCGAACGGGCTGAATGTGCGCTTCCCGGTCTTTCAAATCCCTGCCTTGCCGCCGAAGCTGTCCGCCGCGCGCTCAAGTCAGCCGGTATTGGTGTCGGCCAGGTCGGCTATCTGATTGCGCATACCGCCACCCCCGAGACCCAGCTTCCCCCAAATGCCGGCTATGTCGCCGACTTGCTCGGATATGACGGTCCCTATGTCGAACTGAGGCAGGCCTGCACCGGATTTGCTAACGCTCTGATGATCGCCGGCGGCCTGCTGGCTTCGGGCGCTGGCGGTGCGGTGGTGATCGTCGGATCGGAGACCGGATCGCTGTTTCTCGATCCAGGAGGGCTCGACGATGCCCCCGACCAGATCGTCAATCTGGTGCAGATGGGTGACGGTGCCGGCGCAATCGTGCTCGGGCCAGAAACGCAGGCAATCGGAGGGCGTATCACCGCCGCGTGGTTCGGCACCGCCGGGCGCGATCGAGAACCGGGTATTCGGCTGGACAATGGAGCGCTGCATTTCACCCACGCTTTTGCGCGAATCGCCGAAACGGGACCAGTCCTGTTCGAGGCAGGTCTGGTTGCGGTTGCGGCAGCCGGTTTGCGACTTGATCACATCGATCTCGTCATCCCGCATCAGGTCAGCGGACGCGTTGGCGAACAATTCTCGCAGCAACTCGGACTTGCCGAAGAGCGACTGTACGTCAACGCCGACCGGCTGGGCAACACTGGTTCGGCCGCAATGTGGATTGCGCTGGCCGAGCTGCGCGAAGGCGACCTGAAAACCGGCATGCGCGTGGCCGCTCTCGGCGCGGAAGCGTCGAAATACATGTACGGCGGATTTATTTATGAACATGGCTGAGCCACTGGTCGCGGTCCGCGCTCTGGCCAAGAGCTATGGGAAGCGACGCGCTGTGCAGGGCGTGGATCTGACACTCAGTGCCGGGCAGATGATCGGCCTTGTCGGTGCCAATGGCGGCGGCAAGACGACCACGCTCAGGATGATTGCCGGCGTTCTGAAGCCCGATGCAGGTTCGGGTCATGTGCTCGGGCTGGCCATCGGGCGCTCCGATCCGCGCCGCCGCCAGGGCATCGGTTACATGACCCAGCGCGCGGCGCTCTATCCGGACTTGACCGTCGCCGAAAATCTCGCGTTCCATGCCGCCGTCATTGGTCCGGCCTTGCCAAAATCGCTGTTCGAGGCGGCCATCGAGACCTACGGCATTGCCCCGGTCCTGAACCAGCGTTTCGCCGCACTGTCCGGGGGCTGGGCACGCCGTGTCCAGTTTGTCGCAACGATCCTCCACCAGCCGCGCCTGCTGCTGCTCGATGAACCGACCGCCGGACTCGATATCGTAACCCGCCGATTGATCTGGAAATGGCTGGCCGATTTTGCGGCTGCCGGATGCGGCATCATTGTCAGCACTCATGACCTGTCTGACGCGGAGCGGTGCGACTTGATTCTGCCTTACCTCCAGGGTGAAGCGCATAGCCTGGTCACGCCCGCCGCATTCATCCGCCACGCCGGAGCCCAGAATCTTGAAGATGCCATGATGCGCTTTGCCAGCGAAGCCGCCGCGTAATGGGGCATAGTATTGGTGCCATCGCCCTTGTTGAGTTCCGACGCCTGCTGCGCTCGCCGTTTGCGCTGGGACTGCTGCTCGTGGTCCCGGCTTTGCAGCTGGCACTGTTCGGCTACGCCATCCGGCCCAACGGCGCATCGGTCACGATTGCGGTGGCCGCAGACAGCCCCGGAGCATGGCGCGATGCCACGCGCACAATTGCCGCCGAGCCTTTGTTGACGCTGCTTCCGAAAAACTTCCGGCCCGGAGCGGCAGAAGCCGCAGTACGCGCTCACCGCGCACAGATCGGCGTGGAAATTCCGGAGCAGCGCTCGTTCTACAGCCCAACGGCCAAGGGCGGCCCGGTCCGCATCGTGGTCGATGAAGTCGTCCCGTCGCTGGTCGAAGGCACAATCGGCAAACTGGATGCGGTCTACTGGCGCAGTGTTGCCGAGCATGGCGATATGCCCCCCACGGGTCCGGGCTTGCAGATCGTGCGTCTCTACAATCCGGCCGCGCGCGCTGACTGGCAGTTTCTCCCCGCCCTGGTTGGGGTCACGGTGATGATCGCGATGATCATGCTGGGCACGCTCAGTGTCGCGCGCGAACGCGAAACAGGCGTCTGGGAAGGGTTGCTGGCCTTGCCCGTCAGCCGAACGGCACTGCTGGCGGGCAAGGTCTTGCCCTATCTGTTGGTGGGCACACTGCAGGGCGTGCTCGTCCTGGCGATGAGCGCGCTGCTGTTCGATTTACCTCTGCGTGGGTCAATCGGTGCACTGATCGCGCTACTGCCGCCATTCGCAGCGGTCCACTTCGTCACTGGCTATGCGATTTCATCGCGCGCGCAGACCCAGCTTGCCGCCTTGCAAGGCGCGGTTGCCTTCTATTTGCCTGCCATGTTGCTGTCAGGGTTCCTTTACCCGTTTGAGGGTTTGCCGCCCTGGGCACGCGCGATCGGCAATGCCCTGCCGCTCACGCATTTTATCCGTGCCGCGCGCGATGCGACGCTGCGCGGGGCAGGAAGCCTGGCCATTTTGACTGATGGGTGGCCGATTGGCCTCGCATTGCTGCTGGCAACTGCAGTGACCGTGATCTTGCAGCCTCGTCGCCTCGACTGACTGCGGGGCTGAATTCCCGACCGTTGTAACCGATGGGGCCAGAGCGACGAATTGCCCGGTGAGACCATTCACAACCATGGTTGAAGGAGCACCAAAATGAGATTCAGTCGCGCGGGTGCGTTTGCTCTTGTCGCTTCCGTCCTGGTATCAACTCCGCTTCGCGCCGCCGAAGTGCGGCGTTACGATGCCGCGGCCTTTGCCGCTGCCCAACGGGCCGGGCGGCCGATCCTGATCGATGTCAAGGCTTGGTGGTGCCCGGTCTGCGCGTCGCAGAACTCTACGATCAAGAGGGTCATTGCATCGCCAGCCTATAACAATCTGCTCGTGCTAGAGGTCAATTACGACACGCAGAAGGCCGATTGGCGCGGGTTTGGCGTGCAGAAGCAAGCTACGCTTATCGCGTTTCGCAGTGGGCATGAAATACAGCGTTTGCAATTTGTGACCGATCACGATCAGATCACTGCCTTGCTCGGCCGCCTTGCCGGATGAGCGGAGCGTTCGGCATTATCAATCCGGCACTGGCATTTGCCGCAGGTGCCCTGACGATAATCTCACCTTGCGTTTTTCCGCTCGTGCCGATTGTGCTGGGGTCAGCGGCCACGGCGCATCGCCGCGGACCGATGGCCCTTGCGGCAGGACTCATTCTGTCTTTCACCACCGTCGGATTTCTGGTGGCGACTGCAGGTCCTGCCAGCGGTCTCGATGGTGAAACCGTGCGCATTGTCGGAGCAGTCGCCATGATACTGGTCGGGCTTGCGCTGATCATTCCGCAGACATCGCAATTTCTTTCGCGCGCTGCCGGACCTCTCGTCAATTGGGCCAACGCCCGGCAATCAACCGTCGCTCGTTACGGATTTCTGGGCCAGGCCGGAATCGGCGTGTTGCTCGGGCTTATCTGGAGTCCCTGCGTAGGCCCAACACTTGGCGCGGCCACTGTACTCGCGGCTCGCGGTGAGCATTTGTTCGATGTGGTCTTGACCATGGCGGCCTTTGGCCTGGGGATAGCAACAGTCATGCTGGTCTTATCGCTCGCAGCCCGCCAAGCGTTGCAGCGATGGCGTGGTAAGGCGATGACAGCGGGCAACGCTGGCAAGCGTGTCTTGGGCTTATTGCTTGGATTAGTCGGACTGCTCGTCTTGACTGGTCTCGATCATGTTGTCGAAGGCGCGTTTTTGGCGATTTCGCCCTCTTGGCTCGTCGAGCTAACCAGCTCAGTCTAGCAGCCCCTGGCTTCCAGAGAGCGGCCTGGAACGCCTGGGAAATGGGTTGCCGTGTACGCACGGAGTGGGAATGACTGCTTGCGACCCAATATCGGTCATATCGTGAGCCAGCTGCTGAACCCGAAAGCAGTCATGGCACCGGATAGCCGAAGGCAGCTAAGCGACCGAGACTCCTTGTCAAGGCGCGAAAGCCAAATGCCTTAGGGGAGTCAGCTTGTAGCCTCAGCAAACTTCCATGTTTGCGAACTACGGCGATCCATCTATGGCCGAATTGCACTGGAGACGCAAATGAGCCAACTCATCGACGTTAAATGCACGCATATCGAGAACGAACTGATGCGCGTTCGCTTTGCGAATACGCAGATTATCTCGGACCACCCGGCGCAGTGGGGCGGATCAGATTCCGGTCCAGCTCCGGGCGAATTGGTGATCATGGCTCTTGCCGCCGCGACAGCACTCGCCGGCAGACGGTATGCCAACTGTAGCGGCCTTGTTGTCGGCCACATCGGCGCTCGCGCGAGCATGACTTCGCTACAGGAAGGCATGCCGGATAGCTTGCGCCACCTGCCGCTTCCCTTCCTCACATATGTTGATCGGTTCTGGCGCCTGCTTGAAATCGAGGGCAACCTTACCAGTGACGAGCGCAATGGGCTGGTCGAGGCAATGGCAGATAACGGCATCGCGCGAACGATCCGCGACGGCATCAAGATTGATGAGGCAGTCGTTTTTAGCCGCCCTTCTCCCGGTAGCAGGCGACCGGCCGGGAATGATCCCGGCAACCAACTCCTGAAAGGCCGTGCTTCACTTGCCGCTGGCGAGATCCGCGTCGCTAGCCAAGGGAATAATTGGCAGGTCGGTGCGGCGGCCCTCGACGAACATACATGCCTGGTGAAGATGACGGGCGCACTCCACGTAGTTGGCGACTCGATCGCTTCTCTCCGGGGAGCAATCCCCGAAGAGATGCTGCTCGGCGGCCTCGCATCCTGCACCTGCATTTACATTGCCCGTAATGCTCAGTTTCACGACATTGCCGTTGATGCCGTTTCAGTGCGGGTGCGCACTCAGCTCCCTGTCGACCCCAGCCAGCCAATCACGCAGGTAGAAAAGATCGCCGAGATCACGGGTGAATTCACCGAGGAGGAGGCTGCCAAGCTGACGGCGTTTGCGCAATATTGTGCTTTCGGCGTGACGCTAGGCCGGGGCACGGCCATCGAAGACAGCCTTGCGTTCGACGAGACAAATCACCCAACTGTCGCACCGACCGGATTGGCATCGCTCGATCGCTCTCCGCCGACTCCAAATGACCCCGCATACTGCACCGACGGAAGTTGCTGCGTACCCGTTTTCGAGAAACAGGCTTCATAAGCCCTGTCGCTGGTCCAGTTGATTCTATCGACGAGGCTCCGGAGGGGCCGATTCCCCTTTAGACGCCGGCGGCCTCTCCCAGACCGGATAGGGGCCGAGCCCAGCGACCAGCAGACCTCCGATTATGGCAGCGGGAATCGCGCCCATCAGCAGCGGCATATAGTTGCCGGCAGAATCGAAGATCAGTCCCGATATCACCGGTCCCACGCCAAGCCCTAATGCGATCATGCTCGCCATGACCCCAAAAATCGTACCATAATGGCGGATTCCTCCATAACGACCGGTGAGATAGACGCAGACCTGGATGAAGGCGCCATTAGCATAGCCGATGATTGCCACCGCGACGAGGATCGCCGGAAAATTGCTTTGGCTTGTGGCAAGGATGAGTGCGGCGAGCGACGGCAAGCCCATGCTGACGGGGTTAATCCAGCCTCCTACTCCACGATCGTAGAGCCAGCCCGTCACCAGCTTTCCGACGATCGCGAACGCCCCTGCCATGGCGGCGATAAGAGCCCCCGTCTCGCGGCTGATTGCCCGTTCATTGAGGATCGGAACGAGGTGGATACTAATGGCGGACAAAATAATGATGATAATCAGCGTGGAGAGTGCGATCCTGAAGAGAGCAGGACTGCGCAGGGCCTCCCTGGGCGCGAGGCCCAGCGACTCGGACCTATTGGCGGGGGGTACCGCTGCCGCCTTTCGTTTCCTGTCTATGTCGCGCGCATCGAAGAAAAACGGGACGATTAACGCAACAACGATCCCGCCCCAACCCATGCCAATCCACAGGTAGGCGTTGCGCCACCCGAAGTTGTCGATGAGCTGCTGCGCGGCCAACGGAGCAAAGATCTGAGCGATGGCGCTTCCGGTGAGGGTGAATGCTAGGGCAAGACCTCGGCCGCTGTCGAAAACGCTCGATACGGCCGTCGTCCAGACCGTATTCCTGATGGCGAGTGCCAGGAACGAATAGATCGCCCAGAGGCCCAGCCACTGCACGGTGGAGCCATTGGCAAGACCGAACCCGGCAAAGGCAGCTGCGGTGAGGATCATGCCGGGAATGGCAAGCCATCGTGCGCCCCAACGGTCGATCATCGCGCCGACGAATGGCGAGAGTGGCACAGCGACAAGCGCGTAAATTGACAGCCCCGCCGATACTTCGGCCCGGCTCCAGCCGAACTCGCGTTCAAGCGGCTCCATAAACAATCCAATTGAGGCAGAAGCGATCGCCGCAAAGGAAAGCCCGGCCATTGACGCAACGACCAAAGTCCAGTTCTCGCGCCATTCCTCGGAGGCACCAGAGATGCCCTTATCCAAATCTGTATCCCCTTTGCGCGGCGGACCCATTGAGCATTTCCTAATTTCGTTCCTGGAGGGCAGCCAGTCAGCTGCCGGCCAATTATTGCCAACTGAGCAGGATCCGCTTTACCATCTCCGCGTCTAATTGCCGACGTTCCGGACACCTGCAGGGTTTCGGGCGCCGTGAGGCGTACGAAAGCCGTGGAGGGAGGAACCCGCGGGCCGCGAGCGCTGCACTATGGGGATTATGATTTTCGGTCGGATTTGAGGCCGACTGAATCGCGCACTGGGTGGGCATGCGGGGCCGTCATGGGGCGGATCTGCCGCAACCTTGGCTGGCTTTTCGAGCAATGATGAGCGCCGTGAGAGGTCGTCGGCCACCTGTCTGCGGCATGGCGCACGAGCCAGGGCGTTGGCCGGAGCGCGGGCGCTGCGGCGTGAGGGGGTGACGGTCCGTGCCGGGTCACGGGGCGGTCCCGGTTGCAGCGGTTGGTGCAGGTGGCGGGCGAGGCTGGCGCCAGCGTTCGAAGGTCTCGATAATGACCATATGCCCGCCACAGCATGGGCACGGCGGGCGGAAATCGTCCGGTTCCTCTGGCATCTCGGTGTCGGGCTGGGGTATGATCGCCAGCAGGGTGCGGGCCAGCGCCAAATTGGCTTTGCGGCTGGAACTGGCGAGCAGGCCGTAGTGGCGGATGCGGTGGAACCCGCGCGGCAGGATATGGAGCAGGAAGCGGCGGAGGAACTCGTCGGCGCTGAGCGTCATGGGGCGCTGCCGTTCGCCATCATCGCGGCGATAGTCTTTGTAGCGGAAGGTGACGCCGGCCTCGTCGAAGCTGATCAGGCGACTGTTCGAGATGGCGACCCGGTGCGTGTAGCGCGAGAGGTAAGCGAGCACGGCCTCGGGCCCGGCAAAGGGCGGCTTGGCATAGACGACCCAGCGCATCTTCCTGACCGGCGAGAGGTGGCGCAGGAAGGCACGGCGGTCGTTCAGATGCGCTTTGCTGCCATGGAAGCTGAGCCTGCCAGCGTCGAAGAGCGCGAGCAGCCGGGTAAGGAACAGGCGACGGAACAGCGTGCCCAGCACGCGCACCGGCAGGAGGAAGGCGGGACGCGAGGATATCCAGCGCGTCCCGTCCGGCACGATGCCACCGCCCGGCACGATCATGTGGACGTGCGGATGGTGCGTCATCGCCGAGCCCCAGCTATGGAGCACTGCGGTAATGCCGATCCGGGCGCCGAGATGCTTCGGGTCGGCGGCGATAGTCAGCATGGTCTGGGAAGCCGCCCGGAACAGCAGGTCGTAGACCAGCGCCTTGTTGTGGAAGGCGATGTCGGCGACCTCGGCGGGGAGCGTGAAGACGACGTGGAAATAGCCGACCGGCAGCAGGTCAGCCTCGCGCTCGGCCAGCCATGTGCGCGCGGCCGCACCTTGGCACCGGGGGCAGTGGCGATTGCGACAGCTGTTGTACGCCACCCGCCAGTGGCCGCAGTCCTCGCAAGCTTCGACGTGACCGCCAAGCGCTGCGGTGCGGCAGGTCTCGATCGCCGACATAACCTTCAAGTGGTGCAGGCTCAGATGCCCGGCATGGGCAGCCCGGTATCCCGGTTCAACGCTGCGGAAGATGTCGGCGACCTCAAAGTCAGCGCGCACGCCTCAGCCGTCGGGCGCTGCCTCGCCGGGCTCGAACATACCCAGCTTGTCGAGCGGGCTGATTACGGCGCGCACCGTACGGGTGGCAACCTTGGTGTAGAGCGCGGTCGTCTCCAGCTTCGCATGACCCAACAGGACCTGGATAACGCGGATATCCACGCCATCTTCCAGCAGATGGGTGGCAAAGCTGTGGCGAAGCGTGTGCGGGCCAACCCGCTTGGCAATATCGGCTGACTTTGCCGCCTCCACGACAATGCGGTGCAACTGCCTGGTGCTGATTGACTTCATGGGGTCCTGACCCGGGAACAGCCAGCCCTCGCGGCGCATCACGCCCTGCTGGCGCCCCTGTTGCCACCACTGCCGCAGCAAGGTCAGCAGATCGGCCGGCAGCATCGCGTTGCGATACCGCCCGCCCTTGCCGCGCTCGACCCGCAGCAGCATCCGCTCGCTGTCGATGTCGCTGATCTTGAGTTGCGCTACTTCAGAAACCCGTAGGCCCGCGCCATAGGCGACCGACAGCGCAGCCTGGTGCTTCAGGCAGGTCGTGGCACCGAGCAAGCGCACCACCTCGTCGGGACTCAGCACATCGGGCAATCTGCGCGGGTGGCGCACCCGGAACAGCCTGCGCGACAGGTCCGGCCGATCGATGGTGTGTGTGAAGAAGAACCGCAGCGCCGAGACGATGCTGTTCATGGTCGGCACCGAAACCCCGGCATCGCGCTGCTCGACCTGGAACCGGCGCAGATCCTCGGCCGTCGCCGTATCGGGAGGGCGACCCAGAAACGCCGCCAGACGCCCGACATCGCGAATGTAATCGTGCTGCGTATCGAGCGAAAACCGGCGCATGGTCATGTCGTCGATCAGGCGCTGGCGCAGCGGGCTGATCCGGGCAGACGGAATGGGCATGTTCATCGTAAGCTCCTCTTGGTTGAAGAAGCCGAAATGATCTGCCTATGCTGGGCGACGCTCAATCCAGTCGCAGCGCTCGTGTCATTGTGAAACCCTCAATCCCCGCGCCAATCCCGCGAAGCGGGTTCGTCCTTCCACCCCATTGCGGACCTCGGATTGATTGACGAGGAGCTTCCTACTTGTGCCCTTCGCGCTGGTTGGCCGCCAACCAGCAGGCTTGGGCCTTTCCTGCCGTTGAGTCTGCTGTGCATGAAAGGCAGGTTCCGACCCATCCTGGTCCTTTGGCAATCGGTTAAGATGGGTGCCAAGCGCCGGATTTCTCCGAGCTAGCTCATCCCTACCGATGCCAATTTTCAAGCCATGGGCGGCTACATTGTGGAACTTTTTGAAGCTTCGCGCGTAGTGGGGTGCAACCGCACACGAAAGCGGTTGGGGCACAACGATGACAGAAGATATCGTGTTGCTACCTGTCGAGGACGAGCCTCTTATCCTGATGAGAATTAAGTCCTTGCTGGAGGATGGCGGTTATACGGTGTTGACTGCAGCTGCTGGCGATCAGGCCATGGGGTTGCTGGAACAGCGCCACGAGGAAATATGCGGGCTGATCACTGACATTAAGCTTGGCGACGGCCCTTCCGGTTGGGAATTGGCGCATCATGCCCGGGAGCTCGAGCCTCGAATTTCGATTGTGTATATGTCGGGCGACAGCGCATCCGACTGGCCAATCGAGGGAGTGCCGAAGAGCGTGATGCTTCAGAAGCCCTTTGCCGATGCTCAACTCCTGACTGCCATTTCGACACTCTTAAACGAGGTTGATGCAAACTGACGCGGCGAGCTCGTCTTCGCCGCAATTGCCGAGATTGGCCCTTTGCGCTGGTTAGCCGCGAACGGGCAGTGATGGGCGATCGCGACGTGGCGCTGGAGCTATTCGGTCAAACGGGCGTAACTTATGAGGGCTAGAATGCGCGGGAACGCAATTCAGGTCGAACGTAGTTTAAATGCATAGCCATCACATTTTGCCCGATGTTAGGTGTCTTGGCCAAGGGGGTCTCATTGGTTCGGCTTCAACTGAGGCAATCACGAGTTGGGAGACTTGGGATCGGTGCTTTGCCGCCTCGACGACTAATCGATAATGGCGATTACAAAGGCGACATTTAATCATTTTTCCAAATCATTGCCCGCCCCTAATATGAGTTTCAGATCACAGGAGCCGAACATCATGGACATGAAGACCAGCAATCCCGAAGGTGGTTGCCCGATGAACAAGGGAGCGACGCGCTCGCTGCTCGGCCGCACCAACCGCGACTGGTGGCCCGACTCTTTGCCGCTGGACATCCTCCATCAGGGCGGCATCTCGCCCGATCCGATGGGCGACAGTTTCGACTATGCCAAGGCATTCAAGGCTCTCGACTATGCCGCGCTCAAGGCCGACCTTTCCGCGCTGATGACGGACAGCAAGTCCTGGTGGCCAGCGGACTATGGCCACTACGGTCCCTTTTTCATCCGCATGGCGTGGCACGCTGCAGGGACGTACCGCACCGCCGACGGACGCGGCGGCGCAAGCAGCGGGCAGCAGCGCTTCGCGCCGCTCAATAGCTGGCCCGACAACGGCAACCTTGACAAGGCACGGCGCTTGCTTTGGCCGATCAAGCAGAAGTATGGCCAGCACATCAGCTGGGCCGACCTGTTCATTCTCACTGGCAACGTCGCGATCGAGTCGATGGGCGGGCCAGTGTTCGGCTTCGGCGGCGGTCGCAAAGACGTCTATGAGGGGGAGCGCGACATCTATTGGGGCTCCGAGGACCTGTGGGTCAGCGAGGGTGCTGAAACGAGGATCCAGCCCGACAAGCAGCTCGAACTGGAAAGCCCGTTGGCGGCAATCCAGATGGGACTGATCTACGTCAATCCCGAAGGACCGGGGGGAATTCCAGACCCGCATCAATCGGCGCGCGACATCAAGCTGACATTCGAACGCATGGCGATGAACCATGAAGAGACCGTCGCGCTGACGGCCGGGGGCCACACCTTTGGCAAGGCGCACGGCGCTGGCGATGCAAGTCTGGTTGGTGAAGCGCCTGAAGGCGCGGATATCGCGCTCCAGGGACTCGGCTGGACCAGTGGCCACGAGACGGGGATCGGCGAACATGCCATCACCAGCGGGATCGAAGGTGCGTGGGTTAACACACCGACCGAGTGGTCAGAGAATTATTTTCGCTTGCTACTCGACTATGAGTACGAGCTGGTGCGCTCGCCTGCCGGTGCGCAGCAGTGGCAGCCGATCGACCAGAAACTCGAAGACATGGCGCCCGCGGCGCACAACTCGTCGATACGGGTTCCAACAATGATGACGACCGCCGATATGGCGTTGAAGGTCGACCCTGAATTCCGGTTGATTTCGGAAAAGTTCCGCGCCGATCACGAGGCATTCAAGGACGCCTTCGCGCGTGCCTGGTTCAAACTTACTCATCGGGACATGGGCCCCAAGGGCCGCTATCTTGGACCTGAGGTGCCAGCGGAAGATCTCGTCTGGCAGGACCCGGTCCCGGCCGGCAGCGCGCCATCTGATATCGACGTGGCGGCATTCAAGGCCAAAATTCTCGGCGCGGGGCTCAGCGTCGGCCAGCTCGTCAAGACCGCCTGGGCTTCCGCCTCGTCGTACCGCAAGACTGACCATCGCGGCGGTGCCAATGGTGCGCGTATCCGGCTTGCGCCGCAAAAGGACTGGGCGGTCAACGAGCCGACTGCACTTGCAGCTGTGCTCGCAAAGATCGACGAACTTCGCGGGTCGATGTCAATGGCGGACGCAATCGTTCTCGCCGGCACAGCGGCGGTCGAGAAGGCCGCGAAGGATGCCGGTTTTGCTGTCGTGGTGCCTTTCACCGGTGGCCGGGGCGACGCCACGCAGGAGTGGACCGACGCCGAGAGTTTCGAGGCAATGGAGCCCAGAGCGGACGGCTTCCGCAACTACCTCGCAACCAAGCATAGTGTAAAAACCGAGGAGCTGCTGCTCGATCGCGCCTCGCTGCTCGGGCTATCGGTGCCTGAGATGACGGTGTTGCTCGGAGGACTGCGTGTGCTGGGTGCAAATCATGGTGGCGCCAGCAATGGCGCGTTCACGACCCGGCCCGGACAGCTGACCAATGACTTCTTCGCCAATCTGCTCGACAACGACACATTCTGGAAGGTGGTCGATACAAGCGGTGACGAGGAGTTCATCGGCTACGATCGCGGCGGCCAGCAGGAGAAGTGGCGTGCGACGCGGACGGATCTGATATTCGGATCCAACAGCCAACTGCGCGCAACCGCCGAGGTCTACGCCGAGCAGGGCAACGAGGAGAAGTTCGCACGCGACTTCATCGCTGCATGGACCAAAGTGATGAACGCCGACCGCTTCGACCTCGCCGCCGCCGACTCGGCGCACCAGCCAAGACCGACCTGAGACGCGGTCATCGGGATTTAGAACGTCCTCCGTAACCATCCGCGGTTATCGAACGTATATAGAGACAGGATCCCCTAAGGAGTTGTGCCATGTCACGTATCACCCCGATTGTGTTAGCCCTTGTCGCGGGAGCTTCGCTGTTCGCTTTCATGGGCGCTGGCAGCGCTGCGGAGCTGAAGGTGCCGGCCGCGGCGATGTCCGAGCCTGTGACAGGACATCATGAGACTGCGGTGTTTGCTGGCGGCTGCTTCTGGGGCGTGGAAGGCGTATTTTCGCATGTGAAGGGCGTCATCAGCGCCACTTCGGGTTACGCCGGCGGCTCGGCGGTCGCCGCCGACTATGAAACCGTGTCTAGCGGCACCACTGGCCATGCGGAAGCGGTGCGGGTGGTGTTCGATCCCGCGCAGGTCAACTACGCCGATCTGCTGCGGATCTATTTCTCGGTCGTTGCCGATCCGACCCAGGTCAATCGCCAGGGGCCGGACACTGGCACGCAATACCGCAGCGCACTCTTCCCGGCGTCTGCCCCGCAGGAACAGGTGGCTCGCGCCTTTATTGCCCAGCTCACCTCAGCGCATGTCTTTGCGCGGCCAATCGCGACCCGGATCGAGATGAACAAAGCCTTCTATCCAGCCGAAGCCCATCATCAGGATTTCATGGCCCGCAATCCCAACTATCCCTATATCATCGTAAATGATCGGCCCAAGGTGGAGGCGCTGCGGCGCCTGTTCCCGACTAATTGGCGGGGCTGATCGCTAGCTCGCCGGAGTGAAAACATGGCCTTCACGCTCTATGCCGCAACAATCCCCTCCTATCTGCAGATCCTTGGATCGGTTTCCCGGCTGATCGGCAAGGCGGAAACCTTCTGCAGTGAAAAACGCCTGGAGCCCGAAGCGCTGATCCAGGCGCGGTTGGCAGATGACATGCTGCCCTTCGCATATCAGGTAAAATCGGCCACAGTCCATTCGATCGGCGCGATCGAGGGCGTGCGCAAGGGTGTTTTCTCCCCCGATACGTCCACACCGCCCGCCAGCTTCGACGCTTTGCGCGAGCGTGTGGCAGAAGCGGTCGCGGCGCTGGAAGCGGTCGATCCGGATGAGGTGGAAACCTTCATCGGCCGCGACATGCGCTTCGAATTCGGCACCAATCGCTTGGATTTTCGCGCCGAAGAGTTCCTGCTCTCCTTCTCGCAGCCCAACTTCTATTTCCATTCGGCGACGGCCTACGACATCCTGCGGATGAAAGGCGTCGAGATCGGCAAGCGCGATTTCAACGGCCGTGTACGCAAGCTGGGCTGATGCTCAGCCGACGTCTGCCGGAGTTGGCGGGGGTGAAAACGAACGACCCTACCTAAGAGGACATCCAACTAGCTTCGCGCAACGTCGCCTTGGCGGAGCTAAGGCACCATCACCACCACTGCCATCTCCAAAGACTGCGCGACCTTGATCTGCCCACGGCAAGTCCGCCGCTGCGATCATGTCCTTGATCGTAACCGGTGTTTTCAGGTCACGGCGGCCCAGGGCATGAGCTGGTCGACGCGGTTGGCGTGATGGCCGTTGGCGAGGCTGGAGAGGGTTTTGGTCAGCCACGTGTGAGGGTTGATGCCGCTGAGTTTGCAGTTTTCGATGAGCGTGGCGATCACCGCCCAGTTGTCGCCGCCTTCGTCGGAGCCGGCGAACAGGGCGTTCTTGCGGTTCAGCGCGAGCGGGCGGATCGAGCGTTCGACGGCGTTGTTGTCGAGATCGATGCGGCCATCGTCGAGAAAGCGGGAGAGCCCGTCCCAGCGGGTGAGCGCGTAGCGGATCGCTTCGCCGAGCTTGGATTTTGCGCTGGCCTGGCGGCCCCTGGCATCGAGATACTGACGCAGGTCGTCCGCTATGACGCGGCTGCGCTCGCCCCGGACAAGCCGGCGCTGCTCGGCAGAGGATCCGCGAACCTCTTCCTCGATGGCATAGAGCAGGGCGATGCGGCGCAGCACCTCCGTTGCGACCGGCGAGGTGTGGGCCAGCTCGTAGAACTTGCGCCGGACATGCGCCCAGCAGAAGGCGAGGCTGATCTGTTGCCGGCGCTTGGCGAGCGCGGCGTAGCCGCCATAGCCATCGACCTGCAGGATGCCTGCGAAGCTGCCCAAGTGCCCTTCTGCCCGCTCGCTCTTGCGGTCCGCGGCGTAGACGTAGGCGACCATCGGCGGATCACCGCCGCCCCCTGGACGATCGTCACGGGCATAAGCCCATAGCTGCCCGGTCTTGGTCCGACCCCGCCCGGGATCGAGCACTGGCGCTGTCGTCTCGTCGGCGAACAGCCGGTCGGATCGTCGGAGCCGTTCAAGAATATGATCGCGCAACGGGCGAAGGTACCAGGCGGCGCGCCCGGTCCAGTCAGCCAGGGTCGAACGGTTGAGCTGGATGCCTTGGCGGGCATAGATCTGCGCCTGGCGATAGAGCGGCAGGTGATCGGCGTACTTGGCGACCAGGATCTGCGCGATCAGCGCCTCGGTGGGAATGCCGCCCTCGACGATCCGCGCCGGCGCTGGCGCCTGCACGACCGCGCTCTCGCACGAGCGGCAGCCGTAGCGCGGGCGGCGGGTGACGAGAACGCGGAAGGTGGTCGGCACGACATCGAGACGCTCGGATACGTCCTCACCGATCTGGTGGAGCGCGCCGCCGC
>JBDSSP010000066.1:0-7677 GCA_039928735.1 Novosphingobium sp. | reverse complement strand
GCAGAAAGCACGTGATGGCGGCGTCCCGAGAGGAGTGTGAGGCACTGGCGCGCGGTGGCTGCGTCTTCGGCCTTGGGGAGAATGCGGCGACCCAGCGCCACGACTGTGTCGCCGGCCAGCACATGCGCATCGCCCCCGGCGACCGCCAGTGCCTTCTCGCGCGCCATGCGTTGGGAATAGACGCGCGGCAGCTCTGCCCGGGCAGGCGTTTCGTCGATATCGGCTGCGCTGATCGCGGTAGGGGTGACTCCCAGTCTGGCCAGCAATTCCTGTCTGCGAGGGCTGGCCGAGGCGAGGATCAGTTGCGGGGCGGGCACTTGGCCAAGGCCGGCAGCGCTCAGCCGAACTGGCCGGGACCGCCGCGACCGGGCATGAAGCGATAGGTGATCCGTCCCTTGGTCAGATCGTAAGGCGTGAGTTCGACGAGGACTTCATCGCCCACCAGAACCCGGATGCGGTTCTTGCGCATCTTGCCGGCAGTGTGGCCCAGGATTTCGTGATCGTTTTCCAGCCGGACCCGAAACATGGCATTGGGCAGCAGCTCGACCACTGACCCGCGCATTTCTAGCAGTTCTTCTTTCGCCATGGGCGCTTGATTTCCGTTGTTTTCGGGTTTCGTCCGGGGCGGGCCATAGCCTTGGCATGGGCAAAAGGGAAGCCTTGGCGGGATTCGCGGTTCACCGGGCAGGAATCAGCCTGAGACAAATGGTTACCCGGCTTTATTTGCAAAGTGAATTCGCTTGTTGCATCTGCCCAGCCACTGTGTGGGAAAGGGTGCGGGGATTGGCGACCGGAGAATGATTTTGCGCCAGATGTTCGCTTTTCTCGTTGTTTTGATTGCAAGCCCAGTCCTGGCCCAGCAGGCCCCGCCCGCCGGTCCGGACGTGCCCGCCGTGCCAGACGCCCCCTCGGCCGATGCTGATGTGATTGATCCTGACGCCGAGGATCCCATCGCCCGCAACGGCGAAATCCTGGTGATCGCTTCGCGCCTGATGGGCCAGGTTGAAGCTGCTCAGCCCCCCATCGTGACGCTCGATGAAGCCGATATTTCGGCTTATGGCACTTCGTCGCTCGCCGAATTGCTCACCGCAGTCGCGCCGCAGACTGGCAGCGGGCGCGGGCGTGGGGGCGGTTTTCCGGTGATCCTGATCAATGGCCAGCGCATCGGCAACTTCCGCGAAATGGCCAATTTCCCGCCAGAAGCGATCCGGCGGATGGAAGTGCTGCCCGAGGAAGTGGCGCTGCGGTATGGCTATTCGGCCAATCAGCGCGTGGTCAATTTCATTCTCAAGGACAATTTCGCCAGCAAGATGGTGCGCGGCGAATATAATGGTTCGACCCATGGCGGGCTGGGCGAAAGCGAGTTGCAGGCGACATTGCAACGGATAACGGGCGCCAAGCGGCTCAATCTCAACCTGTATACCAACAATACCAGCCTGCTCACCGAGTCCGAACGCCCGGTTATTCCGGCCCTGGCGGTTGCGCCGATCGTCGCGGGAGACCCCGGCCCGGCGCAGTTTCGCACCTTGCTGCCCGATACCCGTGACATCGGGCTGAGTGGCACCTGGTCGACAGGCTTCGGCTCGCGCGGCATGGATGGTTCGCTGAGCCTCAATGCCTCGCTGAGCCAGAACGACAGCCGGACCTTGTCGGGCCTCGACAGTTTCGTGCTGACGGCGCCCGGCGGCGCGGTGCGGCTGCGCACGCTGGGTGATCCGCTCGCACGGGTCAGCCGGACGCAAACCATCGAAGGCGGCGGCGGGTTCAACCGCAAGCTGGGCAACTGGAACCTGTCGCTGACGCTCGATGCCGGCCATGCCGTGACCAACAGCACAATCGACCGCCGGGCCGATGTCTCAGGCCTGGTCGCGGCAGCGGCGGCGGGGGATTTGGCGCTCGATGCGCCGCTGCCTGCCGTGGCCAATGCCGGTGCCGACCGCGCGCATTATGTCAGCGACCGGGCCAGCACCTTGCTGACGTTCAGTGGGTCACCGTTGCGCCTGCCCGCCGGCGATGTCGGCGCGACGCTCAAAGCGGGCTTTGCCTATACCGGCATCGTCAGCAGCGACACGCGCCAATCCGGGGCCGAAACCCGGCTGCGGCGCGGCGATGCCAGCGCGGGGCTCAACCTCTCGCTGCCGATCGCCAGCCGCAAGGAGCATGCGCTCGAGGGGATTGGCGATCTCACGCTCAATGTCAGCGCCGGGCTCGACCACCTTTCCGATTTCGGCACGCTGACCGACTGGAGCGCTGGGCTGACCTGGGGGCCGACCGAGAAACTGTCATTGCAGGCAAGCTATATCGTCAACCAGGCCGCGCCGGGACTGAGCGACCTTGGCGGCCCGCAGATCCAGTCGCTCAACGAGATTGTCTTTGATTTTGCGCGCGGCGAGACGCGGCAGGTGACGCTAACTTCGGGCGGCAACCTCTTGCTGCGGCGCGAGACGCAGCGCGATATCAAGCTTTCGGCGAACTGGCAGTTGCCCTTTATCAAGAACAGCAGTCTCATCGCCGAATATTTCCGCAACCGGTCGAGCGATGTCACTGCCGCCTTTCCGCTGCTGACTCCCGCCATCGAGGCGGCCTTTCCGGGGCGGGCGGTGCGCGATGCGAGTGGGCGGCTGATTGCAATCGACCGGCGGCCAGTGACGTTCAGCGAGACCTCGGGTTCGCGGCTGCGGCTGGGCATCAATATCGGCGGCCAGTTCGGCAAGGCCCCGGCTGGTGGCGAAAGCGCTCCGTTCGGAAGCTTCGGACGGCCTGGCGGTGGTCAGAGAGCTCGCGGCGCGGGTGGCCGCGGGGGCGTAGGAGTCGGTGCGCGAGGGCTGGGCGGAAGAGGCGGTTTTGGCGGGCCGGGCGGCGGGCCACCGGGAGCGGGGCGCGGGCGCTGGAACCTGGCGATCTATCACACCGTCCGCTTCGACGAGGGCGTTATCGTTGCTCCGGGTGGACCAGTGCTTGATCTGCTGGGCGGCGATGCACTCTCCGGCGGAGGGGTGGCGCGCCATGCAGTGGAGTTCGAAGGCGGCGGTTTCTACCGGGGATTTGGCCTGCGGCTGAACGGCAACTGGAACGCGCCGACCCACCTGCGGGCCAGCGGTGCCCCGGGCACGTCCGACCTGCGCTTCGGCTCGGTGTTCAAGGTCAACGTGCGGATGTTCATCGAACTGGGCGCGCAGAAACGGCTGACGGACATCTCCCCCTTCTTCAAGGGCATGCGGCTCAACCTGCGGGTAGACAACCTGTTCGATTTGCGCAGCAAGGTGACCGATGCCACCGGGGCGACTCCGCTCAGTTATCAGGCTGACTATCTCGATCCGCGCGGACGGATGATCGGAATCGATCTGCGCAAGACTTTCTGAGGGAGGCTCTCCTCAAGCTGGCCGCAATGCCCTATCTTCCCGCAAATGTCGCGCACGCCTGCAGGAACCCCGGCCAATCCCAATGGTGCCGAACGCTTCAACGAAGATCGCGCGTCCTATACGTTGAAGGGTAGCGGCCAGCCGGATATTGACGCCGGCGTGGCCGCGATCCGCGAGGTGCTGGCGACCCTGCCGTCGCGCCCCGGCGTCTACCGGATGTGCGATGCGCGCGGCGACGTGCTCTATGTCGGGAAGGCGCGGGCGCTCAAAAATCGCGTCGCGAACTACGTTCAGGTCGACAGGTTGCCGAACCGGCTGCGCCGCATGGTCAGCCAGACCCGCGCCCTGACCATCGTAACCACCAATTCCGAAGCCGAGGCGCTGCTGCTCGAAGCGCAGCTGATCAAGCGCTATCGCCCGCCCTACAATGTGCTGCTGCGCGATGACAAAAGCTTCCCGTTCATCCTGCTGCGCGCCGATCATACGTTCCCGCGCATCATGAAGCATCGCGGCGCGCGGCGAGCCAAGGGCGAATATTACGGGCCGTTTGCCAGTGCTGGCAGCGTCAACACCACGATCAACGCGCTGCAGAAACTGTTCCTGCTGCGCAGTTGCACCGACAGTTTTTTCTCCCGCCGCGACCGGCCCTGCCTGCTCTACCAGATCAAGCGCTGCTCGGCCCCTTGCGTTGAGCGGATCAGCGAGGCGGACTACGCCGAACTGGTCGATGAGGCGCGCCAGTTCCTCGGCGGCAAGAGCCAGGCAGTGCAGGCGAAAATGTCGGCGCAGATGGAGGCGGCGGCAGAAGCGCTCGATTACGAACGCGCCGCTATGCTGCGCGACCGGCTGCGCGCCGCGACATTCATCCAGGGCAGCCAGGCGATCAATGCCGAGGGGCTGGGCAATGCCGATGTGTTTGCCCTACACAGCCACGGTGGGCAGGTCGCGGTGCAGGCCTTTTTTATTCGCGGCGGGCAGAATTGGGGCCACCACGCCTTCTTCCCGAGCCATACCGAAGGGCTGGAAGAGTCCGAAGTGCTGACCAGCTTTCTCGCGCAATTCTATGAAGACGTGCCGCCTGCGCGGTGCATCCTGGTCGATCGCGAACTGCCCGAGGCGGAGCTGCTGGCCGAGGCGTTCCGTGCCGGAGCGGGGGGCAGGATCGAGATTTCAGTGCCCCAGCGCGGTGACCGGCGGCGGATCATGGAACAGGCCCAGCGCAATGCCCGGGAAGCGCTCGAGCGGCGGCTGGCGGAGAGCGGCACCAAGGCGCGGCTCAACCGCGAGCTGGCCGAATTCCTCGAACTGGCCGAGCCGCCGCAGCGCATCGAGATCTACGACAACAGCCATATCCAGGGCACCAATGCACTTGGCGCAATGGTGGTGGCGGGGCCAGAGGGTTTCCTCAAGGGCCAATACCGCAAGTGGAACATCAAGACCGCGCAGACCAACGACGATTTCGGCATGATGCGCGAAGTGATGACCCGGCGTTTTGCGCGCGTAATGGAAGAGGATCCCGACCGCGATAGCGCCATGTGGCCCGATCTGGTGCTGATCGATGGCGGCAAGGGCCAGATGTCGGCAGTGAAGGATGCGCTTGAGGAGCTGGGCGTCGAGGATGTGCCGCTGATCGCGATTGCCAAGGGGCCGCACCATGGTCGCGAAGGTCGCGAAGTGTTCCACTTCGCCGACGGGCGCGAGAAGATGCTGCCGGTAAATTCGCCGCTGCTGTTCCATCTCCAGCGGCTGCGCGACGAAGTCCACCGCTTTGCGATCGGCGCGCACCGCGACAAGCGCAGCCGGGCGATCAGCGCCTCTCCGCTTGACGAAGTGCCGGGCATCGGCCCCGCTCGCAAGCGCGCGCTGCTGCTGCATTTCGGCACGGCTGGAGGTGTGCGCGCGGCCAGCCTCGCAGATTTGCAACGTGCACCGGGAGTTAGCGCGGCGGTGGCCCAGACAGTGTATGACTTTTACCATCCACGCGGCTAGTATCGGGGCATGACCGGCAAGCAAATTCGCGGATGGACTGCCGAGGACGCCGGTTTCGCCGTGTTGCTGCTGGCCGTTACCCTGGCCTTTGGTTGGCTGCTGACCCCGTATTTCGGCGCGATCATGTGGGGACTGGTGGCAGCGATCGTGTTCGGCCCGGTATACCGCAGGCTCGCCGTGCGACTGGGCGGGCGCGAGGGACTGGCCGCAGCGCTGACGCTGTTGATCATCCTCGCCCTGGTGATTCTGCCGGCCATTCTCCTAGGGGCGAGCCTGACCCAGGAGGCCGCCGGACTCTATGCCAAGTTGCAATCGGGCAAGATCGATTTCGCCGCCATAGTAGCCAAGCTGGCCCGTTCCTTGCCCCGCTCGATCACCCGGCTAGCCGCTACTTATGACCTGATGGATGCGGAACGCCTGCGCGCAATGGTGCGGAGCGGTCTGTCGGCTGGACTCGGCACTTTCGCCACCCGCGCGCTGACCGTGGGGCAGGGCGCGCTGGCTTTCCTCGCGGACCTCGGCGTCATGCTCTATCTCACCTACTTCCTGCTGCGCGACGGCGACCGCCTTGGCCGCAGGTTCAGCCAGTCACTGCCGCTGCGCGCTCACTTGCGCGACCAGTTGATCGACAACTTCATTCGCGTGGTGCGCGCGACGATGAAGGGCACGGTGCTGGTCGCGGTGATGCAGGGCATCGTCGGCGGACTTATATTTTGGTTACTGGGGATCGAACCGGCGCTGCTTTGGGGCTTGCTGATGGGCTTTTTCTCGCTGGTCCCGGCAGTCGGCACGGGCATCATCTGGGTGCCGGTGGCGATTTATCTGCTGGTCACCGGCTCGATCTGGGAAGGATCGGTGCTGGTGTTCTGCGGGCTGTTCGTGATCGGTCTGATCGACAATCTACTGCGCCCGATTCTGGTCGGCAAGGACACCAAGCTGCCCGATTTCGTTGTGCTGATTGGCACGGTGGCAGGGCTCGAGCTGTTTGGCCTCAGCGGTTTCATCGTCGGGCCGATCATCGCCGCGCTGTTCATTGCGGTGTGGGATATCGTCACCGAGATGCGCGGGGAGGGCGCCGCTTGAGGCGGCAGCTCAGTCGAATGTCAGCTTGTCGCGCCAGTCCATGACCTCGAGTTCGCCGCGGATGGCATCGGCGATGGGGACGACAACCCGCACGTCGAACGAGAAAGCCGGCAGCATCGTCGCAAGCTTGTGCAGTTCAAGCGGATCGTCGCAATCGACCAACATATAGCCGCCCCAATCGCCGACGCGGATCACAAACATCTCGATCTTGAAATTGGCCGGCTGTTCCCAGCGCTGGAATACATCGAGAATGCGCCGCTGGGCGTTCTCATATTCAAGCGGCGAGCCTTGCGAACGCTCGTTCCAGGTAAGCATGTATTTCATGCGATGTTCCTCCGCGCCTGTTGCCTGCTATTCCCAGCCTGTTGCCGCGACAGGACGGGATGCACCCGGTTGGCGGGGATTGTCAAACCGCAGGGGGAGTCGGGCTAATTTTACTGCGTCGCAGCTCGAACTTCAGCAATCGGGCAAACAGGCCCCGGCGCAGCTTGCCGCCGATGG
The DNA here is from genome assembly GCA_039928735.1 of Novosphingobium sp. Classification (GTDB taxonomy): domain Bacteria; phylum Pseudomonadota; class Alphaproteobacteria; order Sphingomonadales; family Sphingomonadaceae; genus Novosphingobium. The sequence goes on along the minus strand of JBDSSP010000066.1, from coordinate 742 downwards.
CGACTGAGACCCGTCCCAAGACGCGGCGTTCACGCCAGATGTGGTCGATCATCGGGTGATCTTCGGCGGCGCAGCTGTCGGTCCAGGCGACGTCGGTGCGGTCCAGCATCAGCAAGTTCTCGCACTGCAGCAGGACGCCGGGCGAAAAGCGTGCATAGGCCTCGTCGTAGGTGGTCTTGAAACTGAATGCGCCGGGCGCAGTGATGAAGTTGGCGAGCATCGCAATCGGGCGGCCATCGAGAGTCAGCGACAGCCGTTCGAGTCGGCCATGCGCGGCTGCGCCTTCAAGGCTTTGCCGGAACAGCGCCGCGGTGGTCTCGCGCTGGGCCAGCGCGGACCCGGCCTCGCCTTTCCAGCCGGAAGCTTCGAGGGCCAGAAAGTGATCGATCCATTCGCCGAGGCCGTCACTATCGGCCTGGCGGACAAAATTGACTGGGCCTTGTTCGGACAGCCGGGTCAGCTGGCGGCGCAGTTCCTTGCGCTTCTTGCCAGACAGCGCGGCAGTGAAATATTCTTCGGGGGTCTTGCCGGCTGTCAGCATGGCCCGCTCCTCGCGGAAGACCAATCCGGACGCGCGGCCCGTTTCGGCGGCAACTTCGGACAGCGCCTGATGCATTGGTCCATCGAGCGGCAGGCCAGAGAGGTGGAGGAACAGCGCGTTGCCGGCCGTGCGGTCGGCCCATTCCAGAAGGCTGTGCCAGAAGGCGCGCTCGAAGCCGGGGGCCACCAGCGGTGTGCCGAG
>JBDSSP010000065.1:0-13641 GCA_039928735.1 Novosphingobium sp. | reverse complement strand
ATGCACCAGGAAATGGAGCGGATCGGCGGGGTTCTGGCGCAGATGGACGAGATGGTCGGCTTCCCCGGCACGCTCACTCCGGGCTGGGAAAAGGACTATGTCTTCGCCGGCATGCAGGCCGTGACTGCCAAGCCGGGCGCAATCCTGGTCGATCAGGCCGGCGTGCGCTTCATGAATGAAAGCTGCTCCTACGAGCTTTACTGCGAGACCATGCTGAAGCGCGGCAATGCCAATCCCAGCTGGGCGATCATGGATGGCAGTTTCATGGAGGAATATGCGCTTGGCGGCAGCGTCGGCATCAAGAAGAAGCCGAAGGACTGGTTCGAAACCGGCTACCTGAAAGTCGCCGACACTGTCGAGGAACTGGCTGTCAAAATCGGCGCCGATCCGGCAGTGCTGAAGGCCACGGTCGATCACTGGAACGACATGATGTCGCGCGGCGCTGACGAGGATTTCCAGCGCGGCGTGCGCTTCTATGACCAGTATCTCGGCGATCCCTTCCACAAGCCAAACCCCACATTGGGCCCGCTCGGCAAGGGTCCGTTCTACGCGGTTGAAGTGATCCCGGGCGATGTTTCCACCTATGGCGGCGTCGTCACCGATATCAATTCGCGGGTGGTCAAGGCCGATGGCTCGGTGATCGAGGGGCTTTATTCCTGCGGGGTTTCAACCGCCTCGCCGATGGGCCGGGTCTATCCGGGCGCAGGGGCCTCGGTCGGGCCGTCGATGGTCTTCGGTTTCATCGCGGCGAAGCACGCGGCGGGGCTGGATAATCAGGCGATCTGACACATGGATGAGGCAACAATGCTGGCCGAGGGCTGGAAGCGGGTGCCTGCGGTGCGCTATTCCGCAGCAATCGGGCCGACCTTCGTCAAGCAGATCGATGGCAAGGTGACGGCTGCGCTGCTGGCGCAGGAGCACCTTGCCAATGACAATCTCGGCATCGTCCATGGCGGCGCGATGATGACCTTTGCCGACATGGCGATGGGCATTGGCGTCGGCCACGCGACCGGCGGCACCGCAATGTTCGTTACTGCACAACTGGCAGTCCAGTTCACTGCGGCCGCACGTATCGGCGAACTGATTACCTGCCAGCCCGAAGTCGTGCGTAAGACCTCCAGCATGGTTTTCATGCGCGGCCTGATCGTGGCGGACGAGCGCACCGTCGCCTCGGTCGACGCGATCTTCAAACTGCTGGATGCCAAGCAGATGCAAGGCATGAAGACAGGTTAGGGGCCTTCACCTCACCACAGATTGACCCCGACCTTGCCAAAGAACTGGTTGCTCTCGGCGCAGCGATAGGCATCCTGAATCCGCTCCAGATCAAATACCACATCGACCACCGGCTTGATGCGGTGCTGTACAATGAAGCGCAACATTGCTTCATGGCCGTCGCGGTTGCCGACCGATACCGGGGCAAGCGTGACAGTGGGATTGGGCACCGACCAGCTGAAGTCGGAACCCAGCATGCCGATAGCCGAGAGCTGGCCGCCATCGGCCAGCAGCGAAGCATTGTCGTCGAACTGTATGGCACCGACAGTGTCAATGACATTCGCCACCTTGGCACCGCCGAGCGCCTGGCGGATCGCATCGGCCCAACCGGGAGTGGTTTTGTAGTTGATGGTCAGATCCGCGCCGAGCGACTTGGCGCGCGCGAGCTTGCGGTCTGACGACGAGGTGATCGCGACATTGCAGCCCATCGCCTTGCCGAATTGCAGCGCGGCGATCGAGCAGCCGCCAGTGCCGTGGGCGAGGACCCATTCACCAGGCTGGGTCGGGCGGAAGGCAGTCAGGGCGGACCATGACGTCAGCCCGGCGCAGGTCAGCGCCGCGGCTTCGAGATCGCCGAGCTCGTCGGGATTGAGCACCAGACTTTCCGCTGGCCACACCGCATATTGCCGCGCCACGCCGTCGACCGAACCGCCGAGCATGTCGTACGTCGTCTGAGGTCCGCTGATATAGCCAAGCGTGAAAATCGGGGTCACCCGGTCGCCGGGCTTGACCCGGGTTACCCCGTTGCCGACCGAAACGACTTCGCCCGCGCCGCATGACAGCGGCACCAGGTCGGGCTCCTTGGCGATGCCCGGGATCAGGCCTTTCGCCATGATCAGGTCGCGGAAATTGAGCGTTGCGGCGTGGAGGCGGACCAAAGCCTCGCCGGGGCCGGGCTCAGGGATTGGGGCGTCTTCGATTGCGAGCGTTTCGATGCCCTTTCCGCTCAGCAGCCTCGCCAGATTTGCCATTTCCACTCTCCCGTTTTTTGTATTACGCGACACTAGACTATTCCTGCTCCGACTTTCACCTGTTAATTGGAACTCCCTCGCAGGCCGACGGTACTTGCCACGAAGGTCCCGTGCCGAGTGCTGTTTCTAACCGACGAGGATTTCGCGCTGACCGGCAACGAGATGATCAAGACCAACGATTTGCGCGCTCTCGCGGTAGCGCGCTTGGAGGCCAGCGCCACTTGAGCGAAAATCCGGAGGAGGAAACAATGCAACCAAGACTATCAGGCAAGGTTATTGTCGTGGCTGGCGCGGGCGGAATAGGTGACGAACTCGCGCGGCGCTATTGTGCTGAAGGGGCCTTGGTGGTGCTCGGCGATATCGACGGTGACCGGGCCAAGTCGGTGGCGACCTCGATTGGGGCCGCTGCAACTGGCAGCCATCTTGATGGCGGCGATGAGAATTCGATCAAGGCAATCGTCGATCTGGCGGTTGCCACCTATGGCGGGCTCGATGGATTTCACGCCAACTACGCGACTTTCCCCGCAGGCGAGCGCGGCACTGATATCCTTGGCATGCCAATGGAAGTCTGGGACGAAGTCATGCGAGTCAATTCGCGCGGCTTTCTTTTGTGCACCCGCCATGCTTTGCCGCACATGATCAAGCGCGGCGGCGGGGCGATGGTCTACACCAGCTCGGGCGCGGCTTACCAAGGTGAAGTGGTGCGGCTGGCCTATGCGATGAGCAAGGTCTCACTGCACGCCCTGATGCGTCATGTCGCGCGCGCGTTCGGGCCGCAGGGCATCCGCGCCAATGTCATTTCGCCCGGCGTCATCGCGCATGGCCGGTTCTATGAGCAGTTGCCAGAGGATGTCGTCCAGGGCTTCTACGACACCAACCTGTTCAAGAACCGTCTCGGCGAGCCCCGCGACATTGCTGCGATGGGCGCGCTGCTGATGGCGGACGAGGGCAGCTTCATTACCGGGCAGGTCATCAACGTGGACGGCGGAGGTTTGATGCGGGCCTAGACGTAGTCCGCCAAAGCCTGCCGCCCCACCCGCTCGCGCCAGACGTCAAGGTCGCCGCCAAGCTGAAGGTTCAGCATCGCGCGCTTCATGAACAGGTGGCAGTTGTGCTCGTCCGTCAGGCCGATGCCGCCGTGCAACTGGATCGCTTCTTCGGCAATCTTGCGGAATATCTCGCTGGACAGGACCTTGGCCGCGCCGATATCCGCGATGGTCGCGCTATCGTCGGCAGCGCGCGACCATAGCAGGGCATCGGCAGCGTCGAGATCGATCTTGAGATCGGCGCAACGGTGCTTGAGCGCTTGGAACATGGCGAGCGGACGGTCAAACTGGCGCCGGGTCTTGAGGTATTCGACAGTCATGGCGAGGCAGGCCGCCGCGCCGCCGAGGCTGTCGGCTGCGATGGCCAGCACCAGATCAGCCCGCAGCCGGTCGCCAATCTCAGTGGCAGCGGTCCCCTTGGCAAGGAACATGCCCGGCGCGATTGCGTGGCCCTTCACAGTGACATCGAACAGGCGGCGGCTTTCGTCCCACAGCAGGCGTTCGGTGACGGTTACGCCGGGCGCGTCAAGTGGCACCAGTGCGCAGAAATCCGGGCCGAATACCAATGTGTGGCTGGCCATGTCGGCATCGGGCACGGCGGGAAGAAGGGCATCGAGAACATCGCCAATGCCCAGCGCAATCGTTGCGCGATCGAGGTTCATGGCGATATATTCGCCAGCGCAAGCGCGGTCGATCCAGTCCTGCTGGTCGGCGAGCTCGCTGGCGCTGCCGAGGGCCTGCACGGTCATCAGCGCCGGGATGAGCGGCGCAGTGCCGAGGACCCGGCCCATTTCCTGAACGATTGCAGCCGTGGCATCACGGCCAAGGCCAAGTCCGCCGACTTCTTCGGCCACGGGCATCATCAGCCAGCCCATTTCGGCGGCAAGTCGCCAGGCCGCATCGCGGGGCGGGCGGATCTGATCGGCGGGGAAGGCCTTGCTCGCGGCGTCGCGCAGCTCGGAAAGTTCGATCATGCTACCCACCCCTTCGGCTCGCGCTGCATTTCGAGCATCCTTTCGGATACAATATTGCGCTGCACTTCCTCGCTGCCCCCGGCGATGGTCCAGGCGTAACTGTTCATGAAATCGGCCATCCAGTTGCCGGTGTTGAGATCGCCATAGGTGATGGCATTGCGATATTGTTCGTCCAGCCCGCCCAGCCGCAGGCCGAGCAGCGAATATTCGCGCAGCACGCGGCTGTAGGTGTTCTTGACCACTGACGCATCGCCAAGCCGTTCGATCCCGTTCATGCGGTTGAGCAGGAACCCATCGGCAATGGCGCAGGCGCTATCGACCCGGGCGACGAGTTGCCCGAAATCACGCATTATACCCTGATCTTCTTCACGGCCATGCTGGCGGATCAAATCGGCGACCCGGCGCAGCGCACCGCGCATCCGGTAGGAAAGTTCCATCAGGGTGAGTCCGCGCTCGGACGATAGTGTTGCCTGTGCCACCGCCCAGCCGGCATTCTCCTCGCCGACGCGTTCTTCCACGGGGACCTCGACATCGTCGAGGAACATCTCGCAAAATTCCTGATCGCCCTGGATCTGATTGATCGGCTTCACCGTGACGCCCTTGGCCTTCATGTCCATCAGCAGGAAGGTGATCCCGGCCTGTTTTGCGCCATCGCTGTTGGTGCGCACGAGTAGCAGACATTTGTCGGCATATTGCGCCATGGTCGACCAGACTTTCTGGCCGTTGATGACATAGACATCGCCGCCCGGACGCGACTGGCGCTCGGCCTTGCACTTGAGCGAGGCAAGGTCTGATCCCGCGCCGGGTTCGGAAAAGCCCTGGCACCAGGTTTCGCCTTCGAGGATGCGTGGCAGGTAGCGCGCCTTCTGCGCATCATTGCCGCATTCCATCAGGGTCGAGGCGGCATGATAGGTCGAGACGAACGATAGCAGCAAGCGCGGACAATCGGCCATTGCCAACTCTTCGTAGATCACCTTCTGTTCGGCGAGGCTGCGCCCGCCGCCGGGCCATTCCTTTGGCCAGTGAGGGATGGCATAGCCGCCCCGAACCAGCGCCTGAAACCAGTCGCGCTGGGCCTGGGCGAATTCAGCATGAGTCATGCCAGCATAGGCCTCGCGCCAGCCCTTCGGGGCGTTTGCGGCGAGCCAACTGCGGACTTCCGCGCGGAGCACGGTGAGGTGGGCAGTATCGCTCATATTTCAACCTCGATCGTATCGCCGACAACGCGCACCGGATAGGTTTCTAACGGCATCACCGCCGGCGGGTTCATCGCAGCGCCCGATTCCAAATCAAATCTTGCGCCATGCACCGGGCAGGATATCCAGCCATTCTTCATCCGTCCGCAGTCGAGCTTTTCGTGGGCGTGGCTGCACAGGTTGCGCACCGCGTAAAGCTTGTCCTTGCTGTTGCACACGAGCACTTCGATCCCGTTCAGCGTGACCAGCTTCTTGGTCCCGGAGGGCACTTCGTCCAGCTTTGCCGCTTCAATGTACGTTTTGTCGCTCATTTCGATCTACCGTCTCACAATCCATGCTTGCAGCGAAAGTCCAGCCGTCGCAACATGACCTTTAGCATTATGTAGTGGCCGATAGCCGCACAGCGCGGGTTAGGGAAGCCGGGAGGATTTGAGTGGCAGAAGTTGAGACTTGCGACGTTGTCGTAGTGGGATCGGGCGCCGCCGGGGCAATGACGGCGCTGCGGCTTGCCGATCAGGGACTGAAAGCTCTGATCATCGAGAAGGCGCAGAAATTCGGCGGCACCTCGGCAGTATCGGGCGGGGTGATGTGGCTGCCCAATCACCGGCTCGATGGTGATGCGGGGGACACCCGTGAGTCTTCGCTCCAGTATCTCGATTCGATCATCACCAAGCCAGTCAACCGCGAGCGGCTGGAGACTTACGTCGATACCGCAAGCGAGATGGCGCACTATCTCAGGAGCACCGGGGTCGAACTGGTTGTCGCGGCGTGGCCAGACTACGAGGCTCTGAAGCCCGGCGCACGGACCGATCGCGCGGTGATCGCCCCGTTTTTCGACGGACGCGAGTTGGGCAATGATCGCTACGACCTGATGCGCGAGCAGTTCAACCGCTTCAAGCTGTTTGGCCGTTATTCGCTCGATCTCAGCGAGATGTTCCCGCTGATGATGCAATCGAAGGGCTGGCGGCAGACTGCGGCAAAAGTCATCGCGCGCTATTGGGCGGATCGTTCGACCCGCAAGCTGTCGGTGCGTGACCGGCGCTTTGTCCAGGGCGCGGCGCTGATGGGTCGGATTTACCAGCAGGTTTTCAAGCGCGGCATAGAAGTCCGGCTGGACACCAAATTCGAGCAGCTGCTGGTCGATAGCAGCGGGCGCGTGACTGGCGTTGAAGTCAGCAATTTCGGTCGTCATTATACCATCAAGGCGCGCCACGGCGTGATGCTGGCGGCGGGCGGTTTCGAATGGAATCAGGAACTGCGTGACCGGTTCTTTCCCTTCCCTGGCCTCACCCGCCATTCCTCCTCGCCCGAAGACGCCAATCGCGGCGAAGGCCTGATCGCGGCGGAAAAGATCGGCGCGGCAACTGAGCACACCGAGGAAGGCTGGTTCATTCCGACCATGACCTTGCCTGCGCCGGGGGCTTCCAACTTCCACGAAATCCACCAGGCGGCCTTCGACGTTGGTCGCCCGTGGTCGGTGTGCGTCAACCGCAACGGGGTGCGCTTTGTCGACGAGGCTTGTGGCTATGATCAGTTCGGCCAGGGCATGATTCGCGATCACCAGAAGACTGGTGCGAACTTGCCATGCTGGCATGTGTTCGACACCAAGTTCCGGCGCAAGTTCAGCTCGGGCGGGCTGATGCCGCTGGCGCATACCCCCGAGCGCAAGATTCCCAAGGACTGGTGGGGCCACTATGTATTCCGCGACAATACCATTGAGGGGCTGGCCAGGCAGATCAATGTTTCGGTGGCAGCGCTGCGGGACACAATCGCCAAGAACAACGAATATGCCAAGACCGGGGTTGATCCGGAATTCGGCAAGGGCATGAACATCTACGACCAGTTCTTCGGCGATCCGACTGTTTCGCCCAACCCCAATCTTGGCCCGATCGACACCGCCCCATACTATGCCGTGCCGATAAATGCGGGCGATCTCGGAACCAAGGGCGGGCTCAAGTGCGATGCGCGCAGCCGGGTGCTCGATGGCGGGGGCAATCCGATTGCGGGGCTTTATGCCGCCGGCAACCAGTCGGGCACGCCGTTCGGAAATATCTATCCGGGGGCGGGGGCGACGATCGGCCCGGCGCTGACATTCGCCTATATCGCGGCTAACGATATCGCCGAGCGGTCAGGCAACCAGCGGAGCTAATTCCTCACCGAGAGTAATGAGGAAACCAAGGAGAGAATTGAATGCAAGGCAAGGTAGCTATCGTCACCGGCGCAGCCGGCGGCATTGGCGAAGGCATCGTCCGCAAACTCGGCAGCAAGGGCGTGAAGCTCATCGGCACCGGGCGGACTGAGGCCAAGCTTGCCGCGCTGAAAGAGGCGCTCGGCTCGTCGATGGAATTCGATTACATCGCCGTCGACATTACCGCCGAAGACGCGCCCAAGGCGATTGTCGACAAGGCGATTTCCGCGTTCGGCCGCCTCGATATCCTGGTCAACAATGCTGGCTCGTTCAACTTCACCTCGGTCCACGAAACCACCGACGAAATGCTAGACGAGGTCCTCGCGATCTCAGCGCGCGCGCCCTTCCGCCTCAGTCGCGAAGCTCTGGTGCACATGGGAGCGGGCAGCTCGATCATTTTCATCGGTTCGACCTGGGGCATCTACGGTACCCCGGGCGGCGGGGCTTACAGCTTCGTCAAGGCCGGGCAGATCGGTCTCACGCAGACCATGGCGGCGGAATATGGGGCCAAGGGAATCCGCACCAATTACGTCGCGCCGACAGTCGTCCGCACCGAAATGACTGACGCCTATTGGGACCTCGACTTCTTCAAACGCACCAACTTTGAGCTAACCCCGGCGGACCGGCAGTGCACGGTTGAGGATGTCGCCAACACCGTCGGCTTCCTGTGCAGCGACGAGGCCGGGATGATCAACGGGCAGACGATTGCTGTCGACGGCGGCATTTCGACCACGCGCTATCTGGCTCCGGAGGCGGTTGGCGCGGAGCGGAAGTAGTAGTAGTTCCTCCCCCATGCGGGGGTGGACTTTACGCCACCATTTCCACGTGCAGGTTGGCCAGGCCGCGGATGATGTAGCTCGGTTCGTAGTCAATTCGGCGCGCGCCCTTGGGGCCGTGATACGCTTCTGACAGGCGGATGTCCGACGTGTGTTCGAACAGTCGGTCGTAGAGCACTTCCACTTCCTTGCGTGCCAGCGGAGCTCCGGCGCAGACATGCGCGCCGCGACCGAAAGCGAGGTGCTCCTTGATCTTTGGGCGACCGATCTTGAACGCCTGCGGTTCGTCCCAGCGGCGTGGATCGCGGTTGGCGGCGGATACGAAGACGACGATCTTCTTGCCGGCGGGAATTTCCACGTCGCCGATCCTGGTGTTGCGCGTGGCCAATCGGAACGTCGTCTTGGTCGAGCCTTCGAGCCGCAGCACCTCCTCGAGGAACGGCCCGATCTTGGATCTATCGGCTCGCAATTCGGCCTGTAGCTCCGGGTTCTCGCAGAGAAAACGCAGCGAATTGCCGATCAGCTTGGCGGAAGTATCCTGCCCTGCAGCGAACAGGAACATGGCGTTTTTCACGGCTTCCATCAGCGGCACGTCGCTGCCGTCGGGATATTTTGCCTGGGCGAGCTCAGTCAGGAGATCGTCCTGCGGCGCGGTGAGGCGCTCGCTCATGTAGCGCATGAAATAGCCGGCCATGACCATCAGCGGATGGCTCGATTGCGCCTCGTCGGCGGCATCCATGTTGCCCGGCGGCGGCCCTGCGTCGATCAGCTTTCGGAATTCCTCGCGGTCGTCAGCCGGCACCCCGAGCAGATCCGCGATGACCATCGTGACATAAGGCGTGGCCACTTCGCTGATGACATCGCAGCTGCCCTTGGTCACCATTTCGCGCACCATGTTGTCCGCATAATCGCGCATGAAAAGCTCATTGGCCTTGAGCCGCGAGGGCACGAACAGCGGATTGAGCAGCGATCGGGCATTGGCGTGCATCTCGCCGTCATAGGAGACCATCAGGTCCATCGGGCCAGTGCCCATGGTGGCATCGATCTGGGCGGAAATATCCTCGCCTTCGGGCTCGAAGCGCAGCGGTGCGACCGGATCGGGATTGATGACCGAGGAGAAATCGGCCTTGTTGTTGAGCACCTCAACCGCTTCCCGAAAGCCCGTCACCGCCACCATATCGCGCGATTTGAGCTGGACCACAGGGCCATGTGCCCGCACTTCCTCAAGGAATTCATAAGGATCAAGGAGCACGGCCTTGTCAGTGAAATAGTCGGTTTCAAGTGCCGAAGCAGGCATGGCAGTTCCTCATCAAATATGTCAGTTACGATACATTGTGTATCATATAGTTCTGATCTCGCCAGTCAACTGCGTGTTGATCTTGTGATTTGGCTTTGCGCTGGTCTAGGGGTGGGCGATGAACTTCGAATGGACAGCAGAACACCAGGCCTTCCGCGAGAGCTTGCGCGCCTTCCTCAAGGCAGAGCTGCCCGCAAACTGGGAGAGCATCGCCCATCACGGGCCTGGCTCGGCCGAAATCACCGCCTTCTCGCGCCAGTTCTGCGCCCGGCTTGCCGAGGCAGGAATGCTGTTCCCACATTGGCCGGTTTCGATGGGCGGGAAGGGGCTCGACGCGTGGTATCAGACCATCCTCGCCGAAGAAATGTGGGCAGCGGGCGAGCCGCGCGGTGCGCAATACATGAACGTCAACTGGATCGGCCCGACTGTCATGAAATACGGGTCGGAGCATCAGAAAAAGACTTTGCTGCCGCCGATTGTCGCAGGCAATGCGATCTGGTGCCAGGGCTTCTCCGAGCCGAACTCCGGCTCCGACCTTGCCAGCCTGCGCACCCGCGCGGTGCTCGATGCCGGCGAATATGTCATCAACGGACAGAAGATATGGACCTCCTATGCGGGGCTTGCTGACAACTGCTTCCTGCTGACCCGCACCAGTGACGATCGCAAGCGCGGCATCACCATCCTGATCGTGCCGATGGATACGCCGGGGATCACAGTGCGCCAGATCCCCAGCATCATTGGCGAGGGCGATATCCACGAAGTCTTTTTCGACGATGTGGTCGTGCCCGAATCGGCCCGCTTTGGCGACGAAGGCCAGGCCTGGGAGATCATCTCCTATTCGCTGCGTAACGAGCGGCTCGGCATACCGCGCTATCATCTCGCCCGCGCAGCACTCGATCGGGCCGTGGCCCTGCTCAAGGCTCGCGGTGACTGGAAGGGCGAGGCAGTGAAGATCGAAGCGGCCAAGGCGGCTGCGCTGACCGAAACAGCGCGCAACGCCTGCTATGCCATCGTCGATAAGCGGGTGAAGGAAATGCCCATTGGCCCCGAAGCCAGCACCGCTCGATACAACGTGGTGATGGCCGAGCGTGCGGTGAGCGAATTCATTGTCGAATACCTGCCGCAGGCTTTGATCGATGCCGAGCCGTACCTCAAGATGCATCATCAGCGCGGGATTGTCGCCGGGATTGCCTCGGGCGCGGCGGAAATCCAGCTCAATATCATTGCCACTGAGGTGCTTGAACTTCCGAGGGAGCCGCGCTGATGGAACTCGCTCTTTCCGAAGACCAGGTCCAGATCCTTGATGCGATTGACACGCTGGCCAAGCCCTATGCATCGGTTCCGATCCACGACATTTCCTTCGCGCTGACCAGTGCCGCGCTCGACCGTGAGTTGGCGGAAGGCGGCTTCCTTGACGTTGCCGCGATGGACGAGCTGGGGCGGGAAACCGCGGCTCTGGTGGTAGAACGCCTTGCACGGTTGCCCTTTGCCGTGGAAGCGGCCGCTTCGGCGTTGGTGCGACCGCTGCTCAATGCGGAACTGCCGCGGCCGCTGTGCTTGATCGAAGAGGGAGCAACGGGCCGCGCGGTGCGTTACCTGGCTCCCGGCGCTACGGTTGTCATGGTGGGCGAGGGCGGCGTGCTCAGTTTCACTGCCACCGCCGATCATGTCGCGACGGCGCATGACGAATCGATCTTTGCCTATCCGATGGCCGTGCTGAAGGCACTTCCTGCCGATTCCGACATGCGGCAATACAATGTGCCTGCCAGCGAAGTGCTGACCCAGTGGCGCATCGGCCTTGCCGCCGAAGCCTCCGGGCTAATGGCGGCCGCGCTGGCGGCGACAGTGACCTACGTCTCCGAGCGAAAGCAGTTCGGACGCCCGATCGCGACTTTCCAGGCGTTGCGCCACCGACTTGCAGAAGCGCAAGTGGTGACCAACGGGGCCTACTGGATGACGATGAAGGCCGCCGTCTCCCGCGATCCCGGCGATGCCGCATTGGCGGCGCTGCACGCGCAGGAAGCGGCGCGGCGGGTGACTTATGATTTCCACCAGTTCCTCGGTGCGATGGGCATGACGCTGGAGCATCCGCTGCACCTGTGGACCTATCGCCTCAAGGCACTGACCAGCGAGCTGGGCGGCAGGGGCGCCAACGCGCTGGCCGCAGCTGAGGCAATCTGGGGGTAGTGGGGCGCTTTGCTGCCCGCTTGTGTTTGCTGATGGCGATAGGCCTGGCGGCGATGGCGGTGCCGGTAGCTCGGGCTGCGACAGCGCCGGGCCGGAATGCAGACGATTGGACGGTCTGTGCGGGAGTCGATGCCGTCAAGGCAATTGCCGCCTGCACCAAAATCATTCGCGCGCGGGGTCCGGAACTTGTCTTGGCCTGGTATGATCGCGCCATTGCCTATCGCTTGACGCGGAAATTCGACCGCGCTCTGGCCGATCTCGACCGGTCAATCCGGCTGCAACGGGACTTCGCTGCTGGCTTCGTCGAACGCGGGATCGTACTATATGAATTGCGCGAATACACGCGCGCCATTGCAGACGATGATGCGGCGATCAGCCTCAAGCCGGACCTCGCCGAAGCTTTCAACAACCGCGCGCTGGCCCGGCTCAAGCTGGCGCAATACGACCTCGCGACGGCGGATTTCAACCGCACCATCCGGTTGCACCAGTACTATGGCAATGCCCTGATCAACCGCAGCCTGGGGCCGCTGCTGCCGCCACCGCGCTAAGCCGTCGCTCATTCCTTGGTCAGCAGTGTCCCCAGCGCCTCGTCGTCCGCCACCGAGATCATCCCGCCGATCTTTGCGCCGCCGCCGACAGCAACAGTCTCGCCGGTAATATAGGACGCGGCGTCGCTGGCGAAGAACACGATTGCCTGCGAAACTTCGCGCATGGTGCCATATCGGCCTAGAGAAAACGCCTGCTTGGCCGTCGCTGCGGCGTCATAGCCGCGCTTTTCCCAGCCGAGTTCGGCTGCTTCTGTCGCAGTCATGCCAGGGGCAACGCAATTGACGCGGATGCCTGCGGGGCCGAACTCGGCAGACATAACTTTGGTCAGCATCTGCAGCCCGGCCTTGGCTGCCGAATAGGCTGCAACGCCCTGGGTGCCATTCACTCCCGCCATCGACGAGATGTTGACGATATTGCCTTTGCTCGCCTTGAGGTGCGGGTAGGCAGGCTGCGAGCAGTATAGTGCAGCGCTGAGGTTAAGCTGGACATCGCGGTCCCACTTGGCGAGGTCCATCTTGGCAATGCCGACATGGCCATGCGCGCCGCCGGCGTTGTTGATCAGGATGTCCAGCCGCCCAAACTCCTTGACCGCTGCCTCAATCATAGCCTTGCAGGCGTCCGGCTTGCGCACATCGGTGGGTACAGCGAGGGCACGCACCCCTCGCTTGCGAAGTTCCAAGACCACTTCCTCCAGTGGTTCTGATCGTCGTCCGGAGACGACCACGTGGGCGCCCCGTTCGGCGAGCAGCAAGGCGGTATCGCGGCCAATCCCCGAGCCGCCGCCAGTGACGACGGCAACGCGACCAGTCAGGTCGAATTCGGGAGGGAGGCTCACTACCAGCGCCTCCGCCGCTGGCAGCCGCGCACACGGTCGGCCAGTTCCTTCGCCCGCTCGTCCGGTGAAATAACTGGCGTATCGCTCGGCAAATGACTGCGCAGGTCGACCAGTTTGACCCGAGTCAGTGTCGGCGTTGGGCACGAATCGCAATCATACCAGCGGCCATAGATTGTGCCTTGCTTGTAGCCAGCGGTATCGAGCCAATTTGGCACGGCCGGATCAGTCAGCGCCAGCACTGCACGGAATTTGCCGTCGCTGCTGATCTTGGCGAAGTGGCCATTGGTGCTGCTGAGGCGGTAGACATATTCCAGCGCGTTGAAATAGGGATCGTTGAGCTGAAAGTTCCA
>JBDSSP010000064.1:0-21101 GCA_039928735.1 Novosphingobium sp. | reverse complement strand
TCGGCTATGCGCCGGAAGGTCGTCAGGCGCTAAAGGCGGCACTCAGCCAGTTCCCGGAAGAGAAGCTGATCGAAGCGGGCCTGCGGATCGCAGTCGACCAGAAGGAACCTTACGACCGGTTCCGGGGCCGCCTGATGCTACCCATCGAAGACGCGCGCGGACGAGTTATCGCTTTTGGCGGGCGCATCCTCGATGCGGCTAAAATAGGTGCCCCCAAGTATCTAAATTCACCCGATACTCCGCTGTTCGACAAGGGCCGCACGCTCTACAATCTGCACCGCGCCGGGCCGCTTTCGCGCCAGTCCGGACGGCTGCTTGTCGTCGAAGGCTATATGGATGTCATCGCGCTGGCCGCTGCCGGGATCGGCTATGCCGTCGCCCCGCTGGGCACGGCGCTGACCGAGCGCCAGATTGAGCTGCTGTGGCGGCTGGTCGAAGTGCCGGTGCTGTGTTTTGACGGCGATGCCGCGGGACAGCGCGCGGCGATGCGGGCGGTCACGCGTACCCTGCCCTTGCTGCGGCCCGCCCATTCACTGAAGATCGTGGGCTTGCCTGCCGGGCTTGACCCCGACGATTTGCTCCGCCGCGACGGGCCAGCGGCGATGGAGCGGCTGCTGGGTGAGGCTGGCAGCCTGATCGACGCACTGTGGTCAAACGAACGCGACGCTGTACCGCTCGTAACGCCGGAAGACAAGGCCGGGCTTAAAGCGCGGCTCAAGGCGCTTGTCGATACGATCGCCGATCCGGATATTCGCGCACTTTACTGGCGGGATTTGCAGGAGCGATTTTCCGCCTATGCCTTTCCCAGGCGCGAGCAAAAGCCTTGGCAGCCAGCAAAAACGGAATGGCGGGGAGGTGGCAGAACGCCGTTGCCCCAGCGCTCCTCGCCCGCCGACACCCAGCGCCTGCGGCAATCGTCAACCGGCGGCGCGCGGGCAGCACTGGCCAGCGCCATCCTGTCCGGTCTGGTCCGGTGGCCGTCCGAGATCGAGCGACATGCAGACTATCTGGTGCGCGCGGCGGTAGACGATCCGCGGTTCGATCTGCTGCTAGACGCACATGATCGTGGCGAGCCGCTTGAATCCGCGCATCTCGAGGCCATATTGGCCGAGAACGATATTCGATTGCCGCCGGCAGACCGCGCCAAGCGTCTGGCCTATCCGTTTGTGACGCCCGGTGTGGATGCGATACTCGCAACCGGCGCGCTGGCAGCGGCGATCGAGAAGTTCGTTGAAGAACCGGCAATCGACGCCGCAATAGAAGCGGCAACCGAACGGCAGGACCATGATGAACAGCAACGTCTGAGAATACGAAAACGCAATCTCGGCGAGCGCCTGCGCGAATTGACTTCACGGCAGCAGGCATAAGCAGTGGTTGTAAACAATAAACGAGCAAAGACCGGGCAGAGAAAGCTGGAAATATACGGAGGCTTCGTGCACAGAGCGCCCCAATCGGTATAATCCGGCTTTCCCTGCCCCCCAGACCAAGAACACGGCGGAATTGATGGACATCGAACCGAACGACGACATGACCGAAGATCGGGCCGATGGCTCGGAGGCTCCGCTGATCGACCTCAACGAGGCGTCGATCAAGAAGCTGCTCGCCCGGGGCAAGCGCCGCGGGGTGATCACGGTTGATGAGCTCAATGAAGCTCTGCCGCAGGACCAGATGACCTCCGAGCAGATCGAGGACATCATGTCGGCGATCTCGGAGATGGGCGTCAATATCGTCGAAAGCGATGAAGACGCGGTCGATCCCGACGAGAAGGAAGTCGACGAGATCGACGAAGCCGACGGCATGTCGGAAAAGCCCGCGCTCGAAAAGAAGAAGGAAACCATCGAGCGCACCGACGATCCGGTGCGGATGTATCTGCGCGAGATGGGCGCGGTCGAGCTGCTCAGCCGCGAGGGCGAAATCGCCATTGCCAAGCGCATCGAAGCCGGTCGTGACACCATGATCCTCGGGCTTTGCGAAAGCCCGATCACCTTCCACGCCATCATCCAGTGGTCCGAAGCGCTCAACAACGAAGAAATGCAGCTGCGCGAGATCCTCGATCTTGACGCGATGCTTTCCAAGGAACCCGCGCCCGAGGCGATGGCCGACGATGCCGAAGAATCGGTCGACGGTGAAATCAGCGAAAAGATTGCAGGGCCGAGCTACAAGGAAGAAGACGACGTCGAGGAAGCCGAGACGGCCAAAAACGACGACGATGATGATGACCAGATCGAACGGCGGATGCGTCCGGTCGAGGAAGAGGAAGAAGATAACACCCTCAGCCTTGCCCAGATGGAGGCTCAGCTCAAGCCGGAAGCGCTTGAGAAGTTCGCCAATATCACTCAACTTTTCAGGAAGTTCGAGAAGATTCAGGCCAATCGCCTTGAATCAATGAGCCTCGGCAACGATTTCCCCAATGCCAAGGAAAAGCAGTATCAACAGCTCCGCGAGGACCTCACGGCGCAGGTCGAATCGGTGCAGTTCCATGCCACCAAGATCGAATATCTGGTCGATAACCTCTATGCCTTCAACCGGCGGCTGACTGCGCTGGGCGGCCAGATGCTGCGCCTCGCCGAACGCCACAAGGTCAACCGCAAGGATTTCCTCGACAGCTACGTCGGGCGCGAGCTTGACGATACCTGGTTGCAGGAAATGGCGGCCAAGGATAAAAAGTGGGCCGCTTTCGGCGAGAATGAAGCCGAGCCCGTTGAGCGGATCCGCGCCGAAGTGGCCGACATTGCCGCTGCCACAGGCATGGCGCTCCCCGAATTCCGCCGCATCGTCAACATGGTGCAGAAAGGCGAGCGCGAGGCGCGCATTGCCAAGAAGGAAATGGTCGAGGCTAACCTGCGGCTGGTGATTTCGATTGCGAAGAAATACACGAACAGGGGCCTGCAATTTCTTGATCTCATTCAGGAAGGTAACATCGGGCTGATGAAGGCGGTCGACAAGTTCGAATACCGCCGCGGCTACAAGTTCAGCACTTACGCAACCTGGTGGATCCGGCAGGCAATCACCCGCTCAATTGCCGATCAGGCCCGCACCATCCGCATCCCGGTCCACATGATCGAGACGATCAACAAACTGGTGCGCACCAGCCGTCAGTTCCTCCACGAGCAGGGCCGCGAGCCTACGCCCGAGGAAATGGCCGAGCGCCTGTCGATGCCGCTCGAAAAGGTCCGCAAGGTGATGAAAATCGCCAAGGAGCCGATCAGCCTCGAGACTCCCATTGGCGACGAGGAAGATTCACACCTCGGCGATTTCATCGAAGACAAAAACGCGGTGATCCCGGTCGATGCCGCGATCCAGGCGAACCTCAAGGAAACCGTGACCCGGGTTCTGGCCTCATTGACCCCGCGCGAGGAACGTGTGCTGCGCATGCGCTTTGGCATCGGGATGAACACCGATCACACGCTTGAGGAAGTCGGCCAGCAGTTTTCTGTGACCCGCGAGCGTATCCGCCAGATCGAGGCCAAGGCGCTCAGGAAGCTGAAGCATCCTAGCCGGTCACGGAAAATGCGGAGTTTTCTGGATCAGTGAGTTCAGAACAGCATCGGATAGAGCGTAGCGACAAGGACCAGAGCCGCGCCGATATTGAACAGGCGCAGCTTGGCCGGGTCGGCCAGTAGTATCCGCAACTTGACCCCCATTATTGTCCATGAACTGACGCATGGCAGATTGATCAGGCCGAACACAGCCGCGACCACCAGCACGCTGGCAACCGGATTGTGTCGGCTTGTATAGGCCGACACCGCAGTCAGCGCCATCGCCCAAGCCTTGGGATTGACCCACTGGAACAGCGCGGCCTGAAGGAACGACAGCGGTTTTGGCGGGGAGGCTGAGCGGTCATCACCTGCGGGCGGCGCGGAGCGCGCCAGATTCCATGCCAGATAGAGCAGATAGGCCACGCTGGCGCCGCGGATGGCTATAAACGCGCTGGGTACGGCCTTGAGCACTTCGGCGATGCCCAGCCCGATCAGCACGATCATCAGCGTGAAGCCGATGCCCACTCCCAGCATATGCGGAATTGTTCGACGAAAGCCGAAATTTATGCCCGAAGTCATCAGCATCAGGTTGTTCGGCCCGGGCGTGATCGACGAGACAAAGGCAAAGCCGACAAGGCCGAGGAGGAGCTTGATCGAGATCATCATGCAATGATATGCGATTATCACCAGAATGTTGTTGCGTATTGCGTCATATGTGCGCTATATTTGCAATATATGACTACTATTGACGCTATCGACAGCAATATATTGCGTACTCTTTCTGGCGATGGCCGAATCAGCAATATTGATCTGGCGAGTAAAGTCGGCCTGTCGCCTTCAGCATGTCTGCGCCGTGTACAGGAACTGGAGCGCAAACGTGTGATTAGTGGCTATCGGGAGGTGATTAATCCCACCGCGATCGGCGTCACCTTCATTGCCTATGTCCTGGTCGGGCTGTCAAAGCACACCAAACAGGATCAGCAGTGCTTCGAAAAGGCAATCGCCGCTGCCCCCGAAGTGCGCGAATGCCACAATATCACTGGCACGGTCGAATATCTGCTCCGCGTCGAAGCGCGCGATCTGGCCGCCTACAAATATTTCCACACCGAGGTGCTGGGCACAGTGCCGCAGGTTTCCAGCATCATGTCCTATATTGTCATGGATTCGCCCAAAGACGAGCGGGCTTAGCCGCCGGGTTGTGGACGGTCAGGATTTGCGATGGCTTCGCGCGCCGCCACCGCTTATGGGGGTCGCATCCCGACTCACCCCCAAGAGTTAGCTCTACAGCCATGCGTACAGCCCCATGAAGATAGCCATCGCCTCCGATCACGCCGCACTCGCTCTGAAGGCCGAGCTTGCCGCATGGCTCGCCGATCAAGGCCATGAGGTCACCGACCTCGGCCCGGACAGCGAGGCCTCGGTCGACTATCCTGATTATGGCTACAAGCTCGCCGCCCATGTCGCCGCCAGGCAGGCCGAATTCGGCGTCGCACTGTGCGGCTCTGGCATCGGCATATCTATGGCAGTAAATCGCAACCCCAAAGTTCGCTGTGCACTTGTCTCCGAACCGCTCTCGGCCAAGCTTGCGCGTGAACACAACGACGCCAACGTCATCGCCATGGGCGCGCGGCTTACCGGCAGTGAGATGGCCAAGGCCTGCCTCGAAACCTTTCTCGCCACCCCCTTCGGCGGTGACCGTCATGTCCGCCGGGTCGAGAAACTATCCAATCCTCCGTTCAGCAGAGAAGAAGCATGAGCACCGACACCCTTCCATCCGTCACCTCCAAGGGCTTCTTCACCGCGGGCCTCGCCGAGGCGGACCCTGAGATCGCGGGCTGGATCGCCAAGGAACTGGCCCGCCAGCGCGACAAGATCGAACTGATCGCCTCGGAAAATATCACCAGCCGCGCGGTGCTGGAGGCGACGGGTTCGATCCTCACCAACAAATATGCCGAAGGCTATCCGGGCAAGCGCTATTATGGCGGCTGCGAATATGTCGACGAGATCGAGCTTATTGCCATTGAGCGCGCCAAGGCGCTGTTCGGGTGCAATTTCGCCAATGTCCAGCCCAACAGCGGCAGTCAGATGAACCAGGCGGTATTCCTCGCGCTGCTCCAGCCCGGCGACATGTTCATGGGGCTCGATCTCAATGCGGGCGGCCATCTGACGCATGGCTCGCCAGTCAACATGAGCGGCAAGTGGTTCAAGCCGGTGCCCTACACCGTGCGCGAAGACGATCAACGGATTGATATGGACGAAGTCGCCCGCATCGCGCGGGAGAACATGCCCAAATTGATCATAGCGGGCGGCACTGCCTATAGCCGCGAATGGGACTGGGCGGGCTTCCGCGCGATTGCCGATGAAGTGGGCGCCTACCTGATGGTCGACATGTCCCACATTTCGGGGCTGGTTGCTGGCGGCGCACATGCTTCGCCGATCCCGCACGCGCATGTTGTTACGACGACAACCCACAAATCGCTGCGCGGGCCGCGTTCAGGCGTGATCCTGAGCAACGACGAGGCGCTCGCCAAGAAGTTCAATTCGGCGATCTTTCCGGGCCTGCAAGGTGGCCCACTGGTTCATGTCATCGCCGCCAAGGCAGTATGCTTTGCCGACGCGATGAAGCCAGAATTCAAGGCCTATGCACGGGACGTGGTCGAGAATGCCAAGGCGCTGGCGGCAAGCCTTCAGGAGCAGGGCCTCGCCATCGTATCAGGCGGCACAGACAACCACCTGATGCTGGTGGATCTCCGCCCCAAGCAGGCCAAGGGCAAGCATGCCGAAAAGGCGCTCGACCGCGCCTCGATCACTTGCAACAAGAACAACATCCCGTTCGACACCGAAAAGGCCACGCTGACTTCGGGGCTTCGATTGGGCTCTCCTGCCGGCACCACGCGCGGGTTTGGCCCGGACGAGTTCCGCATGATCGGCGGCTGGATCGCCGAAGTGGTCGAGGGCTTGCGCAAAAATGGCGAAGAGGGCGACGCTCAAGTCGAAGCGTCTGTGGCCGCGCGGGTCGAGGAACTGTGCGCCCGCTTCCCGATTTACCAGGGTCTGTAGAGCTTGCCCCTCAGCCGGAGGCTGTTCTGAATGAGATGCCCGTTTTGCGCGCACGACGACAGCCAGGTCAAGGACTCGCGCCCCACCGAAGACAACACCGCGATCCGCCGCCGCCGCCAGTGCGAAAGCTGCGGCGCGCGGTTCACCACTTTCGAGCGCGTCCAATTGCGCGACATCGTGGTGGTCAAGACTGATGACACCCGCGAGGCGTTCGAGCGCGGCAAGATCGAGCAATCAGTCGCGCTCGCCTGCCGCAAGCGCGGGATCGCGCAGGAACGGCTCGACCAACTGGTCTCAGGCATCCAGCGCCAGATTGAGACGCTGGGTGAAAGCGAAGTTTCGACGCGGGCAATCGGCGAAATGGTGATGGAAGGGCTGCGCCAGCTCGATTCGGTTGCCTATATACGCTTCGCTTCAGTGTACCGGGACTTTGGCGAGGCGAAGGATTTCGAGGAATTTGCCAGCGCGGTGCAGGATATGAGCGGGCGGGATGCCGGGAAAGCGTAAGTTGCCCTTCCTCACCTACATGCTGCGCTGCGCCGATAACTCCTACTATGTCGGTCACACCGACGATCTCGAACGCGATCTTGCTTTGCACCGGACGGGTACGCGCGACGAATATACCGCCAGGCGCCTGCCAGTCGAACTGGCGTGGTCCGCACCATTTCCTGACCGCGACTCCGCCTTCGCGGCCGAACGCCGCCTGAAGGGCTGGTCGCGCACCAAGCGTGAGGCGCTGATTGCTGGCGACGCGGGACTGGCGGCGCAATTGGCGACGCGCGCACCCGTCTCGCGAATCGAAGGCAAGGCCGATGCAACACCGGTTTTCGGCGTGCCCCGGGAAAACCAACCCGTCATCGTGCTCGTCCGCCCGCAGCTCGGCGAGAATATCGGCAAGGCCGCGCGGGCGATGCTCAATTTCGGGCTGACTGAGATCCGCCTCGTCGCCCCGCGCGATGGCTGGCCCAATCCCTCGGCGGGGCCTGCTGCGGCGGGCGCCAATGTGGTGCTGCAGCATGCCGAGGTGTTTGAAACGCTGGCCGAAGCCGTCGCCGATTGCGCGCATGTCTATGCCACCACCGTACGCAAGCGCGGAGTCACCAAGCCTGTGCTAACACCCGAGCAGGCGGCCTTGGCGATCCACAAGGGCCCGGGCCGCTCGGCTATCGTGTTCGGCCCCGAACGATCCGGCCTCGAATCCGAGGACGTAGCCCTCGCCCGCGCGATCATCACCGTGCCGATCAATCCGGAATTCGCCTCACTCAATCTTGCCCAGGCAGTGATCCTGTGCGCCTACGAGTGGTCGAAGCATGTCGGGCTGGCCCAGCCCACCGCCGAGGACCTGCTCCCCCCTGCCCCGCGGGCAGAGCTCGAAGGCATGATCGCGCAGCTCGAAGCGCTGCTTGAGCCGCGAGGCTATTATTTTCCCAATGCCCGCGCCAGTGCGACCCGGCTGACCCTGCGCAGCCTGCTGACCAAGCCCGGCTGGAACCACCTGGAATTGCGCACCCTGCGCGGAGTGCTTTCGGCGCTGCGGCGGAAACCTGGTCCGCGGGATTGATGACTTCACCCCGGTTTTCGTCACCCTGAACTCGTTTCAGGGTCCATTTCTCCGCCAGCCCTGGTGTCGGCAGACGAAAGCGACCCTGCCGCCTGGTGCGGTTACAATCTGGCCTACCGGACAAGTGTCTCGATGGACCCTGAAACGAGTTCGGGGTGAGCGGGGTTTGGGTTTTAAGCAGATTATGGAATGGGATTGTCAGCAACATCCGCTCATCCTGAGCTTGTCGAAGGATGCCGCACAACCTCCGCACTAAATCTTCTGCCCCGTCTTCGCCCAATCGGCGAGAAAGCCTTCGATACCCTTGTCGGTCAGCACATGCTTGACCAGACCCCGGATCACGGCTGGCGGCGCGGTCATCACGTCGGCGCCGATCTTGGCAGCTTCGAGCACATGGATGCCGTGCCGCACCGAGGCGACGAGGATTTCGGTGGGGAAGGCATAGTTGTCATAGATCAGGCGGATATCGGCGATCAGCGCCATGCCGTCGAAGCCATTGTCATCGTGCCGGCCGACGAACGGCGAAACAAACGTAGCACCGGCCTTGGCCGCGAGGAGCGCCTGATTGGCAGAGAAGCACAGCGTGACATTGACCATGGTGCCGTCGGACGTCAGCTTCTTGCAGGTCTTGAGGCCATCGATCGTCATCGGGACCTTGATGCAGACGTTGTCGGCGATCTTGCGCAGCACATCGGCCTCACGCATCATCCCATCGTGATCGAGCGCGACGACTTCGGCACTGACCGGGCCGTCGACCAGTCCGCAGATTTCCCTGGTCACTTCCATGAAATCCCGGCCCGATTTGGCAATCAGCGAGGGATTGGTAGTGACGCCATCGAGCAAGCCGGTGGCCGCGAGTTCGGCAATGTCGGCGGTGTCGGCAGTGTCGGCAAAGAATTTCATGATGGCGCGGGCCTGTACTTGTTGAGATGACGTGGGATGAGTCGTCTCGCCTAGTGCCACGGCTTGCCGCCGATACCAAGCCCTGCGCGCGCCCGGTTGGCACCTCGCCGCTAAGCTGTTAGCCTCAGCCACAACAAAAACATGAGAGATTTGGGCATATGGGCAGGCTTGAAGGCAAAGTTGCAGTCGTAACCGGCGGAAGTCAGGGAATTGGCAACGCACTGGCGCGCGCTTTTGCCGCAGAAGGCGCAGCGGTGGTTATTTCTGGGCGTCGGGGCGATGCGATTCGCGCGGCGGCGGCAGAAATCGAAGCCACTGGCGCGCGGGTGATCGCGATCGAAGGCGATGTCGCCAACCGCGACGATGCGCTGCGCACCATCGCCGCAGCGCAGGAAAATTTCGGCCGCCTGGATATTCTCGCCAACAATGCCCAGAACACCAGGAACGCGCTGATCGAGGATATCGATGACGCCAACATTGCCGCGACGTTCGGCTCGGGGCTGCACGGCACGCTCTTTCACATGCAGGCCGCCTTGCCGCTGCTCAAGGTGCGCGGTGGCTCGATCATCAACCTCGGTTCGCGCCAGGGCATCTATGGCCAGCCGGGCGACGGCATCTATGGTGCCTGCAAGGAAGCGATCCGCGCCCTGAGCCGCTCGGCGGCGCGCGAGTGGGGTAAATTCGGCATCCGGGTCAATGTGATCAACCCGGCCGGGTTGAGCCCTGCGGCGGAGAAGTTCCTCAATGAAGATCCGGTGCGGGCGCAGAAGTATTACGACGAGATCTCGCTTGGCCGCTTTGGCCGACTGATGGAGGATATCGCGCCGGTCGGCGTGTTCCTCGCCTGCGATGAAGGGCAATATGTCACTGGCCAGACGATCAACGTCGATGGCGGGCAGGTGATGCTCTAAGGGTCGTTTGCCGAGGCGCCTGAAACCAAATAGGTTTTTTACAAATATTTTTCTTTCCTACATAGCACACGTGTTGATAGCCTGATTCGCATCAAGACAACCCCGGCGTTGGGCCGGGGCTTCATGCATCATCAACAACCCGCTCACCCGCCGCATTTGCCGGCGCGAGCCCGTGCGCTTCAAGGAGACACTTCTTTGCAACTGCCACTACAACGACTGGCTCTGTTTGGGCCACTGCTGCTTACCGCCTGCGTGATGTTGCCGCATCCTGCCGACCCGCAGATCGTTTCACTCGCCAAGGCCGTCGAAGCCGAGGCAGGCACATTCTTCGGCGAACTGGCTGGCAAGCGTGGACCGGATTGCAGTTTCGAGGCCAACGCCGATGGCTATGACCGCCTCGCGCAGCGCGCCGCAGCGCTGAAATTGGAGATCTCCTTGGGCCACGGCAGCCCGGCGCTGGTCCTGGCCAGCGATGCTCTGCTGCGCACTCTGGTCGATGCCCGAGCCAGCCATGCGGAAGCGTCGGCAAGGATCGACGACGTCCATGGTGCCTGCATGGCCCCCGGCGCAATCGCACTTAACGCCGAGGCCGTAGCCCGCGCCAGCGCTGCCATTGCCGCCACGCAAACCACCGCAGGAGCACAATAAATGTCGTTTGATATCGCAGCAGTCGGTAGCCAGATCGGCACCACCATGCTCTCCTCGCTCGGGAGCGACAGCGGCAAGGTCAAGGCCTTGGCTCTCGCCGAAGGCGACAAGCTCGCGCTCAGCCTTGCCAAGGTGGCACAACTGTTGGCCGAGCGCCAGATCGATGGCGAAGAGGCTGCTTTGCTGGTGCGTGTGCAGAAGGATGCCAGCGAGGCGGTCCTGGCTTCGCTTGCCGAGATCAGCCGGGTCGCGGCGAGCAAGGCCGTCATGCTCGGGCTTAAGGTCGTCGCGGGCGTGGTCGATGCGGCCAGCGGCGTTCCCATCCTCGGTCCGCTGTTTGCGGCTGCAAGCGGGCTTGCCACTGGGCTCGCCACGACTTAACGCCCTGCCGGAAAGCAACTCCGGCGGGAACAGGCAATGCAGCGTTTTGAGGGCACACAAAATTACGTCGCGACCGACGATCTGAAGGTCGCGGTCAACGCCGCGGTGCTGCTGCGCCGCCCCCTGCTGGTCAAGGGCGAGCCGGGCACTGGCAAGACCGTCCTGGCGCATGAAATCGCCAAGGCGGTCAGCGCGCCGCTGATCGAGTGGAATGTGAAAAGCACCACCAAGGCGCAGCAGGGCCTGTATGAATACGATGCGGTTGCCCGCCTGCGCGACGGCCAGCTTGGCGATGCGCGGGTGCATGACATCAGCAACTACATCCGCAAGGGCAAGCTGTGGGAAGCCTTCACCGCGCCCCAGCTGCCAGTGCTGCTGATCGACGAGATCGACAAGGCCGACATCGAGTTTCCCAACGACCTGCTGCAGGAGCTCGACCGGATGAGCTTCGACGTTTACGAGACGCACGAGCGGATCGAGGCCAAGGAACGCCCGATCGTGGTGATCACCTCGAACAACGAGAAGGAACTGCCCGACGCCTTCCTGCGCCGCTGTTTCTTCCACTACATCAAATTCCCCGAGCGCGAGACGATGCAGGCGATCATCGATGTCCACTTCCCCAGGATCCAGCAGATGCTGGTGACCAAGGCGATGGATATCTTCTACGAAGTGCGCGACGTGCCGGGGCTGAAGAAGAAGCCCAGCACCAGCGAGTTGCTCGATTGGCTCAAGCTGCTGATGAACGAGGACATGCCGCTCGATGTCCTGCAAAATCGCGACCCGACCAAGGCGATTCCGCCGCTGCACGGGGCGCTGCTCAAGAACGAGCAGGACGTGATGCTGTTTGAGAAGCTGGCGTTTATGGCGCGGCGGAGCAACTGAGGAGGCACCGATGCCCTACACAGGCCACTGCTTCTGCGGCCAAGTCCGCTATTCCATCGACGCCGAGCCGGTCGCCGCGCGGATGTGCTGGTGCCGCGATTGCCAATATATCGCCAGCGGCTCGGCGACGGTGAACGTGCTGTTTCCCGAAGACGCGGTTCGCTTCGAGGGTGAAATCACCAAACTGGAAAAGATCGCCGACAGCGGCAACTCCGTTGAGCGCGGCTTTTGCCCGACTTGCGGCTCGCAAATGTATAGCCGGACGATCAAGCCCGCCGGAATGCCGATCCGAATTCGCGCGGGCACGCTCGACAATCCCGAACTGAAGGCACCCGAAGCGATCATCTGGACCGACAGCGCACCCGGCTGGGCCGTGCTTGATCCCGCTCTGCCACACCATTCGAAAGGACCGAAGTAGCATGCCCGCTCCCTATACCGGTCGCTGCGCCTGCGGCGCGGTCACCGCGACGATCAATGGCGAGCCGCTGGCCGTGCGCCAGTGCTGGTGCCGCCAGTGCCAGCAATCCGCCGCCGGTGGGCCAACCCACAACGCCACTTTCCTCGTCGCCGAATGGGAAATGTCAGGCGAACTGGCCTCTCACAAAACCCCCGCCGCCAGCGGCAATACGCTGCTCCAGTATTTCTGCCCGTCATGCGGCACGCCGGTGATGGTTCAGTCCTCGGCGCGGATGCATATCGCTTCGGTGCGGCTGGGCTTTCTCGACGAGGGGCATGGGCTGAGGCCGGATACCGCGATCTGGGTAAGCGATGCCCCGGACTGGGCGATGATCGATCCGGCGATGGAACGTTTCGACCGGCAGCCGCCAGCTCCGCGGCCTCGGACGGGCTAACCGGCGTGGCCGAAGCCGGAATACCGCCGCGTGTCGGCGCGACTCGCTTCGCCGGCATCCGCGCGCAGGCCGAGGCGTTTGCACCGCCGCCCGGTTGGCCATCGTGGCTCTACGAATTTTTGCTGTTCGGCTTCAAGCAGGGTTGGGCCTGCCTGTTCGGTGGGCTGATGCTTGGCCTGTTGCTGGCGACACACCTTTGGTATCCCGCCGGCACGACCCTCGCCCGTTACGATTTCCTCACCCTTGCCGCCGTCGCCATTCAAGTGGGTATGATCCTGTTGCGGCTCGAAACCCTTTCCGAAGCGCGCGTGATTTTGGTTTTCCACGTTGTCGGCACGGTGATGGAGCTGTTCAAGACCAGTGCCGGGTCGTGGCAATATCCTGAGCCCAGCCTGTTGCGGATCGGTAACGTTCCACTGTTTTCGGGCTTCATGTACGCCGCAGTCGGCAGCTATCTTGCCCGCGTGTGGCGGATCTTCGATTTCCGCTTTCGTCATTACCCTGCCCCGCAGTGGGCCTGGCTGCTTGCCGCCGCGATCTACATCAATTTCTTTGCCCACCACTGGCTGCCTGACATCCGCCTCGGCCTGTTTGCCGGCTTGGCCCTGCTATTCTGGCGAACACAGGTGTGGTTCCGGGTGTTGCGCGATGATCGCTGTATGCCGTTGCTCCTGGGCTGGTTTCTCGTCGCGCTGTTCATCTGGTTCGCCGAGAACATCGGCACCTTTTCGCGCGCCTGGGCCTATCCGTCGAAGGACGGCGCCTGGACCATTGTCTCTCCGGCAAAGCTGGGCGCGTGGTATCTGCTCATGTATGTATCCTTCATGCTCGTCGCGGGCCTTCACCGCCCGCGCGAAAAGGACTGACCCCGATGTTCTTCAACTTCATCGACGAACTGCGCGCCGCCGGAATAAAGGCTTCCTTCAAGGAGCATCTGACGCTGCTCGAGGCGCTGGACAAGGGGGTCATCGAGCAGACGCCCGAGGCCTTCTACTATCTCTCCCGCGCGACTTTCGTGAAGGATGAAGGCCTGCTTGACCGGTTCGATCAGGTGTTCAACCGCGTGTTCAAGGGTGTGTTCTCCGACTACGGCCAAGCGCCGGTCGAAATCCCCGAGGAATGGCTGAAAGCCTTGGCCGAACGCTTTTTCTCCGAGGAGGAAATGGAGAAGATCAAGGCGCTTGGCTCGTGGGACGAGATCATGGAGGCGCTGAAGCAGCGGCTGGAGGAGCAGGAAAAGCGCCACAACGGCGGCAACAAGTGGATCGGCGCGAACGGCACCTCGCCGTTTGGCAATTCGGGATTTAACCCCGAAGGCATCCGCATCGGCGGTGAAGGCAAGCATGGCCGGGCGATCAAGGTCTGGGAAAAGCGCGAGTTCCAGAACCTTGACTCCACCCGCGAGCTGGGCACCCGCAACATCAAGATCGCGCTGCGCCGCCTGCGCCGGTTCGCCCGCGAAGGCTTGGCAGAGGAGCTAGACCTTGATGCCACGATTGACGGAACCGCCAAGCAGGGCTGGCTCGATATCCACATGCGCGCCGAGCGGCGCAATGCAGTCAAGGTGCTGCTTTTCCTCGACAACGGCGGCTCGATGGACCCGCATGTCAAAGTGGTCGAAGAGCTGTTCAGCGCCGCCAGCAGCGAATTCAAGAACCTCGAATTCTTCTACTTCCACAACTGCCTCTATGAAGGCGTGTGGAAGGACAACAAGCGCCGCTTTTCCGAGCGCACCCCGACCTGGGATATCCTCCACAAATATGGCCATGACTACAAGGTGATCTTCGTCGGCGATGCCTCGATGAGCCCCTACGAAGTCAGCCATCCCGGCGGCTCGGTCGAGCATTTCAACGAGGAACCAGGCGCGGTCTGGCTGGAGCGGGTGCGGCATATCTATCCGGCGACGGTGTGGATCAATCCGACGCCCGAAAAGCAGTGGGACTATTCGCAATCAACCAAGCTGATCCACGAGCTGATGGGGGGATCGATGTTCCCGCTGACGCTGGAAGGGCTCGACGATGCGATGCGTGAACTAACGCGCAAGAAGCATTGACAACGCGACCAACGCCATCGAAGTTCATACACTGAATACAGTAGTTTGGCGGAAAAGGCGCGGTGGATGGAATTTGAACCTGCCGGGCAAGTCGCCCGCATCGAACTGACCCTGCGCGAGCGCCGCCGCGCCGTCGCCGCCGCCACATTGGGCAATGGCCTCGAATTCTACGATTTCGTGACCTTCGCCTATTTCGCCATCCAGATCGGCCACACCTTTTTCCCGTCGGAAAGTAGTTTCCTCAGCTTGATGGGCGCACTGGCAACCTTCGGCGCAGGGTTTCTCACGCGCCCGCTGGGTGCCTTCATACTCGGCGGATATGCCGACCGCCACGGCCGCAGACCCGCCATGCTGTTCAGCATGACCCTGATGGGGGCCGGAATTCTGCTGCTGGCGCTGACCCCGGGCTATGCCAGCATCGGCATCGCCGCCCCGATAATCGCCGTAATCGCCCGGCTGATGCAGGGCTTCGCGCTCGGCGGTGAGGTCGGTTCGGCTACTGCCTATATGATGGAATCAGCGCAGGAACACCGACGCGGATATGCGATCAGCTGGCAAGGCGCCAGTCAGGGCATCGCTGCCACTGTCGGCGCTTTTGTCGGCCTGCTCCTCAGTCATTTCATGACCAGCGCCGAACTGAATACCATTGGCTGGCGGATCGCCTTGCTGCTGGGCGCAAGCATTGTCCCGGTCGCGCTGTTGATCCGCAATTCGCTGCCTGAAACCCATGTTGTCAGCGAGCAGGCGACGGCGGCCAAGGTTGCAGTCAAACCGCATCTTCGCGTTATCGTGCTGGGTGTCGCGATTATCGCCAGCGGCACCATTGCCACTTACATCTTCCACTACATGGCGACATTCGGCCAGAATACGTTGAAGCTGTCCGCGCAGGTTTCCTTCGCGGGCGAGGTTGCGAGCAATGCTATCGGCATCGTGGCAGTCATGGCCGGCGGAGCCTTGAGCGACCGCATCGGGCGGCGCTGGGTGATGATCTGGCCGCAAGCGTTTTTCGCCGTGGCGATTGTGCCATGTTTCCTGTGGCTAACCTCAGTGCGCGATGCCACATCGTTCATTGGTGCAAATCTGGTGCTCTCGCTGTTCGCGTCAATCGGCTCTGGCGCAATATATGCGGCGATCAGCGAAAGCCTGCCGCCAGCGATCCGGGCGCGGACATTCGCGCTGGTCTATTCGGTGCCAGTGGCGCTGTTTGGCGGCACGACACAGTTGGTTGTGACCTGGCTGCTCAAGGTGACCGGCGATCCGATGGCACTTGCCTGGTATCTAACCGCCGTTACCCTGATTGGTCTTGTCGCCATGGCGATGATGATCGAAAGTGCCCCGGTGAAACGGAGAGGGTTGGCGGCGGCGGGCGCATAACAGCAACCGCAGACCTAACCGTCTGCCGCTAACCCGCCCGGTCCAGCTCAGCGGGCAAATACTTGCGAGAGCGCCATTGCAGCGCGGCGGCGATCAGCGTTACCACGCCGATTAGCACTGCAAGTACCCAGCGCACGGAATCGACACCGAGCTCTGGCTTGAAGTGATCCGACAGCTTGCCGATCAGCGGCGAGCCCAGGCCCAGGCCGAACAGGTTCTGCATCAGCAAGATCGACGCGCTGGCGGTTGCGCGGCTGGTGGCGGGGACCAGACCTTGCACCGCGCTGTAGGCCGGGCCGACGTGGAGCCACATCAGGCCGATGCCGGGGAAGAAAAGCAAGACTGCCAAGCGCCAGTCAGGGATCAGGAATCCAGCCACCAGCAGCGGGCAGCACAGCGCGAGGCAGATCGCCGGGCCGCTCATCAGGTGTTGCTTGCCGCGCTTGATCAGCCGGTCGCCCAGTTGTCCGCCATACCACACGCCGAGCCCCGAGCCGACGCCGTTGGCGAGCCCGAACCACAGGCCGGTGGTATGCGCGGAAAGGCCGAAGCTGCGCTGGAGGAATATCGGCCCCCAGATGAGCATTCCGAAGTTGGCAATCGCGGCGAAGGCGACCGAAGGCAAGATCAAGCGGTTGGCGCGGCTGGCCCAGATATGGGCGAATGCCTCTGTGAAACACAGTTGCGGGGCCTTGGCCTGTTGCGGCGCGCCGCTGTCCTCGCGGGGATCGCGCAGCAGCGCCAGCACCCCCAGCGACAGCAGTATGCCCGGCGCGCCGACGACGACAAAGGCCCAGCGCCAGCCGATGCTGTCCGCCAGATAGCCGCCCATGACCATCGCAATCAGCCCGCCCAGCGGCGGCCCCAACTGATAAAACGAGAGCGCCGAGGCACGCTTGTCGGGACTGGACATTTCGGCGATCAGCGAATGGGCAGGAGGCGTGCCCCCGGCCTCGCCAATGCCGACGCCGACCCGCGCCATGAACAATTGCACGAAGGTCTGCGCCGCTCCGCACAGCGCAGTCATGGCTGACCAGACCACCAGGCAGGCGGCGATCACCTTGACCCGGCTGGTGCTGGGCCGGTCGGCAAACCGCGCGATGGGAATGCCGAGGCCAGTATAGAAAATCGCAAAGGCAAGGCCGGTCATCAGCCCGATGTGCAGGTCGCTGAGGTGGAGTTCCTTCGTGATCGGCTGGGCAAGGATGCCGACGATCTGGCGATCAATAAAATTGAGAATATAGACCACCAGCAGGACGTTGATCGTCAATCGCAGGCGCGCGTCATTCTCGCTTGTCATCGTGGCCTCTCCCTTGCGCGGTTGTGCGCAAGGGAGAGGAGTGGGTCAAGGGGCAGGCGCGCTGGCCCCGCAATGCTTCACGAGAAAGGCGTCAGGCGGCGGCTTTCGGCACGAACGAGACGTGCTCGTTGACGATCAGCCATTTGCCGTCAGCCTGTTTCTCATAGACGTCGCTGAAGCGCATCGGCACCGATTTGTCCTTGCCTTGGGTGCTGGTCAACATGCCGGTTCCCGAAACCACGAAGGTATCGCTGTCGAGAATCTGGATCTTGCGATCCGGCACGGTGATGCCATCGAACTTCCCGGCGATGAAACCCTGATTGTACTTGTCGAACGTCGTCCAATCGGTCGCGAGCGGAGCGGAAGCGGGATCGAAGGCCGTAATCTCCTTTGAATAGAGCGCATCGACCGTGGTCAGATCCTGCGAGATCCAGGCCTTTTGCGTCGCATCGGCCGCCGCAACAGCATCGGCTTCGCTGATTTTGGTCGTTTCGACTCTTTTGCAGGCAGCGGTGCCGGCGAGCAGGGCAAGCGCGGCGAGGCAGGCTATCTTGTTCATACAATATCCCTCCTGTTGGTGCGCGCGGGTTGCGACCCCGGGACGCGCAGACCACAAGGTTACGCCGTTTCGGAAAGTGCGCAAGCGGCGCTCAATAGAGCAGGATGGGTCTGATTTGCTCGCGCCAATGTGCTTCATCGGCCCCGGCAATCGCCTCGAGATCGCCGGGCATTGCGGCGCTGTCGTCCACCCACTTACGCAAGGCCGGGCCGCCATTGATCACATCGATGGCGAGGCGATCGAATTCGTATTCATAGGGAAAATCGCGCCACAGCGGATAGTCCGGATGAAGCCGCCGGATGGCCTTGAAAGCCAAAGCCTGAAGCCGCCAGGGGCGGAATGCCTGGTGATCGTAGAAGCGCCCTTCGGCGTGGATCATCAGGCCGCTGCACAGCGCTCCGGCGTGCTTGTGAAAGGTGGGGGTGAACCAGCATTCGCGGATTGCGCAACCTGCCAGCCAGTCGGGCGCGAAGCGCTGCATTTCGCCGTGCACGGCCCTGGCGTCCACATCCGGCGCGCCAAACAGCACTTCCAGTGGCCGGGTTGTGCCCCTGCCCTCGCTCAGCGTCGCGCCTTCGAGCATCACGGTCCCGGCATAGGCCCGGGCCATGTTGAGGTTGGCCGCATTGGGGCTGGGGTTGATCCAGATCCGGCTGTCCGGCCAGCCAAAACCCGCGCCTTCCGGCTGCCAGCCCTCCATAGCGATGACACGGTAATCCACGTCGAGCTTGAAATGCTCGACGAACCAGCGGCCCATCTCGCCCAGAGTCAGGCCGTGGCGCATCGGCATTGGGCCGGCCCCGACAAAGCTCTCCTGTTTGGGCAAAAGCAGCGTGCCTTCGACCGGGCGGCCAGCGGGATTGGGCCGGTCGAGCACCCAGACCTGCTTGCCAGTTCCCGATGCAGCCTCGAGCAGATAGAGCAGCGTGGTGACGAAGGTGTAGATGCGGCAGCCGAGATCCTGGAGGTCGAACAGGAACACATCGGCGGTGGACATCATCTGGCCGCTGGGGCGGCGAACTTCCCCGTAGAGGCTGAAGACGGGGATATTGTAATGCGGATCAAGCTCGTCCGCCGTTTCGACCATGTTGTCCTGCTTATCGCCCTTGAGCCCATGCTGCGGGCCGAAGGCAGACGTCACGTTTAGCCCCGCCGCAATCAGCGCATCAAGCGAATGGGTGAGGCCTTCCGTAACTGAAGCAGGATGCGCAATGAGCGCGACGCGCTTGCCTTCGAGGGACTTGCGGAGCGAAGGGTCCGCCAGCAGGCGGTCGATGCCGAATTTCATTGGGCCGAATTTCATGAGGGACCCGGTGGGGCAAGTGTCGCGGCGAAGCAAGTGGGGTGGTGGAAGTCGGGTTTGCCGGGGGGATGGGCCAGAGCCCAATAGCTTTTGGTGCCGTCGGTTTCCTCGATGACGGCGGAGAGAGCCATTTTGTCCGTTGTCACCATCTCCTCCTGCGAAAATTCGATTATGGCCGTCAACCCCAGCCTTCGGTCGTCCCGCTCGACAAAGATTGTTGGTTCTCCTAGGTCGAGAGCCAACATCATTCCTTCGCGGTATCCCGCAAAACGAAAACTGGCCCATTCACCAGAGGGTGCAAAATTGAATTCAACATAGCTTCCATCGGCAGCGGCGAAGAAGGCTTCAAAGCAGGTGTGATTCCACAGCCCTTCAACCCGTTGCGGCTGGGTCGACTGTGGCACTCTGACGGATCGGATTGTGCCGATTGCCACGAATTCAAGTTTGAGAGCATCACGGCTAATTTGGGATATTTTACAGCCAACGCGAAGGTCATGTGGCGGGCCATCCGGATGAGCAATGAGTGCTCGCTTCGCCAAAACTCTCCCCAAAGCGCCAACTCCATGCTAGGCGCCCGCCCGAAACCGGAAAACGCCATGACCACTTACAACTCCCCCCTGCTCCGCCTGCTCGATGAGCGCGGCTATATCCATCAGGCGACCGATGCCCAGGGGCTCGACGCGCTTGCGGGCAAGCAGATCGTCCCCGGCTATATCGGCTTCGACGCCACCGCGCCATCGCTGCATGTGGGCAATCTGGTCTCGATCATGCTGCTGCGCCGATTGCAGCAGGCCGGACACAAGCCGGTTGTCGTGATGGGCGGGGGGACGACGCGGATTGGCGATCCCACGGGCAAGGACGAAGTCCGCAAGATGCTGACCGACGAGGCGATCGACGCCAACATCGCCTCGATCCGGACTGCCTTCGAAAAATTCCTGACCTTCGGGGACGGTCCCACCGATGCCATAATGGTCAACAACCACG
Source organism: Novosphingobium sp. (assembly GCA_039928735.1). Classification (GTDB taxonomy): domain Bacteria; phylum Pseudomonadota; class Alphaproteobacteria; order Sphingomonadales; family Sphingomonadaceae; genus Novosphingobium. The sequence continues at coordinate 852 of JBDSSP010000064.1, read as the reverse complement.
ATTGGCTGAGCCAGCTCGGCTATATCGAGATGCTGCAGAAAGTCGGCACGCACTTTACCATCAACCGGATGTTGTCATTCGAATCGGTCAAGCTTCGGCTCGAGCGCGAGCAGCCGATGACCTTCCTCGAATTCAACTACATGATCCTTCAGGGCTATGATTTCCGCCATCTCCACCAGGCCCTGGGCGTACGCTTGCAGATGGGCGGCAGCGATCAATGGGGCAATATCGTCAACGGAGTTGAGCTGGCCCGGCGAATGGACGGAGCCGAGGTTTTCGGCCTGACTACCCCGTTGATCACCAAATCCGATGGCACCAAGATGGGCAAATCGGTGTCGGGAGCTGTCTGGCTCAACGAAGCGCAGCTGCCCTCGTATGATTACTGGCAATTCTGGCGCAACACCGATGACGGCGATGTCGGCAAGCTGCTGCGTCTGTTCACTGACTTGCCACTCGATGAGATCGCACGACTTGAGGCGCTCCCGGGCAGCGAAATCAACCAGGCAAAGATTGTGCTGGCCAACGAAGCGACGCGCCTGTGCCGCGGTGAGGAAGCCGCAAGGGCCGCCCAGGCAACCGCTTCCGCAACGTTTGCTGGCGGCGGGCTTGGCGAGGCTCTGCCGGTCTGCGCCGTCCCGGCCCAAGGTTTCACGATCATCGATGCGCTGACCCTCATCGGATTTGCCGCGAGCCGAGGCGAGGCCAAGCGGCTGGTGGCTGGCGGTGGAGCTCGGCTTGGCGGCGACGTAATCACCGACGAGGCCCACCGCGTCGAATCGGGCAATGGCGAAATTCGGATCTCCGCGGGCAAGAAAAAGCACGGCATCCTGCGCCCGGTGTAGGCGTCAGAGC
>JBDSSP010000063.1:0-5983 GCA_039928735.1 Novosphingobium sp. | reverse complement strand
AGGGGGCGAATGTGCAATCGTCTTCCAGGATCAGGACCGACTCATTGGCCGCCGCTGCTTCGCGCAGGATCGCCAGTTGACCGAGGTAGACCCCGCGCGCGCCAACCGAAGTGAAATCGCCCGCGTTCTCTGGTCGAATCGCGGGGAAAAATGACACCCTTGGATCATTCGCAAGACCGATAGCGGCAAGTTCGCGCGCCATATCGCGCCGCCGGTCGCGGCGCTCCGCCAGGTTGATCACGCGGATGCGGTCGAAACAGTCGAGCGTCATGTCACCTCTCTGGAGAACAAATGAGCCAGCGGCGCTACTGCGTTTTCAATTGCAAACTCCTGCGCCACTGTTCGCCGCCCCGCCGCTCCCAGCCTTCCGCGCAATGCCGGGTCCCCAGCCAGCTCAATCATGGCGTCGGCAAGCGCTTGCCAATCGGATGCGCGGACCAGCAGGCCGTTTTCGCGGTGGCTAACCAATTCCGGAATTCCCGCGACCGCACTGGCAATGACCGGCTTGCCCAGCGCCATCGCTTCGATCAGAACGATTGGCAATCCTTCCATGAAACTGGGCAGGACGAGCACATCGGCCTTGGCAATCCGTTCCAGTGTGCGGTTTTCGGGCAAAGCTCCCGCGAATGTGACAGCGCCGTCAAGTCCCAGCGCGGCAACGCTCGCCTCCAGCGCATCGCGCTCGGGTCCATCGCCGATGAATTCGAGCTGCGAGGCATTGCCGCGCTGGCGCAGGGTACAGAACGCCTCGAGCAGGCCCCGATGGCCCTTTTCCGGAGAAAGGCGTCCGACGCAGATGAATTGCGCGAGCTGGTCGTGATTCTGCGCGGTGGAGAGCGGCGGCAGAGCTTCGAGATCGATCCCGCAGCGAACCACATGCAGCTTCGGCCAGTCAGCAGGATCGCTGTGTCGCATCGCCTGGGCGCGCATGAACCAGCTGGCGCAGGCGACGAATTCCGCCCTCGCGACTTTGCGGCCAAGCAAAAGCCCAGCAGGATAGTCGGTCTCGGAGATGCCGTGGAGGGTCATGCTGAACGGGATTTGCAGCAATTCCGCGGCCAGCATACCGACTGTCGCGCCGCTATTGGCAAAGTGCACATGCAGATGCGTGGCTTGTTTGCGCTGAAGCATCCGGGCGAGCGCCAGGGCTTCGACAAAATGAAACAGTGCCCAGAGCGTCGCACGCGTGCCCGGAGGCCGGTGGACCAGGGCAAGGACAAGAGTGGCAATCCATCGTCCGGGCCGGGTAAAAAACAAGACACTGGTTGCAGCAAGGTAGGCGAGAACTCCGCGGTTCAGGACAACTTCGGTCTCGGCGCGCGCAGCAGCATCGAGCGGTCCCCCGCCTTGAGGCGGCTGCCGGACACTGAAGGTCGCGATGGCGAATCCGGCAGCGCGCAGTGCCGCGATTTCACGCCGGATGAACGTATGCGAGGGGGCCGGGTATTGGCTTACAAGGTAGGCGATAGTCATTTGTAGGTGATCGCATGGCCAGCCGTTCCGCTCAGCAATCTGCGCAGGAACGCAAGCGCACCTCCCAGTTCGGCGAACTTGCCGACGAGGAACAGGCCCGCCTGACGCAATCCAACCTGTCGTCCGTAGCGGATGACCTGTGCTGACCACAGCAAGGGAGCAATGATTGCCATCCTCCAGTCGATCAGAGCGGCCAGAAGCAGGGTGACGATCGGGACAACACCCGCCCACAACACCGCGCGGCTGAGTTCGCGTGCATAAAGCGGAGCTTGACGCCTCCGTGTAGCATGCCACACCTGCGCATAACCGAAGCCGCTCCGCCGGGCGCGCATCCACCACTGCCCAAACCGGAGCATGTCTGCGTCATGAATTGTCATCGGCGCATCCAGCCGATGAATCTTCCAGCCCTGCTCACGCAACCGGAGGCACATCTCGGGCTCTTCACCGGCCATCAAGGCGCTGTCGTACCCCCCCACGGCGAGCAGCGCCGAGGTCCTGACCAGGGCGTCGCCGCCACAAGCCTCCGCTTCACCGACCGGGGTGTTCCATTCGGCGTCGCACAGCCGGTTATAATAGCTTGCCTCAGGAAATCGCTCGCGGCGCCGGCCACATGCCACCGCTACGTTGGGCTGGGTATCGAGGCAAGCCTTGGCGGTGACGATCCAGCCCGGCTCGAATTCACAGTCGCCATCGACGAACTGGATGTAATCGAGGCCGGAATGCTGCGAGACAAGGGCGCGCCATCCTTCGTTGCGCGCCCGCGCTGCTGTGAACGGAAAAGCCATATCGAGATTAATGACAAGTGCCCCCACCAAACTTGCCGCAGCACCGCTGCCATCGGTCGATCCGCTGTCGACATAGACCACTGCGAGTCCGCGCGGCACCGACTCGAGGCATCTCACGAGCCGCGCCCCTTCGTTGCGGCCGATCGCGACCACGCCGACCTGAGCAAGCGCGTCAGCCATTTAATGACCTGGCGGCAGTGATCCAACTGCCAATGTCGCCGGTCAAGCCAATAAGTGACGCTAGTTCGCGGCAGACGAGCGCAGTGATGACGAAAAGCGTGGTGAACGCGACATCCTGGCGCACAAAGCTCAAGCCGTGGCGCCGTTTGCCATAGGCCAGCGCCACATAGCGCAGAGCATCTCCTGCAGCGAGCACGAGCACTGCCGTGGCCATTCCGGCATAAGCAAGGGCAAGTGGAAGCGCCACCATGGTCCATACCAGTTTGACGCCATTGCCCAGCGCCACTCCCGACGGAGCACCCACTCCGAGGATGATTGCATCGGCGAAAGTGGCCAGGACTGCGAACCAGGATCCAGCCAGCAGGATGGTCAGGATCGGGCCCGCGGCATGATAACGGTGATCATAAAGCAGTTCGATCACCGCGTCGGCACCGGCGATGCTGACGCCTAGGACGACTGCGACTCCCGCCAGTGCATGTCGCCGGATTGGTGCGATCGCGCGGCGCAATCCCTCGCCGCGCTCGGTATGTGCCGCGATCTTGGGGAAGATGATGAAGGTGCCTATCTGGTGAACCAACATCATGGCAGCTTCGGAATAAGTCCGGGCGATGCCGTAAACGCCCAGCAGTGCAAAGGGGATTGCTTTGGCAAGATACAGCCGGTCGAAATTCATCGACATGAAGTAGATCAGCGAGGACAGGAACATCCATTTGCCAATCGTCATGATCGACCGCAGCACTTCCCGATCAAGCGAAAATCGGTGCAAGCGGTAGTCGACAAGGAAAAAGCTCGCAATCGCGGGCAGGGCGGACCCCAGCAGGAAACCCACCATCAGTGCCCATATCCCCGGCATCACGAAGGCAAGAGCGATCGAAATCAGGCTGGTTATCAAGGTCCAGCTGAAGTCAAAGGTAGTAAGCTTGCGCACTTTCAGCTGCTTTTGCAGGATGAACCGCGTCGGAGAAGCCACTCCGGTAGATACAAAGATGAGCGCCGCGACCGGGATCAGTGTGGCCAGTTGCGGTTGGTTATAAAAATTTGCGATCGGATAGGCGAACACCCACGCAAGAGCGAACAAGACAAGACCGCGAATTGTCTGGAGCGTCCATGCGGTGCTGATATATTTGGGATCGTCGCCATCAGGTCGGCTGACTATTCCCTGGCCGACGCCGACATCTGTAAACAGCTCGCAGCCCATCCGCAGCGTGTTGATAAGCGTCATAGTGGCGAACAGTTCAGGAGCGAGCAGTCGTGCCAGAATGATATTTGTCGCAAGCCGGAGGACCTGAGTCGCCGCATAGAGGCTCCCGATCCACGCGACGTCGCCGGCAAGCTTCGCCCCTCCCGGCATCCGAAGTTTCCAACGGGAGGCGCTGGGAGAACGCAGGCCGACAGTTTCACTCAGATCTGGCAACACCTTGGCTCATTTTGTTCAGACTATTGGGATGTGGTCTATAGGCGCAACGCAATGGGCGTCCAGAAACAAGGCCTATAACTCGCGGAGATCTTTGTGCACAGTCGCTGGTATCCTCATCTTGAGATCCGTGCGATTCGTTCGGACCGCCAGAGCAACCTGATTTTCCCGGAATTGCGGGAAACTTCTGTAAAAGAGGCGCGATGCGCGCCGACGCAGCGATGAGACCGGCAGAGTTTGTTCAATGCTAAAAAAGTATTGTCGCTCGATTGTGAAGCCTAGTGGCTCCAGCATTCGGCGTACCTCTTCCGGCGTGTATTCGCGCCAGTGTCCATAGACGATCTCTGACGAACTCGGGTCAAGCTGGGTGAAATATTCCTGGATATCGAATCCAATCAGCTTGCCGCGCATCATCAGCTTGCGGTGGACCAGCGAGCCCGGGTTGGGCATTGCGATGTAAAACAGTCCGCCCGGTCGCAAGATCCGGTTGATTTCCTTGAAAAGGGGCAATGGATTGAAGTTCAGATGTTCGATCACTTCGCACATGATGACAATGTCGAATTCTTCATCACCGAACGGGAGTAAATAGTCTTCGAGGCGGACGCCGCGTGACGCAATGCCATGGCGCGCGAAGCGGGCGACCTGCTCAGGTTGGACAATGAACTCAGGCGCATCCGCAGCTGTTACTGAATAGCCAAGCTGAGACAACGCGATACATGTCGTGCCGAAAAAGGCGCCGATTTCGAGAACCCGGGGCGCTTGCTCGGAATCTGGCTCAGCGAATTCAAGCACGTCACGCACCGTCCGGACATATTCGTGACGATGCCGCGCGACGTAGCTTGCCGTGCCATTCGCGGTTGCCAAACTTGGCATGCCCTGGCTGGCGCCTTCGATTTTCAGATCGAAGCTGCCGATCTCCGCAATTGCCAAATCTACGGCGGCAGCTGCCCGTTCATCGGCAGAATCGGTCATCAAGCCTTGCTCCATTTGCTATCGGTACAACACGCGATAGCCAAGTTTACGAGCAAAGTCAGGCCACAGCGCGTACCGAAAGGGATTTGTCGCCCATTATCGGTTTCGCCATGGCGAGCATGATGTCGCGCTTCATTGCGGCGTCGAGTTTGCGGCGGAGCGTGCTTACCATTTCCTGTTCGGCTGGCTTCAGCTTCCGGTTTCCGGTGCACAGCATGGCGACAGAGACGCGAGTCGGTGGATTGACCAGCCGTTGATCGGCAGTGAAGTTGAATCCGCTCAGCCACTTCATGCCGGTGCCATTGCCCAGGTTGCCGGTGGTGCAGCTCAGCAGTTTGTCGATGCAGTTGGTTTGCCAGGCCGTCAGCGCGGCGTCATCCCATGCGCCGAACCAGTCTGAATGGAACGTAGCGCCCGAAGTCTTGTTGGTCATTCCCGACATTCGGTCGGACGCGAAATACCAGGTCTGCAAGTTGGGATCGGTGTTGCCCGAGCGATTGAGCGTGTCGTCCGTCATGAACCATGCGCTCAGGGTGAAGGCCGGGACGACGAACGGATGCGTCGACGGGCAGACGACCTTGTTCTCGGCGTTATAGACGAAATAGGCCATGTGCGAGCGATGATCGGCGCTGTCGAGCTGCGTTCCGTTCCAGCAGCTGGGGGCATTGACGATTGCTCCGATTAGCGCGCCGCTCGGGCAATGCGTCGCCGCCTCGACGAGCGTGGTATAGGTTCCGCCGACCGCGCCGGTGCCCTGGCAATCGAAGTGGACAGCGTTCTGCTCGAACGAATTGGTTGCAACCTCGCCGGTCATCTTGCGACCGAACACCATGCGCAGGCCGCGCGGCATGGCGATGCAGGTGCCCGCTTCCTGGCACCGGGTAGAGCCCGCAGGCCAGCGCTTGTAATAGACCGTGAGGAAATCGGGCATCACCACCTGGCCGCGCCCGTTCATCATCGCCGGGATCCAGTAGGCCGAGCGATTGAGCTTCGAATGGCAGGTGCTGTCGCCGGAAGTACGCAGCGACTGATAGGTCGAATTGGCATCGGCCAGAGTGTTGCCGAAGAAGGTGTGCAGGTGCGACGCGCCGGGCTGGCCGGGATAGACAATCGGATCGTCGTAGGCGTTGTGGCTGGCCTTGCAGGTCATCCGGAACGC
>JBDSSP010000062.1:0-7194 GCA_039928735.1 Novosphingobium sp. | reverse complement strand
ACACCGGCGATTTCACCATGATCCCGGCAGAGCACTGCGGAACCATGCTGTGGAACCGCACGGACATGACGCCGAAGGACGTTGATTGTGCGCAGATCTATGACGGTTTCTCGATCCACGTCTGGCTGTGGCTGGAGGCGATGCAGCTGTGCGGACGGGGCGAGGCGGCTGCATTCATTGCCGGTGGCACGCGGACAGCGACCGATGGCGAGTTGCCGCTCAACACTGGCGGCGGGCAACTCTCCGCCGGACGATTCCATGGGTTTGGCCACACCCACGAAGCGGCAGTGCAGCTATGGGACCGAGGCGGCGGACGACAGGTGGCGGGTGCCAAAACCGCGATGGCGGTCAATGGCGGCTATGGTTACGGAGCAATGCTGATGCGGGCCGATTGAACGGTTTGGAATAGGTAGTTGCCACCAGCGAATCGCAGTTGAACCCGGCCAGCGCAGATGATTGGCGGCGTTAGATCAGATCTTCTTGTTCGACTTGATGTCGTATCCAGCGACGGAGGTTCGATAGGACAAGGTCATCCCGTCGCTCGCGCATTGCGTTGCATGGTCATCCCCTTCTCAAGGCGACAGATGAGATGACGGCGGGTGCATAAACCTATGCTGCATAAGATCAAATGAGGTCCAGGTCGCGCGCTGATCAGCTCGCCCGGTTTCCGGCTAGGCCATGCCAAAGGTCCGCAGCCAGGCGCGCTAGCAGCGCAAGGCCGATCATATACGTGGGCATGAGCACAAAGCCCCAATAGACGTTCTCCGGCCGGGCAAATAGCGCAATCGCCAGCGCCATTCCGGCAAACCACAGCCAAACCAGCAAGGCATTGGGACCGCGCAGCGCCAGCCAGCCAAACAGTGGCAGCACCGCGAGCATGCGTGCTAACGGGGCAGGGAGCAGTTGCAGCGCCGAAGACTGGTTCACCGATCCGGTCAGTTGCGATAGCCCGCCCATCGCGCTCCACCCGAATGAGGCAATGTCACCGGGGCGGGTAACGGCGAGAACCTGCGCGCGGTGCAAGGCCATGGCGACGGCGAACAGCGCGACAAGCCCTGTCCAGGCCGCCGCCTGTCGCCAATCGCGCCGGACAAGCGCGTTTGCCCCGGCAAGCAGCACGAACGGCAGGGCTGTTTGCCCCGGCAAGCAGCACGAACGGCAGGGCCAATTCGCGCAAGGCCAGCGCCACCGCAGCGAGCAGAAATGCAATGGGCCAGCGGCTTGGCCAGCGCCACAGCAACGGCAATGCCGGGAACAGCAGCAGGCCGACCCAGCCTTCGTGCATGAACACCAGTTGCGGCGATGCCACCATTCCGCCGCCGAGCATCACCGCAAAGACCAGCGCGGCCAGTTGCTCGCCGCGCGTGTGCAGTGATCTGAGAGTGGCGAACCAGATCAGCCCGCCGGCGATCAGCAGCAGCAACGCAATCCCGCGAAGCACAGGCCAGCCGAGCAGCGCGGCGGCGTATGCCATGGTCGGCAGGCGCACGACGAGGAAGGGTTGCAACGGATACCCGTGCGCGCGGTGCAGATCGGCGGCGGCCGGGTAATAGCTCTTGCCCTGCGCCACTGCCGCGGCGACATCCTGATAAAGATTGATATCGTTATAGCTTGAGGATTCCTTCGCCGCCACGACCGGGGGCGCAGGCAGCATAATTGCCCAGATCATCAGGGCCACAATCAACAGCGCGAGCGCGAGAGCCAGCAGACGAGAAATCCGGGCAGTCATTTTGCCGGAAACCCGGCAAGGTCAGGCATCGATCATTTCCGGGTCAAGCTCGCCCGCACGGTTCTGGATGAACATGAACCGCTGCGCCGGATCGCGTCCCATCAGCCGGTCGACAAGGTCCTTCACGGCGGCGCGGCCTTCATATTCCGGCGGCAGGGTGATGCGCAGAAGCACGCGGGATTTTGGGTCCATCGTCGTCTCGCGCAGCTGGCCGGGGTTCATCTCACCGAGCCCCTTGAAGCGGCCTACTTCGACCTTTTTGCCCTTGAACTGGGTCGTCTCCAGTTCGGCGCGGTGGGCATCGTCACGCGCGTAAGCTGACTGGTTGCCGCAAGTCAGCCGGTAGAGTGGCGGCTGCGCCAGAAAAAGATGCCCGCGCCGCACCACTTCCGGCATTTCCTGGAAGAAGAAGGTCATCAGCAGCGTCGCGATATGCGCGCCATCGACATCAGCATCGGTCATGATGATGATGCGGTCGTACCGCAGGTTGTCCGGGTTGCAGTCCTTGCGCATGCCGCAGCCCATGGCGAGCGCAAGATCGGCGATTTCGCTATTGGCGCGGATCTTGTCCATCGTGGCGCTGGCGACGTTGAGGATCTTGCCGCGAATTGGCAAAATCGCCTGTGTCTTGCGGTCGCGAGCCTGCTTGGCGCTGCCGCCGGCGGAATCGCCTTCGACAATGAACAGTTCGGTCTCGCCCTTGCCCTCGCCTGTGCAGTCGGTCAGCTTGCCGGGCAGCCGCAACTTGCGGGCGCTGGTGGCGGTCTTGCGCTTGATCTCGCGCTCGGCTTTGCGGGCGAGGCGTTCGTCCATGCGTTCCATCACATGGCTCAGCAGCGCTTTGCCCCGTTCCATATTGTCGGCCAGGAAGTGGTCGAAGTGATCGCGCACGGCATTTTCGACCATGCGCGCAGCCTCGGGGCTGGTCAGGCGGTCCTTGGTCTGGCTTTGGAATTGGGGATCGCGGATGAACACCGAGAGCATCGCCTCGCTGCCAGTGACAATATCCTCCGCAACGATATCCTTCGCCTTCTTCGCCCCGACCAGATCTGCGAAGGCCCGGATGCCCTTGACCAGTGCAGTCCGCAGGCCTTGCTCATGAGTGCCGCCATCGGGCGTTGGGATGGTGTTGCAATAATAACTGTAGGACCCGTCCGACCACAACGGCCAGGCCACGGCCCACTCAACGCGGCCTTGCTCTTCACCGGGGAAGTCCTGAGTGCCCTTGAAAAACGCGGTAGTGACGCATTCGCGCGTGCCGAGCTGTTCGGTCAGGTGATCGGCGAGGCCGCCGGGAAACTGGAAGACCGCCTCAGCGGGGACATCGTCGTTGGCGAGGTTGGCGGCGCATTTCCAGCGGATTTCCACGCCTGCGAACAGATAGGCCTTGGAGCGGGCAAGCTTGAACAGACGGGCGGGTTTGAACTTCGCGTCTTCGCCGAAGATTTCGGGATCGGGGATAAAGCTGACCGTTGTGCCGCGCCGGTTTGGTGTTCCGCCAAGTGACTTGAGCGGTCCGGTGGGCAGTCCGCGTGAAAACTCCTGCGCATAAAGCTCCTTGTTGCGGGCGACTTCGATGCGGGTGAAGCTCGACAGCGCATTGACCACCGAGACACCTACACCGTGCAGCCCGCCGCTGGTGGCATAGGCTTTGCCGGAAAACTTGCCGCCCGAATGGAGCGTGGTGAGGATCACTTCCAGCGCCGACTTGCCAGGATATTTGGGATGCTCGTCAACCGGAATGCCGCGGCCGTTGTCGGTGATTGTCAGGTGGTTGCCTTCATCGAGCGTCACTTCGATACGGTTGGCGTGGCCCGCAACGGCTTCATCCATCGCGTTGTCTATCACTTCGGCAGCGAGATGATGCAGCGCGCGCTCGTCAATCCCGCCACCATACATGCCGGGGCGGCGGCGGACTGGCTCAAGGCCTTCCAGCACTTCGATGGCCGAGCCATCATAGGCATCACCATTGCTGAGGGGCAGGGCTTCGAAGAGGTCATTCGCGGGTTTGGTGGCCATGAGAACGGCTATAGAACATGCGGATTCCGCGCGGCAAGCGCGGAAGCGGGTTATCTACAGCGCAATCCCGAAGCCGAAGTTGTCAGTTGACGAACTTCCCCGGAGCCGGACTGACCACATCGCCCCCTCCGGCACGCACCTGACGCACCTCCAGCGCGCGCTGGATCGCGCCATTGCTGCGGAAGCGGAAGGCGCCATCGAGGCCGAGGAAGCCGTCCGGATCGAACAGGCGGGGGGTGGGAAACACCGTGCCGGGCCGCCATTCGCGCGCCACCCGCAAGGTCAGCAACACCGAGTCATAGCCGAGCGTGGCAATGCGATAGGGCGGGGTGCCGAAACGGTTGCGATAGCTGTCAGAGAACTGGCGCCAGCGCGAATCGGATATGGCTGAATACCATGCCCCGGCCATGGCCGGAGACGCTGTGACGACGCTTTCACCGCTCCACAGCTCGCTGCCCAGCAGACGGATTCCGTTGTTGCCGCCTGCCTTTAGAACCGGCGCGGCCTGAGCCGACATCCGACCACCATCGGCGATCAGCACGGCTTCATAACCGCCCTTGTCGCGCAACCGCCGTGCTGCCTGGGCGATTGCCGTGAGGCTGCGGTCATAGCTTTCCATCGCTGCCAATGTGCCGCCCTGCGCGCGCACGGCGGAGACAAGTGCGGCCGAATTGCGCTGGCCATATGCGCCGGCCGGTATCAACGCAGCGAAACGGCTTATGCCCTGAGACCGGGCATAGGCGACGGTGCGGTTCACTGATTCGCTGGGCAGGCTGCCCATGATCAATGTGTCGCGCGCGGCCCGCATTTCATCGTTCGAATAGGAAATCACCGGCACCCGGGCCGGGCGTGCTGCAGCGGAAACAAGCGGTATGTCCTCGGACATCAGCGGGCCCAGGATCAGCTTGTTGCCATCGGAGATCGCCTTGGCCGCAGCGGCTGCCGCGCCGGTCGAAGTATCATAAGTAGTGATGCGAAGGTTCTGTGCGCTGGTATCGAGCAGCGCCATGGTCGACGCATTGGCAATCGCCTGGCCCGCAGCGCCATTCGGCCCGCTCAGCGGCACCAGCAGGGCGATGCGGTGGCGCTGGGAGTCTGTCGGCAGGACATTGGCATTGGGCTGCTCGGGCGGGTGGGGCGGCGGTGGCACGTTGCCGTTGGGAACCACCTTGCACGCCGCCAGAAACGCGACCGTTGCCAAGGTAATCAGCTTGCGCCGGTCGATGCGTGGATTGAACATTACTTGCTGCTCCCCGTAGCAACGTCCATGCTGATTCCCGATGGACGCAGTACTTCAGCCCGGACTCTATATAGTCGCTACTCCGATTGGCAATCTCGGTGACATCACCTTGCGGGCATGCGAGGTGCTCCGTGGCGTCTCTGCGGTGGCATGCGAGGATACGCGGGTGACGGGTAAGCTGCTGAAGCATCTCGGGATTAAGCAGCGGATGATCCGCTACGACGATCATGCGAGCGGCGAAACACGCGATTATCTGCTGGGAATGATGCAGGAAATGCCGGTGGCGCTGGTCAGCGACGCAGGAACACCGCTGATCTCGGATCCCGGCTACCGGTTAGTGCGCGCGGCGCGCGAGATGGGGATCGCGGTGACCAGCCTGCCGGGGGCCTCTGCGGCGATAACTGCGCTGACCTTGTCCGGCCTGCCAAGCGATCGCTTTCTGTTTGCCGGCTTCCTGCCGGTCAAGGCCAAGGGGCGTGGCGACCTTCTGGCTGAATTGGCGAGCCTGCGCGCGACGCTGGTGTTCTACGAGACCGGACCGCGGCTTTCCGATACGCTGGCGGCACTCGGCCAGGCATTGCCCGACCGCGAGGTCGCAGTGGCGCGAGAGCTGACCAAGTTTTATGAGGAATGTCGCAACGGGACGGCGGCGGAACTGATCAGCCACTATGCCGCCCATCCGCCCAAGGGCGAAATCGTCGTGCTCGTCGCGCCCCCAGGTGAGGCGGTGGCTGAGGACTTTGATATGGATGCACTCCTTCGCTCGGAGCTTGGCACCTCCAAACCGTCACACGCGGCCTCGAAGCTGGCGAAATTGACCGGGATTGATCGCAAAGTGATCTATGCCAGGGCGCTGGAACTGAAGTGAGCAGCCGAGCCGAACGCGAGGCCCGCGGACGGCGCGGGGAATGGCTGGCGGCCTGGTATCTGCGGTTGACTGGCTGGCGAATCCTCGCGCAACGGATCAAAACTCCGCGCGGCGAAGTTGACCTGATTGCGCGGCGCGGCACTCTGGTCGCCTTTGTCGAGGTCAAATGGCGGGCCAATGCCGCTGATCTGGATCTTGCCATCGACGACCACCGACTGCGCCGGGTCGCCGCGGCGGCGGAAGTGCTGGCGCTGCGCTATGTGCGGCCCGGCGACGATATGCGCCTCGATGTGCTGCTGCTTGCGCCAGGGCGTATCCCGCGCCATTTGCAGAATGTCTGGATGCCCTGAGGAACATTAGAAACATGAGTTTGCGCATAGCCGTCCAGATGGACCCGATCGAATCGATCAATATCCATGGCGATTCCAGTTTTCATCTTATGCTGGCGGCGCAGGCGCGCGGGCATCACCTTTGGCATTATGACGTGGCGAGTTTGGCCTACGACGAGGGCCGGCTGACGGCATGGGCCGGGCCGGTGACGGTGCAGCGGGTTGCAGACGATCATTTCACCCGCGGCGACTATCGCAAGATCGATCTGGCGTGTGACATCGATGTCGTGTTGATGCGTCAGGATCCCCCATTCGATCTCGGCTATATTACTGGCACTCACCTGCTTGAGCGGCTCAAGGGCCAGACACTGGTGGTCAACGATCCGGTCGCGGTGCGCAATGCGCCCGAAAAGGTCATGGTGCTCGACTACGCCCGCTTCATGCCGCCGACGCTGGTTGCGCGACGGATCGAGGATGTGCGCGAATTTGGCGCGAGACAGGTTAAGAATGGTTTTGGGGGCGACCTCGTCATCAAGCCGCTGCATGGTAATGGCGGCAAGGCGGTGTTCCGCATTCCCGCGGACGGGAGCAACCTGGGCGCGTTGATCGAGATGTTCCACAACGCCTGGGTTGAACCGTTCATGGTTCAGCCGTTTCTTCCCGACGTGGCTTTGGGCGACAAGAGGATCGTGCTGGTCGATGGCGTGTTTGCAGGCGCGATCAACCGCAAGCCGGGGGAAGGGGAGTTCCGCTCGAACCTTGCCGTCGGAGGCTCGGCCGAGGCGACCGAACTTACCGCGCGCGAAGAAGAAATATGCGCCGCGATGGGCCCGGACCTGAAGGCGCGCGGGCTGGTGTTTGTCGGAATCGATGTGATTGGTGGCAAGTGGCTGACCGAGATCAACGTAACTTCACCGACCGGGATCGTCGCGATTGATCGCTTCAACGGCAGCGATACCGGCGGAATGATCTGGGATGCGATCGAGGCGCGGCACCGGGCGCTGTAAAA
>JBDSSP010000061.1:0-44586 GCA_039928735.1 Novosphingobium sp. | reverse complement strand
ATGATCGACTTGCCCGGGTCCGACCCCGAAACCTTGGTGGTCATGTGGCGGCCGAGCTGGAACATGTCGTCGCGCGCGACTTGCGGGTTATAGGTCGCGAAGTTGCGGGTTTCCTCGCCGTCGAAATGATGGCTCTGGGTTTTCCAGTTCGCCTCGATCGGCAGATGGCAGCCGCCGCAGCTGGTGGTCCAGCTGAGATGGCAGGTGAAGCACGCCATCTCGCCATCCTTGTGCGCGCGGTCGCCCATCGCGACGCCGGGGCCGAAGGCGAAGCTGCCATCGTCGGCGCCCGACCGGCTCATCAGCTTGGCGCGCGCGGCCTTGTCGTTGAAATAAGGGCTCGACGGATCGACGCTGTCGCGGACCAGATGGATGTCCCAGGTCAGCTTGGGATCGACGATCGAGCGCTGGACGAGCTTACGCCGCCCGCCGCCATCATCGATCCATTCGAAGCGGCGCTGGCCGTCGGGATTGCGGAGCAGTTCGAGGTTCGATCCCTGCGGCCGCGCGGCGGGGCCCGAGGTGCGCAGCGTCGGATAGGCGTCGGCGGTGCCGTGGCAATCCTTGCAGCCAATTTCGACCGCGTTGGCGACTTCGCCGTAAATGAGCCCGTTGCCATGGCTGTCCTGCGCGAAGTGGCAGTCGGCGCATTGCATGCCCTTCTCGGCGTGGATGTCCATCAGGTGGACCGTCTTGCCCGGATTGACTCCCGGCTGGACGAATTTGCCTTCGCCCGACTTGCGCCATTTCTCGGGATCGTCGGACGAAACCACCTTGCCGTCCGCATCGAGCAAATTACCCTCCCGGTCGCGCTTGAACACGCCGCGGAAGTTCCAGCCGTGGCCGTGGTAGTCGGCAAACTGGGTGTCTTTCAGCTCCGGATTGAGATCGTAGACATTGCGCAAGAAATCGCGGTCGCCCCATTCACCCTTAGGTGAGGCGCCTTCCGGGTTGCGGTCCTCGACCTCGCGGACTTCCTTGGCGGTCGGATATTTCTGCTGCATGGGCCACATCTTCGGCGCATCAGACTCGTAGTCCCACATGGTGTAGCCGAGGTAGCTATTCAGGAAGATATTTGGCTGATGCATGTGGCAGCTCATGCATTGCGATGTCGGGATCGAGCGGGTGAAGACATGCTGCAGCGGATGCCCGCGTTCTCTCTCGATTGTACCCGCTCCGCTTTTGCCTTTCAGCGCGCCGTGCGCCGGGGCCATGCGATCGGCGATAGTGGGATCGGAGGTGATCGTCTGCCCATCGCGGCCATACTGCGCATAGGTCAGGCTGTGGCGCGGTTCGCGGTCGTTGGCGTAGATAACGTGGCAGCCGGTGCAGCCCGATCCGCGATAGTCGCCGGGCTGATCGTTGGTCCCCATGAACCACATATAGGGATCGTTGAGCCGGGTCTTATGAATGTTGAGCACGGCGATCGCGACGCGCAGCCCGGTTCCGGGACCGCGGTTGGATTGTTTAAGATCGGGACGGCCCGGCTCTTCCAGCCGCTGGATACTCCCCGAAGGGTTGGGTAGGCCAATTTCCGGGAATTGCGTGGCGATGTTGCGGCCGCCGCGCTCAAACACTCGGAAGACATCTCCCGGCGGAATCACTTGCCAGCTTGGCAGAGGGTAAAGTTCCGCCAGCGCCCCACGCGCCTGCTGGCGCCTGGTTAGCTTGCCGGGGGGATTGCCAGGGGAGACGATCTTCGCCGGCTGGCCGCCCCGAGTATAGGCTTCGCCGAAGATGTAGCTTTTGAACGGAACAATGCCGTTGTTATAGGCCGCTCCGCCGAACAGCATCGCGCCCGAGGCCATCAGCGAACGCTCCGCTGCCTCCACAGTTTCCAGATGGCAGGCGCCGCAGGCCTCGCGGGCGATGCGATAGTCGCCGGGGTTGACGAAGCGGACGAACTCCGGCGCCTCCTTGTTGAGCAAAGTATAGCTGCGTTCGGGATTGGCCGAAGAGGGATAGTGCCAGCTGCCGGGATAGCGCGGAAGCACATGCGCCCGCTCGCGTGCGGCGACATAGGCTGGATTTTCGAAACCCGATGCCGGATCGCCATGCACCTTCGCATCGCCGCCATGACAATCGGTGCAGCCGAGGCGGACCGCGGGGGTGACATGCATCGTCGCGGCGTCCGATTTGGTATGGCAGCTGATGCATCCTTCCGACTTGGCATCGGCCTCAGCGCCCGTCTGTTTGGCCGGGGCAGGCGGGGCAGTGACATAATGCCGCTCGACTGGCTTCTCCTCGATGCTGGCAAGGCCCGCGCCCGCCGGCGGTAGCAGCAGGAGGGCGACCAGCAGGATCAAGGAACGCAGCCAGCGCATCAGAAGCTCAATACCGCATTGACCAACACCGAATAATAATTCCGGTGCCCGTTCTGATTGTCAAATAGGTCGCGGAAGCCTTTGCCCGGCAGCAGCGCAGCAGCCGACAGGCGGAACACCATATTCTGCGTCGCCTTGGGCCGCCAGATCGTCGATGCCGACAAGTCCCAGCCGATCGACTTGGGAATGCTGCCCTCATTGCGCAGCGCCTGAAGCACTGCGGTATTGGCGAACCACAGGTGATTGGCGTTACCCGAAAGGCGCAATTGCGGCATCAGGTCGCAATCGGCGCCCACCCCCGCGAGCACGGTGCCGGGATTGTTGAAATTTGATTGCCCCTGCTCCTTCGACGATCGCAGCGAATTGAGAATGCCATTGCGGCCGTTGAGCGAAACTGCCCGTCCGCCCCCCGCGAAGGGAATGCTCTGGCGGATCCAGTAGCTGGTATCCGCCCCGGCAAAGACCGGGTTTTCGAAGATCGCATCGAAGCCACCTTCCTTGTCGTCGTTGGGATTGGCATCGCCGCTGGCGTAGAGGCCCGAGAGGCGAAAGCGCATCCAGTTCCTGTCGTAGCTCACCTCCGCCGCGCCGAAGAAGGCGCGGATACTGGCGGGGCGAGATGTGAAGAAGCTGGTCCGGTCCGTGCCCAAGGCACCATAGATCGAGGCGGTCAGGTTGATCCGCCCGATCCGACCGTCGGCATTGTAGCCGAGATAGAACACGTCGTAATTGCGGGGGCGCAGGTCGCCGAGGAGTGCCGGGCGCACCGGGAATCCGTTGTCGTCCACCTTGATCCGCCCGCCCTCGCGGTTGCGGTTGTAGGCGAGGGTCAGCTGGCTGGTGAGGCCCGGAACGAGAAAGTCCTGCCGGTAGAGATTGGCGAGGAAGACGAAATCCTTGCGCGGGCTTTCGGTGAGGTTGTTGAGGCCGCTGTTGGTGTCCTTTTCGAGCCGCCAGAAAGCGGCAATGTTATATTGAAAACGGTTGTTGTCGCGATTGCCGAACAGGCGGATGCCGAGCTGATCGTCGTTGAACAGAAAGCCGCGAAAGTCGATCTGGAACGGCTGAATGCCGATACGCAGCGAATCGAAATCGTAGCGGTCCGAGGTATTGCGTAAGTGACGATCGACAAAGGCTTCCTGTACGCCCAGGAAATCGTCGGTGCGGTTGGTTCCTTTCGACGGCTCGACGAACAGGACCCGCCGTTCCGGCACCCGGACATGGTTGACGTTGAACGCCAGCGACACCTTGTATTCGATCTCCGGCGGCTTGAAAGCAGTGCTCCCCTTCAGCAGCGAAGCGCTGGCTATGAAGGTCTGCGCGAGAACCAGGCTGCCCGATCTGCCGAAGGTATCAAGGCTTCCGGGCCGCGCCGTGGTCTGCACCCCGACCGGGATCGGGAAGGTGCGCGGCTCGATCACCGTGTCGCTGGTAAGGCCCAGGCTGAAGAACCAGTCGTCGCCCCTGAGGAAGCCCGGCCGCTTCCCCCGGGCCAGGGGCCGATCGCCCTTGAGCGTGTTCTGGTGATAGGGATCGCGCGACGAATGGCAGACCTCGCGCATGGTCAGGAATACTTCAAAGAGCGACGGGTCGCCGGCCCTGCCAGGGCACAGGCCGGTCATGATCCGCCACCGGTCGGGCACCGGAAGCTGATCGGTGGGGAACGCTTCGGGCGGCGGCGCACGCACCGCGCCGGGATTGCGCTGGGTTACCCGTTCGGGCAGGCGAGGCTGGTAACCGGGACGGCGGCGGCCTTCAATCTGGCCGGTTGCGACGTCGGGGACGTCGATGTCCTCTTCGTCCGGCGGCGGCTGGGCGGGTTCGGGTCGCGGTGGGTCTGACTCGGCGCCCGGCGCGGTCGCCTGGGCCTGCGCTTCGGCCGCGCGGGGGCTGGCAGGCGCAGCGTCGGGCGCTCCCGAGGCCGCGCCTTGCATCAACAGGGCAGCGACAAGGATCGCGGCGCTGGCCATCACAAGCCCTGGCAGACATTCTGGTCCGAAGTGCCAATGAAGGGTGCGAACGGGCAGTTTACGTAGCGCAGCCGCACAAATGAGCCGCCGACGTTGACCGTAACATTGTCCGCCCGCTTGGCCGCCGCGGCATTGCCGATGCCTCCCGCCGACTGGCCGGCATTGTTGAGCCCGAGGAAGGAGATCATGTCGTCCTGGTCTATGCCGTCGCCAGACACGCCGATCGCCCCGACGAGCGTTCCTCCCCGATAGACCGGAAACGATCCTGGGAATATCTGGATGCCGTTCTGTAGCCGGTTCTGCCCAGGGACAGCATCGGGCAGGAAGGTGCAGCGGTGGGCCGTATCGGTACTGCTGGCGCCCGAGATATAATTGAGATGCTGTGCCAGATTGGTCAGAACCAGCGCGGATTGCAGCCCGGTCGAAAAGGGATTGAACTGCGCAACTGGCCGCGACAACGGCCCATTGGGCCGGCCGACCTCGCCGTCAGGGAAATAGGGTCGCGCCAGATTTCCGATCGCCCGGTTTGAATAGGCGACGGTTCCGGCCAGGGCCGCCGGATCGTGGATAAACATGCGCATCGCCGCCACGAAACCACGCACATCGGCGCTGGGATCGGCGAGCAACTCCGCGCCGGCATTTGCGTTCGAGAGAAATGCTGCCGTGCGCGCCTTCTGCAGGCTGACATCGATGCCAAAGATCGGCGCATCGGGCGAACGGACGATGCCGAGCACCGCGCCGCGCGTATCAACAAGCGAGATCGTCACCTGCGCGCGGCTGTCGAGCGGTCGGCGGATTTGCGCGCGCGCCTTGGCCATGACCGCGAAGGCCTCACCTAGGATCGCCCGGGCCTCGGCAGCGCTCATGGCAGTGCCAATTTCAGCGGCATCGGTGCCGGCCTTGACCGGGTAGCGATTCCCGCCCAGCCCGTCGGTCAGCACGAAAGCATCGGGTTGCGCGAATTCGGCGGCAGTCGCGCGCCGGATGCCCGAATTCTCGCTGCCGTAGGCCGTTCCGGCGCGGATCGCGGCGGGGCTGGCATAATATCCGGTGAGCGGCACCAGCATTCCCAGCGCCGGATTGGTTGCGGCGTAGCTCGCGCCCGTGACGTCGAACAGGCCGGAATAATCGATGTCGGAATAGCGCAGCGAGGTGCCATCGACCGTTATCTGGTTGGCACGGATCGCGGCGGGTGCTTCGAAGCCGACGGTTCCGGCAAGCGCAATCCGCTCGTCGGCGTCGCTGTCAATATCGAGCACGTTGGCATCGAAGCCGTATACCCCGTCGGCAATCGCCCCGACGCCGCCGACCAGTACGCCGTTCTTGTAGAGCGGAAAGCCGCCAGGATCGGCGGCAAGGCCCAGCGGCGAGCGCTTCGGCCCGATCAGCGCGTCAGCGCCCGATGGGGTGAAACGCGCCGCCAGGTCCGAACAGGGCAGCTGGCTGAACTGCACGCCGAACAACGGCCCGCTTTCGAGGCCTGCGGTCGAGGGCGCGGGCGGGAAGTGAGTTTGCACGATCATGCTGGCGGTGCGCGTTGAAAAGGCGTTGCCGCCGCTTGAAAGGTAGGCGCCGGTCACGGCCTTGGCGATGGCGGCGGCTTCGGCGGGCACATCAAGATTCTGCGCGTCGATGCTGGCGCCATTGGGGGCCGGGCTGGTCTTTGCCGTGGCAGGGGCACCGGTCATGCGGAACAGCGCGAGGACATTGCCAACCCGGTCGGTCACGGCGATGACTGCCGGGGTGCTGGCGGAAGAAGCCTGATTGGCCGCCTGAGCGATGATCCGTTCGACATCGGTCGTGCTGAGGGCTTCGAGTGCCGGGGCTGTGTAGACCGAGGCTGTGCCGCCACTGCTCGATCCGCCGGTCGACCCGCCGCTGCTGGTCGGGGAGCTGCCTCCCGACGTGCTGCCACTTCCCGAGCCGCCGTCGCCGCCGCAGGCCGAAAGTAGTAGGGACGCCGCAGCGAGAATGTGCCCGAACCCGCGCATCAGCGCAGCGCCCCGATGCTGCGCGCTGCCTCGCCCAGCGCAGTGCGGAAGGCGGCAGGATTGTAGCTATTTGGCGCCTTGACCGCCGCATAGGCAAGATTGATATTGGCGCGGATGCCAGCAGCGGCGCCCAGTGTCACTCGCCCTTCTTTCACCAGCGCATTGAGCAAAGTGTCAACGGCCATCACCGCTTGCGCCGAACCGGTGTAGTCGGTGAAACGCGGCGAAATCGTCCGCCCGGCAATCGTCGAAATCACGGTGAATGCCGTGTCGCTGCTATAGGACTTCTGCGCCATCGCCCGCGACAACGCGCTCGCCGCCGCGCCGAGCCGTGCTGCCGCCGCAACCGCCTGCGTCCGGCCCTGGCCCATCGCTGCATGGAAATTGCGCGATGCGCCCTCGAATGTGGCCGCCTGAGCCGGAGCCAGCACCTTCACCACGGCGGAGAGCATGATGATGTTCTCGTCGTTGAAAGGCGCCATGCCGAAGGGGATCGGCCTGCCGGGATTGGTCTCGAACGTCAGCTTGCGCTCTGCCTGATCGAAAATCTGGCGATGGCAACTGTGGCAATCGTAGAAATAGAATTCCGGGAATATTCCCTGGCTGCCGAAGTCCGGTTTGGCGAACAGACTTAACGAGCGCTGCACGGCCTCCGCCTGGCCCACCGCCCACAACCGCACCGAGTCGGTGCGGCCTTTTCGCAGGGCGTAGTCGGCGTCCTCGTCGTGATGTTGCTGCAGCGAGGAGAACAGGTCGAGTTCGAAGGCGATGCGGGGATGGCCGGCGGCCATCATGCGGTGGGTGACGAACTGGCCCGGCTTGGCGCTGCCGAAGTGGCAGTCGAGACAGACCGAAGCCCGGACTGCCGGATTTTCAAGCGGCGCCAGCCCATGGGCGACGTTCGCGGCGTGGGAACCGAGCACAGTGTAATGCGTCGCGATCCAACCAGTCGAAGCGCCATGGCAGGATTCGCAACCGACGCCGTCGCCAGCCTGATAGCGGTCGCCGCGCAAGCCGAGGGGCGCATTGGTGGAGTGGCAGCCGAGGCAGGCTCCAGCGCTGGATGCCGCGCCCAATCCCAGTGAATCGGCGATTTGCTGCGCGCGGTGGCCAGAAAGGACGGCATAGGCGCGGCTATGTACTCCGCTTGGCGAAGACGGTTCCTGCCAACGCCGCATCTCATCCTGCCGCACCACCTTGCCATTGCCCTCGGCTCTGCCGTGGCACGTCGATCCGGCGCAAGTCGCCACGCCCTCGTAGCGGGAGACAGTTGCCGCCGCCGGGGAAGCCGCTGCGGCATGCCATGCCGCAAGCACTAGCAATGTTGCAAAAATGCCGATTCTCGCCAGGCCGGGCCGGGCTACTTTTGCTAGAATGGGTCGAAACGAATCCACCGGCCCCCTTCCCTGTCAGTCCCGAATTTCGATTGAATGCCGGTCTTATCTCTAATTCAGAAGATCATAGCAACTAACCGCCCAAAATTGAAGGCAGTAAGTCAGCTGTCGAAATTTCCGGTTTGCAAGTTTCGCGGCGCTCATTGCGCGTTAATAGCTTGGTGTCTACAGACGGACACTGGCGCAGCCAAAGGATTTGCCGGATGGCCACCCGAAAACCCGCATTTTGGCCCTGGGCGATGGGCCTATGCGCGATAACAGCCTGCTCGTCCGTTGCCGCACAGACGATGCGGAAGGACACTCTCGCCGAACTCGATAAGCTGTCGCAAGCGACAGTCGGCGTAGTGCCGGGGCTGGCAACGGCCCGCCGTCAGATCGCCAGTGGGG
Organism: Novosphingobium sp.; assembly: GCA_039928735.1. Taxonomy (GTDB): domain Bacteria; phylum Pseudomonadota; class Alphaproteobacteria; order Sphingomonadales; family Sphingomonadaceae; genus Novosphingobium. The sequence continues at coordinate 36,520 of JBDSSP010000061.1, read as the reverse complement.
AACTGCTGGGCGCCTTGGCGACGCTGGAACGCGTGCTTATCCATCACCCCGACGCAGGGGAAGTGCTGCTGCTACACGCCAGCCTGCTCTGTCGTCTCGATGACAGGTCCGGCTCGGAGGTCGAATTCGACTATCTGCGCGGCCGCGGCGTGCCCGACCAGCAATGGAATGAAGCCACTGCGCCTTGCAGCCCCAACTGGAAGCCCGGCACATGAGGAATCCTTCAATACCATGACGCATCCGGAGCCCCGGCATTGACTGAAAAGTCCTCCGTCCGGGCGAGAGCCTCGCATTTCAGTGCGATCGCCGCTATCCCGGTTCTGGCCAGCGGCGCGCTTGCAGCGGCCGGACCGCAAGCCGTCGGCATCGCCTCGGCAGTCTTGAACGATGTCCGGATCGAAAGCGTCGGCGCCCGCCAGTTTCGCCCCGCCATGTTGCGGCAGCGGATGGCCTTGGCCGATCAGGTGCAGACCGGTCTGCGCAGCCAACTGCAAGTGCTGCTGCTCGACAAGTCGGTATTTACCGTCGGCGCCAACGCGCGGCTTTCGATCGACCGTTATGTCTACGACCCGGCGACTGGCCGTTCGTTTTCCGCCACCGTCGCCAAGGGCGCCTTCCGCTTCATGTCGGGGCGGCCCGATCGCGGGCATAATTCCTCGATTTCCACACCGATCTCCTCGATCGGCATAAGGGGGACAATTGTCGAAGGCGTGGTCGGCGCTGAAGCTGTCGACATTGCCAATGGCGAGCGCGGAATCGGCCAAAATCGCAACAGCGATCCGCTCACCGCATCGCTGATCGTGCTGCGCGGGCCGGGCCAGCGCACCCAGGGCAATGCCATCCCTGGCGTTATCGATGTGACCGCCGGAGGCAAGACCGTGACACTGGACCGCCCGATGCTCGCCGTCTACGTGCCGCGCCCGGGCGCAGAGCCGATCGGACCCTTCACTTTATCGAATTCTGGACTTGCGCGTATTCAGGCATTGATCTTCCCGCTGCTTGCCGAATGGGCGGCGATGGCGCCGGTCGGTAACACGCCTTATCCGGTCGCGCAGCCCAATCGCCCGCGTCCGCCAAGGCCGGGTGAGCCGTTTCCGCCGGACGGCGACGCCGGGGGATCATCCTACCAGCCGCCCTATGGCTCGATTCTGCCGGGCTACCTGCAATTCCCGAGACCCACTGGCCTGCCGCGACCGCCTGCGTCAACGCCGCAGACCGCGGTTGACGCAGGGGTCACCCCGCAGCCTGGACCGGCAGAAGTGGCCACACCGCAAAGCGCTCCTTCAAGCCAGACACCGGCGCTGCAATCGCCGACTCAGACGACAGCGGCTCCGACTCCGGCCACCACATCGGCGCCAACGCCCGCTCCGAAACTCAGGCAAAACGCGGGAAGTCTGCCAGGCTCGTCCCAGCCGGCAGGTTCGACCCCAGCGACCAACAAACAAACGGGCGCGCCGGCCGGCAACAGTCTCCCGATCCCGGGCAAGCCTTGAGCTGGCGAGTTTTTATTTCTCGCCTGCCTGGAACACCCCGTCCCAATCTGCACCGGGCGGATGGCTAACGAGGCGATCGATACGCTGCCTGTAGACAGAGTAAACCTGTTCGAGTCCAAAGCCAGGTGCCTCTGCAGCCAGTGAGTCCAGCAAGCGCCCGGCATCTTCCCAGGCGCGTGCGCGGTAAGCGGTGAGCATTGCCGCATGCTGTTCCGCCAATGCGGAATAACCGGCGTCTCCCGCCAGTGTCTCGTCACCCAGCAGCACATGAATCGTCTCAGGCGCATCTCGTCCAACCACCCGCACCCAGTCGAGTTCCAGCGTCGCAAATCCAGGAAGACGGGTCTGCAAGGCGCTGCCGATGGCAATCCGGACTCCGTAATATTTGGTCAGACCCTCGATGCGCGAGGCGAGGTTTACCGTGTCGCCGATCAGCGAATAGGACAGGCGCTGCGCCGATCCCATATTGCCAACGCAACACAGGCCGGTGTTGAGCCCGATACCGATGTTGATCTTGCCAGGCCATGGCTGGCCCGGCTGCTGCGGCATCTCGCGGTTGAGCTCCTCGAGCCGCGCCACCATCGCCAGCGCGCCGCGCGAGGCATTCTCATACTGGTCTGGATCGTCGAGCGGGGCGTTCCAGAAGGCGAGGATGGCATCGCCGATAAATTTGTCGATGGTCGCCTTGCGGGCGAGCAGGATGTCGCACATCGGGGTGAGGAAGGAGATCAGGAAGCGGATGATTTGCTTGGGGCCGAGGCTTTCGGAAATTCGGGAGAAGCCGCGGATGTCGCAGAAAAGCACGGTCATCTCGCGTTCTTCGCCGCCCAGTTCGAGCCGGCCGGGGTCGTCGGCGATCCGCCGGACCAGCTCGGGCGAGAGATAGCGGTCGAAGGCATTGTGGATATAAGCGCGGCGGCGTTCCTCGCGGTAGAAGTTGAGCGCGGTCTGGACGACGTAGGCGAGCACGAGGCCGAGCACCGGATAGGTCGGATTGAGCAGGTAATGGCGGGCCGAGAAAGCGTGCCAGCTGCCCCAGGTCATTGCCGCGACCATAGCCAGGCACAGCACCGCGCCCCAGACAGCCCCGATGCGTGGCAGCATCACGCAGATGCCGATCCCGAACAGCAGCAACAGGCTGCGCTCCAACCCTTCGGCCCAGTCCGGACGGATCAGAAAGCGCCTGAGGATCATCTGCTCGACTGCCTGGGCATGCACCATCACCCCGAGATCGCGGTCCTGCAGCGGCGTCGAGATCAGGTCCCGAAGTCCGATCGCCCCCGCACCCACGAAGACGATACGGCCGGAGAAGGTTTCGGTCAGCTGTTCTGGCGTCAACGCATCCGACAGGACTTTCCAAGCGGGAATTATTCGCTCAGCGCGCGGCCTTGTGTAATGCATCCACAGTTCGCCGGATGCAGTGGTCGGCACTTCGACGCTGCCAACCTTGATCGATACCACTTGCCCCTGCATCCCGGCAGTCTCTCCGCTGGCGTCGCTGGTCTTGACCACGATCGCACCGGCACCCTGCGCCAGCCGCAGCGAATCGAGCGACAGCGAGGGCAGTAGCTGTCCGTTCTGTATCGCCAGCATCGGCACCTTGCGGACAATAGCGTCTGCGTCACCCGCCAGGCTAACAAAGCCGCCGCCAGCCGCCGCATCGCGCAACACCGGCAGCGACTGCACCGCGCTGGTAAATTTGGGAATGTCACCCTGCGGCGGCGAGCCGGCTATCGCGAAACCGGCCTTGGGCTGGACAGTCTCTCCGGAGCGCCCGCGGAGTAGGAAATATCCGGTTGCGACCGGCGCTTGCCGGAATGCTCCAGCCAAGCTTGTGTCATGATCGGGCAGCCGTTTGAGTGCCGCCACCAAGGTACCCGCCCCGCCGTCGCGCTGCATGCGTTCGGCAATAAGCGCGGGCGAAGTGCGGTCGGGCTCGGAAAAGACGATGTCGTAAGCAATCACCGCCGCCCCGGCATCGCTCAGCCGTTGGGTCAGCCGGGCAATATCGGTGCGCGGCCATGGCCATTGGCCAAGCCGGGAAAGGGATTCCTCGTCGATGTTGACGATGCGAACCGGCGCCTCTTCATAGGGACGTGGCGAGGCGCGCTGGTAGCTATCAAACAACAGGAGTCCAATTCGGTCGAGAGCGGGTAGGCTTATGAGTTGAAGCAGCGCAACGGCGGCGACCGCGATGAGGCCGGCCAACACCTGGCTACCGTTGCTCTGCAGCCATCGTCGCCAAGCGTTTGTCAAAACTGCTCCCGCCTCTCCAACATGATTTGCTGGTTCTGAATCGCCCATCAGGCTGGTCCGCTGGTTAGGTCAGACTTCCGGAATTTCGTCGCCCTGGATGCGGTCTCAGTTTGATCAGCGCATGTACGATAAAGACGCGACACGCCGGTTCCGAACCGTAACTTTATGCTTACGCTCCCATGCCTTCCGCTAAGCATATAGAAGGCGCGGCTGGAATGCGACAAGGCATTACGTCAAAAATTCAAACTGAGAGGCTGACTCATAATCATTTGGATTGGTTACAGTGAAGCGTCCCGGGTTCTCCGGAGGCTCCTATCTGTGAGAAGGAGTTGTGATGACGACAAGGAACAAGTTTTCGCCTGAGGTCCGCGAGCGTGCGGTCTGGATGGTTGGTGAGCACCGTGCCGATTACGGTTCGGAGCGGGCTGCAATGACCTCGATCGCGGCGAAGATCGGCTGCACGGCCGAGACGCCGCGCCGCTGGTGCCGCGAGGAGGCGAGCCGACGATCGGGACCAGCGGCGCTGGCCGGTAATGACCGGGAACGATTGAAGCTACTGGGGCGCGAGGTGAAAGAGCTGCGCCGGGCCAACGAGATCCTGCGTAAAGCATCGGCATATTTTGCGCAGGCGGAGCGAGCCGAAAACCCTTGGCACCAAGGCAAATGGTGATGGCGTTCATCGACGCCCATCACGGGGAACTGGGTATCGAGCCGATCTGCCGCGAACTGGCGCCAGAGTCTTTTTGGCGCCCCTTCTTCCTGGCACGAACACGCGGCCCGCCTTGCCGATCCGCAGCTGCGATCAGCGCGTGCCCGGCGCGATGACGAGATCAGGCAGCAGATCGTGCGTGTCCATGAGGCCAGCTTCGGCCTCTATGGTACGCGCAAGGTCTGGCACCAGTTGCGACGCGAAGGGATCAAAGTGGCCAGGTGCACAGTGGAACGGCGGATGCGGGCGATCGGGCTGGCACGGATAAGGCGCGGCAAAACCTGAATCACGACTGTCAGCAATCCCAAGGCACCGTGCCCGCTCGACAGGGTCAACCGGGAGTTCAAGGTCAGCCGGCCCAAGGCACTGTGGGTGGTTGACTTCACCTACGTCCACACCTGGACAGGCTTCGTCTATGTGGCCTTCGTGATCGATGCTTACGCCCGGCGGATCGTGGGCTGGAAGGTCAGCGCTTCGGCCACGGCGAGTTTTGTGCTGGATGCCCTCGAGCAGGCGATCCATGCTCGCAGGCCAAGTCCTGAGGATGGGCTGATCCATCACAACGACAGGGGCGTGCAATACTTGGCCATGAGCTATACCCAGCGTCTCACCGAAGCCGAACTCGTCCCCTCACTCGGCAGCGTCGGCGACTCCTATGACAACGCTTTGGCCGAGACCATCAACGGCCTCTACAAAGCCGAGGTCATCTGGCGGCAACGGTTATGGCCAAGCGCTTCGGCGGTCGAAATGGCGACCCTGCGCTGGGTCGACTGGTTCTGCCATAGACGCGATGCAGGATACCGACTGGAAGCGTGCCGAACGAGCAGAATATGATTACAGGCTAGTAAGGATTGCGACTGCGCTGCGGACCAACGGCGCTGATTGTGTTGGGATGTCGAGCCTTGGACCGATGCTGTTTTGCTTCGCGCCCGCACACCGGATGGCGAACCTCACATCGGCTGCTCATGCCCTGGATTGCGACAGCTATTTGACCGCGCCAGCCAATCAGGGACGGGAAATCAGTCACCGTGATGCGTGACCTGACCTTCTTCACGAGCAGCCAAACGAAGATCGCGCACGCCCGGTACATTGCTGAAAGTCGAAAGATCCGAATCAAAGGCTTTCGACAACGGACCTATCATGCCGGCTATGAAGAGCCGCGCCTAAATTCGCGGGATGAGATCCTCGCCCAAAGTTATGTTAGCGCGCTCGAGCAAATCGGAAAGGCCCGACTGCCCGCAGCCAGCCACGCGTTCATCTTAGAAGATACTTCAGTGCGTATCGATGCATTGAGCGATTCAGAGAACGAGGTGCCAGGCGTCGATATTAAGTACTGGATGGAGGATCGCCCATTTGAGAGCCTTGATGCCTCGCTTAGGGCTTACGGCAACGATCGGGGTGCCAGCGTGCGCTCAGACATACTGCTTCACATTCCGGCCAATTTTGCGAAGAGCTGGGGCGTCGAGTCAGCATATCTGGTGTTCACCAGCGAGCAGCGCGGTAACATCATAGACAAGGAGCATATATTTGCCTCTAACCCAGTCTATCCTTGGCTCGACAATCGTTCTTTTTACAAGTGGTTCGTGCCGGAGGGCTGCGAAGGGCCGCTAGGTGCACTGCCAATCGCGCATGCCGACCAGGTCGATTTCCGGCGCGGGGCATTTGAGCAGTTATTCGATTTTCTCGAGGCGCGCCGTTATTTCCCAACACCCACAACCCAGCTTGCGTTTCAACTCGACCGAAAACCAAATATCTTGCTTTGTGGCTACACGTGCGCTGGTAAAACCACCGCAAGCCAGTACCTCGCGCGACGTTATGGGTATCTACATGTTGAAGCGAGCGACTTCATGCATCTGAGTTATTACTACCGACACGGATTTCGAGGCGGGACTCCGATCGGCGACTTCGCCGAATATGCGCTCGCCGAGAAGCCGACGATCGCAGCGGAAAGGGCAACCGAGTATATGCTCGATAATCTGGCTGAACCACTGGTGATCTCGGGCTTCTGCGCGCCGGAAGAGGTAATTTTTCTGAACTCAATAATGCGAGTTCATGGCAAGGAGTTCACCCAGCATTTCGTAGAAGCAGACGAAGCGAGCCGGTTCGCCCGGCTGCGTGCTAGTGGATTGATTTTGACATTCGAGTCCCGGTTTCGGCAAGGGAGTGTTCGAATGTCAAAATTATAAATCCACTAGAACCAATAGTTTCTCTAGTGGTTCTTATGTTTCCGACATGTGCCTCTGCTCTATCCGAAAGGGATGGAAATGTCGGAAACGAACCACTAGGGCGCGACCGGGCGACGATCTCGATGCGTCGGAGTTCCACGACCGAGACTTGCAACAACAGCGGATGGGACTCGATGCGATCCGCCAACTCGATACAATGAAGCCGCTGGAAAACCAGGGCGATATTGCTGCGTATCTGACGAAAATCGACCTGCTGGTAGGGGGTGCTGGCGAGGAGGAGATCGATATCGCGGCGCGTCTTGCCAGCCTCTCCAACCTTGGCGAAGTTGGCTTACAGGATGCGATCCTGATTGCGCTACTGCGCGTGTGGAAAGAAGATGAAACACGGCAATTCTACACCACGACGGAGATTGCGTCGTTGATCGCCGATGCGTTTCCGGCAATCCGTCCCAAGCACAAGGACAATGTAAGCCGCTATTTTAACCAAGACTTCTACGCTTATTACGAGATTTCCGTGGGTGCCGGTGCTGCAGCGCGCAAGTATCGCCTCTCGAATACTGGCTACGGCATGGCGATCCGGGTCCTGCACGTCCTGCGAGCTGGCAGTTTAGTCGAGTCTCTTCTGCGCCATCAACCTTGTAACATCCGTATGGCATAGTGGCCTGTTCACTAATTCATGGATTGAACCTGACCGCCATCGATCCTGTAGTTCGCTCCGTTCATGAAGCCGGCAAGAGGACTTGCAAGGAGAGCGACTAGCGCGCCAATCTCTTCGGGTCGCCCGTAGCGCTCCGAAGAGCAGGCAAACAGTCCTAGCTCCATGAATGCTTTCTCTTGCGCATCCAGATCGTCAGGCCACCCATTTGCTTTGCCCATGGTCTGCAGTGTGGTTTCAAACATGTTGGTTCTGGTGCAGCCGGGGCTAACTGTGTTGACGGTGACACCCGAGCGCGCGAGTTCCATGGAGAGGCTTACAGTGAGGTTGTTTATGCCAGCCTTTGCCGCGCAGTAGGCAGCGACTTGCGGTGTGGGCTGGCTAGCACCACCGCTTGATATGTTAATGACGCGACCCCACCCTCGCTCGCGCATGCCTGGGACGAACGCGTGGATCATCCGAACCGGTGCGACGAGGTTCTGCAGAATTGTGCCTATCCAAACGTCCGGCGTATCGTTGAACCATCCATTTAGCCCACCTCCCGCCGATTCATTGCCTCCCACGCTGTTTATAAGGATGTCGAGACCGCCGAGTGCTTGCTCGACTACAGCGGCGACGTCTGCCGCCCCCTTGTCGGTCGCGAGATCGCCAAGCGCCCTGTGCGCTATCCCGCCAGCCGCCTCGATAGCCTGAATGGTTTCTTTGGTTCGTTGTGGGTCGCGGCCGTGAACCACCACTGAGACACCTTCGCCAGCGAGAATCTCAGCAATTGCCCGGCCGATGCCGGAACTGCTTCCGGTAACGAGGGCTCGCTTGCCTTGCAATTGCAGATCCAATGTGTCTCTCCTCAGATGTTCTTGTCGATGTGATAGGGGCCGGAACGCCAACCGGTATCGTGGCGGAGAACACGTTTCTGGCTCACTGCCTTTGCTCCAGGACCGCGACTTTGGTGCCTGACATGCGGGGCAAACGGCACGCCTCGTCGTATTCCTCCTGTAAGCGGCGGACTAGGGTTGCAACGGTTGGAACGTCGTTGATCAGGCCGACGCCTTGGCCGCCGCTCCAGATGTCACGCCATGGTGTTTTGCCCATTGGCAGATGGTCGGTGCTCCGCCCTTCGGGAATAAAGAGGCTCTCCGGGTCGAGTCCGTTTTCCTGCAACGACGCCTTTAGCCAGCTAGCCGGCAGCCCGTTGACACCGCGGGTATAGGTCACGTCATTAACGCCAGCTTCGACAATCATTCGCTTGTAGTCGTCGGGCGCAGCAGACTCCTCGGTAGCAATCATCCGGGTGCCGACATAGGCTAGATCGGCGCCAAGGACCTCACCGGCGCGAATGGCAGCGCCGGTTGAAACGCCCCCGGCCATGACGACAGTGCCATCAAACATTTCGCGAACCAAGGGGATGAAGGCCAGGTGACTTATGGTGCCTGCATGACCGCCTCCGCCAGACCCGATGCACACAATGCCATCTACATTTGCTGTTGCGGCCTTTTCGGCGAAACGGATTGTGGTCGCATCGTGAAAGTGCAGCATGCCGTATTCACGCACCAATGGTGCGTTCTGAGTTGGGTCGCCTACAGAAGTCACAATGATCTTGACGCCAGCACTGCGGCAAGCTGCGAGATGGGTCCGAAAATCGTGCTGGCTGAAAGTCGGTGAAATGTTCACTGCGAGGGGGCCGTTGGCGCGATCGGGATAACGATCCGCGAAGCGCGCAAGCGCATCCGTAACTTTGGCGAGCTGCGCCACAAGCTCCTCAAGGTCCCGGCAGTGATTTCGAGTGAGCGAGCCGATGATACCCGCTTTGCAACATGCGATCGCCAACTCTGGCCCACTGCAAAGGAACATGGGCGCAGCGAAGGCCGGCAGGGTCAGACGGCTGCGGATTTCGCTTGGGAGTGACATCCTTAGGTGGGCCTGCCCGGTCGCTCGTCTCGCTTAAGCGGCGCCATCGCCATATACTTGTCGACAGTCTGTTCGAAGTTACGAATGCGGATTTCCTGATAGTTACCGAGGGTCAAGCCGCGTTTTGCGCTGGTTTCAATGCCATCCTGCTGCATGAACAAATTATCAGTGTCCTGATCCATGATCCGGCCAAAGCCCGGATCCATAGCCCGAGATTCTGTGAACGACTGTTCCTTGGTAAGATATTCCGGTTCGGCTGGCTCCGGGCGCTCGCCAGTTTTGGGCACTGGCCGCAAGAAAAAGACCTCGAACTGAGTCTCACGGTGGTCCCGCGGGTTGGGGCGGAAACGATAGACCATCGGCAGTGAGATACCCGGGAACAGGAAGGTGTTGGGAAAGACCGTGTATGAAAAGCAGTCGATGATTTCTGAATCCGACGCTTCGCTAAGGTCAGTGTTGGTCGCGGCTTCGAACATTACGCGGTACATGTCCGCCATTAGCTGACGCGCGGTGCCACCGTCTGGAACTAACGGTCGATCGCCGACAACGCTGCTATCGCCAAGCGTGCACCGATCGAGGAGCTCTTGCTCCGTTAGAGTGCCAGCGTAAAAGGGGCTCTCAACGCCTTGCGGTGCGATGAAGCGATCGACATGGTCGCTGTAGACATCATATTGCGAGTTGAGATCGCCGTTGGCAGGGCAAACCTGCGGATGTGTCTGCGGGACATGGTATGCCTCCATGAAGGCCTCGATCACCAACTTCCAGTTAGCCGGATAGGACTTGACCACGTGCGACGACACGTAGCGGTCTTCGAGTTTCCAGGCGAGTATATGATCGACCGCCTCTGGTCCTAAATATTCGATGAGCGTCGGGGCATTCGGATCCATGTTGATCCACACGAAACCACCGAGCAGTTCGACTCTGACTTGCGGCAAGGTCAGTTTCGACTGATCGATGTGCGGAAAGTCCCACGGGCACAGAATTTCTTTGTTGGTGCCATCGACGTTCCAACTCCAGCCGTGGAACATGCATTTGAATTCGGATGCCCCGCCATACGTTCCAGAGGGACGAAGCTTGGTGCCACGATGGAGGCAAGAATTATAATATGCACGCACCTCGTCGCCAGAGATGCGAGTGACAATGAAAGAGTGCACGCCGATGTCGTAGACATAGTAATCGCCGATCTCGGGTATATGTTCCTCCCGGCATGCGAACTGCCAAGTACGGGTCCACAGACGTTCATATTCGGATTTTGCAAATTCAGGGTCGATGTATCTTTCTGTGGAAATGTCTTCATCGCCGAGAAAAGTGTAAGAAGTTGAACGGACCCATTCGGGGGCTTTGACCTTGTCCCGCGCTATGATTTCCTGGGTGCTGATCGAAGGGCAACGTGCTTCGCCTCGCCGCAACTTGCCGGTATCGACATTCATCATCGTTTCTCCAATTGTCTTATTCAGATCAGGCTGCGGCACGGCGAGACAACGTCGACACCTTGTTCTTGTGCAGTTGGCCATCCTTCATGATCAGCACGATCCGGTCGTGGTCAGCCATGATCGAGGCGTCGTTGAGCGGATTTCCATCGATCAGCAGCAAGTCGGCCAACGAGCCTTCGGCTATCGTCCCAAGCAAGCCGTCGTCTTGCATCGCGAGGCCTCCGTTTCGCGTCGCACAGACGAGCGCGGCCTCGGGGGTATAGCCGTAGTAATCGACGAAAAACTGGATGTCTCGAGCGTTGCTTCCATTCGGACTCCAGGCAACGCCATAGTCGCCGCCGATCAAGTGTCGGATGCCGCGCTTGCGCAATTCGGTGTGGGTCTTAATTCCGGCTTCATGGACCGGCGGGACGCCCATTAGCGTCCCGACCTCGGGCGTCAGTCCGGCACCGGAAGCGGCCCCCGTAATGACGTCGTGCCAGAGACTGACTGTCGGCGCGACGAAGATGCGGTCCTTCGCCTCCTCAATCATGTCGAGTAGCTCCTCGTCCGAATATTCGCAGTGAAGCAGACCATCGACGCCGGCGCGGACGCAGAATTTCGATCCTTCGATCGATCGGGTGTGCGCATTCACTTTGCGCCCGAACGCATGAGCAGTTTCGACCGCAACGCGAACTTCATCAAAGGTCATCGGGGTCGCGTGGCTCGGTGCATTTGGATAAAACGGATCACCCGAGACATCGATTTTGATGTTGTCACAGCCTTCGCGGCAGCAAAGGCGCACGGCCTTACGCATTTCTTCGACGCCATCGACGATGATAGACGGGCTGTTGCGAAGATTGTGCTCACGCGATTCATCGCCCATGGCACCGGTCACGCTAATCTCTACGCTGCCGGCCCGGATGCGGGGGCCTGGAAGGCGACCGGCATTGACCTCATTGCGCACGGCAACGCCGAGGCGCAGCTTGGCTTCGGACGCACCGTAGGCACTGGTGAACCCCGCGTCGAGAAGCGCCTTCGCGCTGCGGGCTGCGGCGAACACCTGTTCCTCCGGCGGGGGTGTGATCAGGCTTTCCGGGCCGGTGACATTTTCAAACGAGAGGTGTGTATGGCCCTCGGTCATGCCGGGGATCAAAGTCGCACCAGTCCCGTCAATCACATTACAGCCATCATGCGAAAGCTGGCCAGGATCGCGCGATATGGAACTGATGCGATTGCCCTTGATCAGGATGTCGCCAACAAAGGCAGTTTCACCAGCTGCGGTCCAGATCGTCGCACCCGCGATCAGCGTTTTGCTCATAGTGCCGGTCCCTCATCCAAAGATCCGCGTAATGGCGGGTCGGTGAAGAATAGACGCCAAGACGGTGTAGGCCGAATGCCCGGACATGCAGCCCAGCTTGTCCACATTTGCGCAGCTTCCGATTTCTCCTTTTGGATGTGTCAGTCTTTGGAACAAAAGGCGCAAACGAGTACAAGGAGGGACCAGTCGAAGATCCGTGGCATTCATCATTTCGCGGTGCACGTGCATGCGCGGCTGTGCCGCTTTAGAATGACATTCGGCTCGCCGGGGCCGATGGACATCCGGCATTGCGAGACGCTGTACCCGATGTCTCAAGCTCCTCGCGCGATCAACGCTGGTGACGAGCCATTTTGCTGGCCCACGTGCGCCATGGTTCCAATGTAACACGATGTGGCGCTGCCGACCTCGCCCATTTCACGAAAATTCAGAGGAAGTCGGCGCTCCTTGTTAGATTAAATGAAGTTGGTCTGTCTATTCCGACGCACGACGTCCGGACTTACTCAGCCGCCAATCTGGCGGAAACAGGCTATCGTTGTCCTTAACGGCATTGTTCAGCCCTTTGTCGAACGTCTCCTGATCGAGCACAAGTTCGCTTCCGTCGTTTCGCGCCAGGGGCGCCATGGATTCCAGCCAGGCCGTCAGTATGCTGCCCATATACTCACCCTGGTGCTGCTTGAAGATTTCGAAGAAGACCTTTTGCATATGGACGATGTCAGTCGGCCTCGTCTGGGCACAAGCTGCTGCGTATTTGGCAACCTCCGTCTCCAGCTGATCGCGTGGCACGACTTTGTTGAGGAAGTTGCAATCGTACATCTCCTGTGCGGTAAATGGCCGACCAGTGAATACCATCTCCTGAAACTTGCGCACTCCCATCGTCGTCGCCCACTGCCACATGCGCGGGCCCCAGCCAACGTAGCGGAACGACGGATGGCCATAGAGTGCATCGTCCGAAGAAACGATGATATCGGCATCTGCTGCTTGATAGAAGTGCCAACCATAGCAGTAGCCTTTGACTTCCAGGATGCTTATCTTTTTAAACTCCTGAAGGCTCCGGCAGCCGAAGTTGGAATTGGCGTAAAGCTGCACCAGCTGCGAATGATACCGATAAGTGTCTTTGGGCGGATACTTGACGCCATCCGCTTCGCTCATCCTGAATTCATGAAGGAGCGAATGCTCGCCTTTCATGAGCATGTCTTCTTGCTCGGGCAGATCGGCGCCGCCGCCAAGATTGTTGCCGACGCCGCGGATAACCAAGACTTTTACGTCCTCATCAATATTCGCACGATTCACACAATCGGCATATCGCAGCCTTGCCGCAATCGTGGGCGCATTTAGAGCGTCGGGGCGGTTCAGAGTGATTGTCGCGATCCGGGTCGCTGGATCCTTCTCATAGAGAATGATCTCTTCCGGATCGGGCTGGGCCGTGTCTTCAGTCAATGCTTTGCTCCTATCACCGTATGTACTTCGCCTCAGGCTTTGATTGCCTTGCGCATTCCCGGGTCAACGTTGGTGGCACATGCGGCAATGTCGCTGCCAGCAATGTAGCCGAAGACCATCGCAGGTCCGATTGTGCCGCCCGCGCCTGGATAATTTGGCCCAAACGGACTGCCCACGGCATTCCCCGCGCCGTATAATCCCAAAATCGGGTGGCCATCGATGCCGATGATGCGTGCCTTGTGGTCAGCCTTGAGACCTCCCTTTGTGCCCAAATCGCCCAACTGAATGGGGATGGCGTAATAAGGGGGCCTGGAAATTGGACCCAGTGCCGGATTGGGTTTGTTGGCTGGATCGCCAAACGCCTTGTCATAGATCGTGCTGCCACGTCCGAACTCCGGATCTTCCCCGCGCTCGGCATAGGCGTTCATGCGGAGCACCACCTGCTCAAGCTTGGTTGGATCGAGACCTAGTTGGATGGCCAAGTCCGCAATATTATCCGCTTTGAAGATGTAGTGACCCCACCAGTCGACCGGGATCGACCGGTCTGGCATCACTGCGGTGGGCAGGAAACCGCCAGCCGTGAACTTGGTGCGAAATTCCGCGTCGAATACCAGCCAGCAGGGCGTATTGGCGCCAGTCCGTTTCTGGTCCTCTATCATCGCAACGCCGAACCGATCATAAGCACAGGCTTCGTTTACGAAACGATCACCTTTGCGATTGATGCAAACGCTGTGCGGTTTACCGACGTCGAAGTTTGCAAGGTGCACTTCGTCGAAATTTGAGGCGCTGCGGCTGGGCATGATCATCGTTGGGATCCACCAACCCTCGTCGGTATGTTCGGTCGCGGCACCGATAGCTTCGGCAGCGATCAGCGCGTCGCCCTGGTTGCCTCCCCGTGGTGTGCCGCTCCACCAGATAGAAGTCTTCACCGGAAAGAAGCGATCGCGCAAAGTCTGGTTCCATTCAAAGCCGCCCGCGCAGAGTATCACCCCATGCCGAGCCGCGATGTCATGCCGCGGTCGGACACCACTGGCAGCAATACCAATAACCTTGCCGTTATCGACCAACAGTTCCTCAAGCCCGGTTTCGAGGCGGATTTCGACTCTTTTTGCGATCAGTTGATCGAGCAACTGGCCGGTCAGGGAGGCACCTGAAGTGAACAGGCGATCGCGCTTGCCGATCATGCGCGTGCCAAAGTCCATCCAGTAACGGCCGACGACCTTGGCGAGCGTGCGTTTCCACCCTCTCGTGCGTGCAGCGATGGTGAAGGTCTCTTCGAGGTTCATTGAATAGCGGTTGAACATCTTGAAGCGGGTGAACTGCTCGCGCAACAATGGGAACTTGTCACCGAGCTTGCGTCCGTCCCACATAGCGGTGATCAAGGCACGGTCCGAACGCGCTCCGGGCAACTCGGCGAAATAATCAGGCCAGGGCATCGGAATCATCCTGATGCCCAGCGCTGCCAGAAAGGCCAGCATCTCGCGTCCGGTATCGACATAAGCCTCGAGCCTTTCACGGTTAACAGACTGCCGGATAACAGAGTCGAGATAAGCCAGTGTCTCTTCACGCGTGTCAGAGCTACCATTGAGCCCATTGTTGGGAATCCAGGCAACGCCGCCTGAAGTAGCTGAAGTGCCGCCGATCTTATGTGCTTTGTCGATGATCAATACATCGAGTCCTTGATCGCGGGCTCGCAACGCTGCGGTCATTCCGGCTGCACCGGACCCGACGACAATCACGTCATGCGTCTCAATCATCCTCGTTCCCCGCTCCTTGCTGAGCAGCATCTAGACGCTCTTTCCTCCCGCCACGATGCTATTGCGACAAGTTGGCTTGGCGATGCGAGTTTAGACTATTGCGACTGCAAGTGACGACAAGACCAACGCCGCATCGTGGAATAAACGACGCCGCCAATCGTTCGTTGGCTGATCTACAACCGGTTCAGCTCGTAATCCCCAGCGTCATCGACTTGTGCTTTCCAGCCTGGATAAACGACAATCGTCGTGAAGCTTTCTTGGATGATCGCGGGACCCACCACTTCGTGCCCTGGCTTCAGGCTCGCTCCCAAAAAGATGTCGGTCGGTTTGTAACCCTCGCCCAGGTTAGCTCGACGAGATTTGGCCGAACGAGCGGCTGCTTTCGGCGCGGTGAAGCCGCTGGTGATTACAGGTGATGGCGTCTCGACCTGGGTTGCAAGTCGCACACCGGTAATCTCCGGCACCTCATGCTCGCGGATATGGCTATATTCGGCAATATGACGTTCGTTGAACAATTCAATTGCGCGCGCGCCAAGACCGTCGTCGATGAATGTTAGATCGTCGAGCCCCTGATTCACCCCAACGTCGAAGGTCAGAGCGAAATTCTGCCCCGGGTAACGCATGTTCATCTGGTATTTTGCAGTGACCTCGCCGGGCCCGAAGCTGGCGTCAGTGAAGAAAACTTCGGCTCTACGGCCCAGTTCCGACCACAGCTTGGTCAGGATGGCCTGATCGAGCCTGTCGGCCGGCACAAGGTAGGATCGCTCCTCGTCCATGCTGGGGTTGGCGACCAGAGTGCCGAGTGCAGAGAAAGTTGGCGATGCTTTCGGCACCAAAACTTTGGAGATCCCCAGATCTTCCGCCTGGATCGCCGCGAAGGTTGGTCCATTGCCGCCGTAGGCCAGCATTACAACATCCTTGGGATCAATCCCTTTACCCGCAGTGATCCGCCGCACACCCTGTGACATAGTGGCGTTGACGACGCGCCAGCAATCAAACGCCGCGTCCTCAGCGCTATAGCCCATTTCGGCGCCTAGCTTGCTGAACGCTTCATCGACACCGGCTCTGGTTAGCGAGAAACTGCCCCCTGCGAATCCAGAATCCGTCGAGAGAATGCCAAGCATGACCAGTGCGTCGGTGATCGTTGGCTGGGTCCCTCCGCGTCCATAGCAGATTGGCCCAGGCTCCGAGCCAGCCGAAGCCGGTCCAACCTGCAACTCGCCGTTGTTAACATGGCAAATCGACCCGCCACCCGCGCCCAGCGTTTCGACTTTGATCATCGGTACACCGATGAGATATCGGTGGTGCATGCTCCATCCGGCTTCAGCAGGGGCGGTGCCATTTTGCACCACTGAGATGTCATAGGAAGTCCCGCCCATATCGACGCACAAGATATCGCGATAGCCCTTGGCGACGCCTACATGCGCTGAGCCTATCACTCCGCCCGCGGGGCCCGAGGCCAGGACACGGATTGGTGCCCCCCCGATATAGGCCTTGGTCATAAGTCCGCCGCTGGCCTGCATGACCATTAGCTGGTTGCGGTACCCGGCGTCAGTGACCCGAGCTACCAGCTTCTCAAGATATGAGTACACGCGGGGCGCAATGTAAGCATTGACTACGGTGGTGCTGGTCCGGTCGTATTCCGGCGCGCGAGGCAGGACTTCATGTGATTTGGATATTTGCACGCCCGGCATTTCCTCTTCGACGATCTCCGCGGCGCGTTTTTCGTGTATGGAGTTAGTGAATGAGAAGAGGAAGGAGATCGCTACGGATTCAACCTTCTGCTTCACCAGTCGTCGGCACGTCTCGCGCAACGCGTCTTCGTCGAGCGGTTTGTATACCGTTCCGTTGGCGAGCACGCGTTCGGGTACAGTCAGCCGCCTTCGTCGAGGCGTGATCTGCTTTGGCGGGGCAAGGCGGACATCCCAGATGTCCTCCTTGAACCCGCGCCGGTACTCAAGCTCATCACGAAAGCCCTCGGTCGTGATCAGCCCAGTCAGAGCGCCGTTCATCTCGATTAGGGTGTTGTCAGCGATCGTCGTCCCGTGGACAATCGCATCGCACCTGCTCATGAATTCGCCCAGCGCCAGTCCTTCGATCTCTGCGAGGTGGCCAAGTCCGTTCATCACCCCAATTGAACGGTCCTCCGGCGTACTCAGGCTCTTGTGAAGAATGACTTCCTTGCCCTTGAGAAGCGCGAAATCCGTGAAGGTTCCGCCGATGTCGATGCCAATCCGATAATTCATTCGCTCGTCCCAGTTATGCTGCGCTTGCCCCGCACATTTCCTGTCTAAGTGTTTCGGTGGCTGCCACATCGACCGCCAGATCGTAGTCTTCGAGCGAACCCGTAAACACAACGCCGTACCGGCGCTGCGCGGCCGCGACGCTGACAATTTCGTCGAGTACGTCATCCCTCACCGCTTCGGGATCGCGCAGGATCGCGGGCTCGAAGCCAGCGCCGCCGCCGTGTTGATACGCAATCACCGCACCAGTCGGTAGCTGTGCCTGAGCAGTCAGATCAATTTTGTACTCGTTGGGCGTGCCAACTTCGAAATGATTGGAATAGGAACAGGCATCGCCCCCGCCGCGCAGCCCGCTCAGCGGATGAGCGGAAGACACCATCCATGCCATGGCTGTCACCGGCTCCAGAACTTTTTTGACATTGAGGCTGCCGGGCTGGCCGCGCCAGCGCCCGGGGCCTTCGGTATCGATTTCCATCTCGCGACTTAAATTCAGGATCGGAAAGCGACTTTCTGAATCCTCTGCCTCGGAGAGCAGCAGGTTGCCCAGTGCCGCCGGGCTAGAGCCCCAACCGTCGATCCCTTGCACCGCCGATACGTCTGTTGTTCGCGCCTCGACGCCTTGGTCCATCCACATCATGCCGTTCTTGTCGAACCCGATTACTGAATTAGGCATTCCGATCTTGTAAACCTGTGGTGCCGACCGTTCGGGCACCACTTGGGATAGTGCGACGCAAACCGCCTCAGTGATCTCGCAGGCCGGATGGAAAGAGCCGAGCGCCGCCGGTTTGTTGGGCGGCGGCTGCGCGATACAGCCCTCAGGGATCACGATGTCGACCGCGTGGAATAGCCCCTCGTTCTTAATGATCGACGGGTGGATCGCTGAGGCAAGCTGCGTCATCACATAGCCGCGGCTGTTAGCAAATGTGTTCCACACGCCGACCAGATTTTGGCGATCGTCGGTCCCTGTTAGATCGACTGTCAGGTGATCGCCCTTCACGGTGCAGGTGACTTGAACTTTCACGTCCTTGGTCCCAAGAGTGTCGTGATCGATAAATACAGTTGCGGGGTAGACGCCGTCCTTCCAGCGAGAGATTTCCTCGCGGAAGCGCTGTTCCGTTTGGGCGATATTGTGGTTGATTGCCGCGCGGACGGTGTCGGCACTCCACTTTTGCAACACACCCTCCAGCAGCCGTACGCAATGCTGCACCGCGCCGATCATCGCTGCCAGGTCGCCCGCAAATGTCGCGAAGCGGTTATTGCGTTCGAGCAGTTTGATGACATCGCGTCGCTTCTCCCCGCGATGCACGAGCTTTAGGCACGGAATCGCGAGGCCTTCAGTGAAGATGTCAGTTGCCTCGAGCGTAAACCCGCCGGGATCCTTGCCGCCAGTGTCACCCTGATGGGCTTGCAAGGCTTGGATGAGCACCAATTCACCGTTTTCGTCGAAAACCGGCGCATATACGTTATAGTCAGGCAAATGCCCGCCCCCGTAATCGGGATCGTTACCAAGGAAAACGTCGCCTGGCCCCCAGTCGTAATTGTCAAAATTCTCAAGTCCGTAGCGCACCGTCAATTGCGAGATGAACAGGAGGTGCGGCGTACCGATCGAGACTGCTGCCAACCGCCCGTGCGCATCAACGATACTGCCGTTGCGCTCATTCGACTGGTTGATGATTGGTGAGGAAGCGGCGCGCCCCAAGTGGGTCGCGGCCTCGTAGCAAACAGTCTCGAATGCGCCGCGAATGATTCCGGCGGTGACCGGATCGACATTAACAGTCGTTGGCAATGGGTGTCGCCGGGCGGCAAGCCTCCGGTTCAACTCGTACGACATTGTGTCACTCCCAATTTAGGTATCGACCTTCTGCGCTGAGCATTCTGGCGCGACAAGGCACATGCGGGTGGAGTGCAATTAGCGACAAGTGAAGGTGCCACCCTGACCAGTCAAACCTTACTGCACGAACCGTCATCCGGTGGCTGCGCGGTCATGCTAGGTGCTTCCATTGCGCTCACTTGCAGGAATGCCGAACCCAATGATCACAGTCACTTTTGCGCGGGCTCTTCCGGCCGCTGTCCTTCCTCGAGGGACCAAAGTGGTCATCGAGCGGTCCGGTCGGTCAATCCTGCTTTGTAACTCAAACGACCGAATCTTTGCTGTTTCGAACATCTGCTCCCACGCCGACGAAAAGCTGCAATGTGGCCGCATGTCGAATGGCTGGATCGCCTGTCCGATACACGGCGCGCGTTTCGATCTGGCAACTGGGGCAGCCAAGAATCCGCCTGCCAAAGCGCCGATCGCAACCTACCAAGTTCGCATCATCGACGACTGGATTGAAATCGCGACTTAGGATGGTTATGCGCCTACGTCCGGACGGAACTGGCGTTTCAATCGATACGCTGCAGACCTCTAGACACTGCCTATGTTGAACCACTCGGCCCAAGCGACTTGACTCTCAATCCGTGGTTGAAGCCGAATTGAGCAAAGCGAGGTCTAATGTCATTTAGCTCTATGAAGCGTGGCGATGCGAGGGCAGTCAGTGGATGAATAAGTAGGCCGCACACGAAAGCACTGCAGGCGCTTCTTTCTCGAAAATAACGGCCCGGCCATCCCTGGGAGGACAATAGCCGGGCCGCCCGATTGGCCGCTAGGTGCTGCCCCTCAGAACTTCTTCGACACACCGAAGTTGAACAGTCGGCCCAAGGTAAAGCCGTTGGCATAGCCCTGGTTCCCAGGGGTGTTGCCCAGGTACACCGGCGGCGCACTATTAAACACATTGTTGACGTTGACAGTGAAGCTCAGGTCCTTGAGAATTCCGCTGTCACCGGGAACGTCATATTTGAAAAACAGGTTGACCGTGCTGAACGAACCGACAGCGATCTGGTTCGCCGGTGCAGCGACAAGGGGGGCTCCTAAATTGTAGCCGCCGTTAAAATTCCAGCTCGCCTGGGCACGGAGCTTGCCGAAGTCGATCCCTGCGCTGGCTTGCAGGAACCACCGGGGGAATTCTCCGCTATTATCTTCCGCTACCGGCGCAGTCGGGCTGACCTGCCCCTTGCGTGAGAATTGATGGTTGCCGGAAACAGCAAGATCGAACCCGCCAAAGCCAGTATTGTGACGATAGTTGACGTTAAAATCCAATCCCTTGACATGCAGAATTCCGAAATTGCCAGTACGGAAATCGATCACTTCTACAATCGGATTGGTGCCAACGGATGTTATCGCTGTGGCCAGCTGCGCCTGTTGACTTGCAGTAAACGGCCCCTTCGCTGCGTAGAAAGCGTTGACCTGTGCCGAGTTCAGTGACGATGCGTAGAGGATGTTGTCAGGGTAATTAGAGAAGATGGTGGCGCCGGCGGTCGGCGTCTGGAGGATGTTGGTGAAGTTCACATCATAGTAATTGACGTTGACTTTCAGCTCCGAGACGGGCTGTAGATCGACCCCGACCGACCATGTCGTGGCCTTCTGAGGCTGAAGCCCGGCCTGCGATCCCTGCAACGCGATAGTTTGGCCGTTCGTAACGTCCGGGTGGGCGCTATCCTTGAAAGCTACGATACCAAATGCGCTGAATGTGCTGTTCGTGGACTGAAGCATATCGAGCGGAGTCGGAGCCGTGAAAGACTTGCCCCAATTCCCGCGCAAGGTGAACCAGCTGACGGGCTTGAAGGTTACGCCGATCTTTGGATTGGTCGTGCTGCCAAAATCGGAATAGTGATCGTACCGTCCCGAAACCGAAACAGTCAGCATCGAGCCGCCATTCGAACTGGCAATCAGCGGCAACTGCAATTCGCCGAAGAGCGATTTCACATCGCGCCCGTAGACAGTAAACGGTAATGCATTGAGCGCACCGACACGGATGTCACTGGCACGACGGAGTCCGAGGTCATCATGAAAATATTCAGCGCCAAGCGCCATGCGGGCATCTCCACCCGGCAGATCCAACAATTTGCCTTCAGCAATGAGGCGCAGATTCAAGACAGAGTCTTTGGTTTGTCCTGCGATTTCGTTGTCGATCAGGTCAGCGACCAGAGCAGAATTGTTGTTGACCACGTTGATCGGGTTGAAAGCAGTAGACGTCGTGGCCGGAGCACTGGGCGCACTTGCCGCATTCAGGCGTGTTGTGTTGAGCCTGACCAGCTCATAGCCGCTGCGGGATTCGCTCCAGTTAACCAGGGCGCGAACTTCCCAGTTGTCGCCAAACTGATGCTTGAGTTCGCCGTTGACGCCCCACTCCTTGATCAGCACGTCCGATCTTGCCGCGCTCGGGCCGAGCAAGGGGCTCAGGTTGAACCCGACCTGGGCGGACGTGTTCGTGGGGACAGTGATGTTTCTGCCAAGTGGCGCGAAGAAGAAGGTTACGAGGCCTGGGCCAACTGTAGTTCCCGCCGGGAGCGCCAAAGACGACGCATAGGGGTTATTGCTGTTGAGCGGGACAGAAGCTGCGAAGTCCCCGGAAGCATGAGTCTTCCGTTGGCTGTAGTACGCACGGATATCAATCGAGGTCCGGCTGCCGATGTCCTGACTGAAGCCGGCCATCGCGCCATGACGCTCAGCCTCTGGCACCGTGGCCGCATTCTGGCTGTTGTCGCAATGGCTGGTGCTGATGGGCGTCGACACATTATACAATGTGCCATTGATAGTATCCTTCGTGGCAACCGATGTGGTGGGCACAGGGCAGTTCGTGTCATTCCCGACATAGGGCAGCGCTGAATAGTTCAGGAAATGGAGGTAGCTGCGATCACGCCCGAAGAGTGCGCTGCTCTTGGCATAGGAATAGGACACCCAGAACGAGCCGAAATCCCACATCTTGCCCGCAGTGGCCGAGGCATCCCACTGCCAATAGGGGCTGGCCGTGCCATAGTGCGCATCAACCTTCACGCCATCGAACCGCCTGTGAGTAATGAAGTTGATCGTGCCGGCAACTGCATCGGCACCATAGGTGGCCGAACCGCCTTCGGTTACAACTTCCACGCGTTCAATCGCGCCAATCGGGATGAGATCGGGATCAACCGACGCCTGATTGACGCCCGCCGTCGCGACGCGGTGGCCGTCAACGAGGATCAACGTAGCCGAGCTGGCCGAGTTCGTTCCCGAGATGTTGCGGATGTTCGGACGCGAGATCTGGATCTGGTTGACGGCGATGGCGAGATCGGCGGCCGGAACCTTGTTGAAGTAGTTGGTGACCTGCGGAATTGAAGCCAGCAGTTCGTTCGACGACTGCGCCGCGGTTTCTTCCAGCTTTCGCTCACCCAGCGTGATCGCCTGCGATCCAACCGGTGTCTTTCCGCGGATCAGGGTGCCGGTGACGACGATCTCGGACATGTCCTTGGCATTGACGTTGTCCGCCGCATTTTGTGCATGGGCGATCACCGGGAAAGCCAGCGACATGGCAAGCCCAGCCAAGCCAACTCCACTGCGATAGCCAATTGATTTGGCAGCACGGTAATTTTGCGAAATCATAATATTCTCCCCATGATGTTCCGGAAGTTCCTCCTAAGTGTCGAAGCCTCCGGAGTCTGATTCGTACGCTTTTAATATTCTTCAAAAACATCCGCAATTTTTGAAATAAAAAATAGTAAATGTATATTAAAATTCGTGATTCCCGTTATTACATATCATCTAACCATATTTGATACCATTTCTCTCAATACATACTTTTTTACCTTACCGGTGACGGTAAGCGGAAATTCATCCATAAAGATGGCATGACGCGGGACTTTGTAGTGCGCGATCTGCTCCTTGCAGAATTCGTTGATTGCTCCCGCGGTGAGGTGTTGGCCGGACTTCAGGCGGATGCAGGCGCAAACTTCCTCGCCGAACTTCTCGTCCCGTACGCCGACCACCTGCACGTCTGCCACGGCGGGGTGGCGCATCAGGTATTCCTCAATCTCGCGGGGGTAGATGTTCTCGCCCCCGCGGATGAGCATGTCCGTGAGGCGCCCGGTGACTCGGCAGAAGCCGTCGGAGTCCATCGTGCCGATATCGCCGGTGTGCATCCAGCCGTCCCCGTCGATCGCTTCTGCCGTGCGGGCCGGATCATCCCAATAGCCGCGCATGACCGAATATCCGCGCGTGCAGATCTCGCCATCCTCGCCCACATGCACGGTATGACCACCGGCATCGACGATCTTGACCTCGAGGTGCGGCTGGACCCGTCCGACCGTCGCCGCGCGCTGCTCAAGCGTATCGTCGCGGCTGGTCTGGGTGCTGACGGGGCTCGTCTCGGTCATGCCATAGGCGATAGTCACTTCCGGCATGTGCAACCGACCGATGACATCCTTCATGACCGCTTCGGGGCAGGGCGATCCGGCCATGATGCCGGTGCGCAGCGAACGCAGATCGAACTTTGAGAAATCCGGATGATCGAGCGTCGCGATGAACATCGTCGGCACGCCGTAAAGCGCCGTGCACTTCGCTGCCTCGACAGCCGCCAGGACCCGGCCTGGATCAAATGCCTCGCTGGGGTAGACCATCGCTGCGTGATGAGTGAGGCAAGCCAGGTTGCCCATGACCATGCCGAAGCAGTGGTAGAGCGGTACCGGAATGCAGACGCGGTCTTCTGGACCTAATCCAATCTGCGCGCCGACGAAGTAGCCATTGTTGAGGATGTTGCGGTGCGTCAGGGTCGCACCCTTGGGTGCGCCGGTCGTTCCGCTGGTGAACTGGATGTTGATCGGGTCATTGCAACCGAGCTGCGCGGCAATGGCCTCGATCTCGGCAAGACTGGTTTCAGTTAACAGCGAGGAGAAGGGCAGGAATCCGTCCAAGGGATCGTCGCCAAGGCAGATCATCGTCTCGATCAGCGGCAGACGTTCGGCCCTGAGCTCCCTGAGCATGCCGATGTAGTCGCTGGTCTTGTAGCGGGGCGCGCAAATGACCGCGCGACAGCCGACAAGATTGAGCGCGTATTCCGCCTCGGCGAGACGATAAGCGGGATTGATGTTGACGAGCACGATGCCGACCCGCGCGCTGGCGAACTGCGTCACGGTCCATTCCCAGCAGTTCGGCGCCCAGATCGCCAGGCGATCGCCGCGCTCGAGCCCAAGCCGGATGAGACCCGTGGCCAAGGCATCGACGCGGGCATCGAGCTCGGCCCAGGTCCATTGTACGGACTGCGTGGGCACGATCAGCGCCGAACCCGCACCCGACTGGCGAACTGCGTCCTTCAGCGCTTCACCGATCGTCACATCCAGAAGCGGAGGAAACTTCGGCCCGGTCGAATGGCTCAGGCGCAAATCCGGAGCCAGGCGTCGATCCCTCCGCGCAAGTTCGGACGCGCTCATCCCAATACTGCTCCGCCGTCGGCCAGCAACGTATGGCCCAGAACGTATGAAGCTTTAGAACTGCACAGCCAGACCGCCGCTTCTGCAACCTCTTCCGGTTGGGCAATGCGCTTGAGCGGGGTCATCTGCTCTAGCTCGGCAAAGTGCTGCGGATTGACCTGCGATTGCTGGCGCATCAGCGGCGTCCACATCGAGCCGGGGCCGACGGCGTTGACGCGAATGCCCGAGGCTGCATAGTCGAGTGCGGCACACTTCGTCATCGCGTAGATCGCCTGCTTCGCAGCAAGATACCATGAAAGGCCCGGCTGTGAGCTGTGCTCATTACCCGATCCGACATTGACGATTGCCCCGCCGCCACGGATGAGCATCGCCTCGATTTCGTACTTCATGCAAAGGAACACGCCGGTGATGTTGACCTCGGTTGCGCGATCCCAATCTTCCTTGGTAATGGCTGCAAGCGGATTGCGGCCAATGAAGCGGACCGCGTTGTTGACTGCGCAGTCGAGTCCGCCGAACACCGACTTGGCTTCTTCGACCATGTTGCGCACTTCACTCTCGGATGCCACGTTGGCGGAGACGAATTGGGCGCGGCCACCTGCGCCCTCGATCAGGCGTACCGTTTCCGCGCCGTCCTCAGCATTAAGATCGACGACGACGACAGCGGCGCCTTCGCGGGCGAATATCTGCGCGCAGGCCCGCCCCAGGCCACGACCTGAACCCGTAACGAGAGCAACCTTGCCTTCAAAATCGTCTGACATTCGAGACTGCTCCTCTATCAGGCCATGTGTGAGAGCATGAAACGGACATGCTCGTTATAGAGTTGGTCTTCCTCGGGGGCGTTGAAGAACGGTGCGTGCGTCATGGCTTCCCAGACATGGAGCTCGGCCGTGATCCCAGCGCGAAGCAGCGCGCGGTGCATCAGAACCGTGGGAGAAAGCAGCAGGTCTCGCGTGCCAGAAGTCAGGATTGTCGGGGGAAATCCTCTGGAGAAATCCGCATAGAGTGGCGAGAGGATCGGATCCCTCGGATCGTGTCCGTTCGCATAGTAGAGGCCAAGCTCAAGCGCGCCGGGCGTCAGTCGCTTCAGCACGATGTCAACCATGAAATTTGTGTGTAGCGAATCCCCGCTGAGGGTGACCTCCGATGGGCACGAATGCAGAGCCACTGCGGCAGGCAATGGTGTGCCTTGGTCACGCGCTGATAGCACCATTGCAGGCGCGAGGTTGGCGCCGGCTGAGGCTCCGAATACTCCGATCGCATTTGCAGCATGGCGCTTCAGCACGAATTGATAGGCTTCGAAGGAGTCTTCCACCGGCTTGGGAAAGGCCACCTCGGGCACCAGTCGATAGTCGACTGAAAAGACTCTTGTTCGCGACAGCGCAGCCATCTGCATTCCCGAGAGGATTGCCGCCTGACCTCCTCCGGTCACCCAGCCGCCGCCATGAATGTAGATGATCGCGCGATGTTCGTTTTCTGGAGCGAGGTTTTCCGGTTCAACTTCGTAAAGCGTTGATGCGCTAAGCTCGTGGGTGACCACCTTGGCGGGATATTGGTCAGCGTAGATTCCGGTGATCGCCAGGATGCCTTGCTCGCTTGCCTCACGGAACCGCGCCCAGCCCTCATTATCCTCGCGCGACTTGGGCAATTCGGGAACGGCGACCGAGGGCGTGTGGGCAAGGAAAGCCTGCGCCTGAGGGCTGATCGTCTTGGGCGTCGGGACAAAATGCTCGGGGACGAGGATGCCGCCTTCTGACATTGGAGGCGTGGAATAATTCACATCGTGCTCCCGATCTGCCGGCCACATGCCAGCGCTGACTGCCCGCCCATTGCGGTCAGATTCACTGCACGGGTTTGCAATTCCGATGCGATTCGCTTCATTTCAGCGGCTCTCCCAGCTTAATTTTGTTTGTAAATTTTTGGTGCTCTCACTATGAGAGCCTCTCACCCTGATAGCAAAATCTGTGCAGGTGTCAATTGCGGGTCAGCGACTGGAAAATGGAGCGGTCAGAACAGAAGGCTGAATTCTCTTGAGGGACGGCAGACGATCTGCTTCTTCCAATGCCCAGCAACATCGGGAGTTCGTAGATGGCAGGATCGCGGCGCAAGGGCTCACATCAGTCGGAAGTGCGCTCAAGGCTCATTCAGGGCGCGCGTGAGATCATGCGAGACGAAGGCTGTACGGCTGTAACCGCCGGGCGCCTTGCTCAAAAAATCGGCTTGGGAAGACACATCGTCCATTATTACTTCGGGACCATCGAGGAACTACTGATCGAGGTAATCCGCTGCGACGGTGAAGAAGTGCGCGGCCAAGTTGACCGAATGCTTCAGGAGGAGTTCCCATTGCGCACTCTTTGGGCTCCCTCCAATCCTATAGCACCACAATTGTTCGAGTTGATCGCTCTAGCCATCCGCAGCGAGCCAATTCGCTGTGCCGTTCAGGAGTACACCAGACTTATCCGAACCATGGTCACGGCCGCTATTCAAGCCGAGTTGGACAGACGAGGACTTACGCCTGTCGTGCCTCCGGTTGCCATCGGGCTTGTGGTCGTCGGCATCTCCCAGGCTCTTGCCGGCGACAGCGCGATTGGTCTTAATGACGGCCATTCTGAAGTGGAAGAGCTTCTTGAAAATTGGATTGCTGGCTTCGAGCGGTATGGAACGTGGCCTCTCATTGACCTGACAGCCCAGAATCATTGATCGACGGCTAATGTCATAGCCTATTCCCACCTATCTCAATGTCGGCATTGATTGAAGATTCGGAACTACCGGACTGGTTGCCTTTCGATTTCAAGCCGCGCCACAACCAACTCCTTGAGCTTTCCCACCTGAACCTTTTCGTTGCCGGTCAGTGCAAAGTCTTCGTCGGTGAAAAAAATGATGCGGCGGGGAATCTTGAAACTAGCCAGCCGCTGCTTGAGCACGGCGACAATCTTGGCGTCGGACAAGGTCACGCCGTCGGCCGGCACTATGCAAGAGACGACCATCTCGCCAAGGAGATCGTCGGGCACGCCCAAGGTTTGTGTTCGCTTGACGCCAGGCACCAAGCTGATCACCTCGTCAACTTCGAGAGGAGCTACGTTGGCACCGCCAGTTTTGATCATGTCGGTAAGTCGACCTTCCCAGAAAAACCGTCCCTCTGCATCGATTCTGCCGCCGTCGCCTGTGTGGTAAAAGCCCTCAGGGTCGAAACAGTCCTCCGGCAATTTTCCAAGGTAACCGCTCATCAGTGTCGGCCCTTTTATGCACATCTCGCCGATTTCGCCGAGCGGCAAGACAGCGCCCGTCAGTGGATCGACGATCTTCAACGTGTTGCCTGGCAACGGGCACCCCATGCTGCCGACATAGTACTCCTTGGGTGTATCGGCGGGGAGACCAGTGCAAACGGTCATTGTCTCGGTCGTCCCAAACGACATAGGCACGCGCCAGTTCGTCTGGACAGTTAGGTGCTCCCAGATCAATTCGCCGCGGGGGATATATTTGAGCGAGGATAGGTCGCTCGTCTCCCAGTTCACTGCCTGTTGCAATCGGACCCATTGGTGCGGGCGTCCGTTGATGAAACCGATTTGCTCGGCTTCGATCAGACGCAACGCCTCCTCTTCCTCAAAGTAGCGTTGGAGGATCACCGCGCCGCCGGTTGACATCGCCGAGCCTATGACCATTGAGACGTTGCCAGACCAAAAGAAGCCGTTGCACGTCCAGCTCTTGACCGGCCCCTCCATCGCGAAAAGCCACGGCCAACGCCACCACTGGATCGTGAACGCGCGGTGAGAGTGAATAATGCCTTTGGGCAAGCTGGTTGTGCCCGAAGAAAAGAAAATACCCCCTGTGTCGGCCGGGTGGACGCTGTCGGCTCGGCGCAGCACCACCGCATCGGGAACGGCCTCGCCATTCGATAGGAAATCATACCAGCTTTCGACTGCTCCGCCCGATGCGCCGTCGAGCGAGACAAGTCGTTGGAGGTAGGGAAAATTCACCGAAGCGAGGGTGAATGGCTGCGCCGATGCAATTTCCGGCTCCAACTCTGACAGCATCGCACCAAAATTCTTCTTGAGCACTTGGCTCTCGAATAGCAGTGCTGAGACCTGTGAGGCTTTGAGCATATAAGCGAGCTCGGTCGATGTCGAGAATGTGCTCAACGGTACCGCAACCGCTCCGGCCAAAGCTGCGCCGAACAGCGAGCTCATAAATTCCAGCCGATTGGTCATCAATATGCCGACCCGCTCGTCCTTCCCGATCCCGCAGGCAATCAGCGACTTTGCAACGTCCATCGAGCGGTCAAGCAACTCCTCGTAGGTCCAGGCGACCCGCTCTGTGCCTAGTCCTATCACCAGCGCTTCGCGCGGCCCGTAACGTGTCGCGAGTTCGCGCAGGTAGCCACCAATTGTCAGCGCACCGATGCCCGACTGCGTCTCGAGGGGCATGCCAGAGGCAAACGAAAGGCCGTCTGCCCATAGTGTGCAGCAGACCAGGTCTTTGGACTTCATCTATTTGCCCCGCGGCAGAGAAACTTCGGCGGTCCCTTTAAGGATTGTATCACCGTCCTGTGTTTTCATGACTACCTCAACAGTCACGGTCGGCACGCCGAAGGCACTGCTCTCGGACTTGCCGACTACCCTGCCTTGGATGATTGTGATGTCGCCCTCAAAGGCGGGCTTACGAAACTGGGTCTTCGAATGCCAAATATAGCCTTTGTGCCCCGCCCAGTATGCAACGGTGTCGAGATGCCAAGCGTTCATCGATGAACCGTAACCGTATGCGCCGCCCATTCCGATTTTTTCCGCTTTGGCAGGGTTGAGGTGACCGCTCGACGGACCATGGTAGAGTCCATCTTTCTGCCGGGGATCAAGCTTCTGCGCTTCAAAATCGTATGTCATTTCATCGGAAAAGCCGGCGTCGAACATTGCCGGATCTTCGTAACCTTCGGGCGGATTCCAGCGCCAGGTGCCCCAGATGTTTTGACGGTGCGCGCGATATTCGAAGCCGAATGTGAGTGGGGTGTGAGGGCCGATCACTCTGGTCGGCAGCATGTCATCGATCGCGACATCGCACCAGTTTGGAGAACGGCCTTCCCGATTGGACAAGATCCAGTCCAAACGAATCTGATTGACGTCTGCGATCTCCTGCTCGGTCCACTGCTTGACCGTGCGAGTATCGCGACCATATTGCGCGCGCTTGTTCGCCTCATCCCGCAAGTATCGGATCGACGTGGCACGTTCTTTCGCAAAGAGTGTGCCGTCTTCCCGATAATGATAGGTGTCCCCATCAGCGAACATCGTCGGGCCGGCAAAACTGGTTTCGGAAACTCTGTAGCCCGCGAACCAGCGCTCCTGACGTAAATGGTCACCTTCACGAATTCGACCGCCGTAAAACCACCATTCCTCTCCCGCGAAGATCAAGTGAGTGCCGGGTACATTGCCGATGCACGACGGATGGCAGCCATGACCGTAATCCATCGCAACGGTAAAGCTTTGCGGCGCGACGATTCCCCCGAAACGGGATGCTAGGGCAAATTCCCGATCATAGTGCAGCGGGTTTGCGTTATCGAGCGCCTGCGCCCAACGGCGGATGTCAGTATTGCTCACCGGATCCCACATCTCAGCGAAGACGACCCGTTGACCGACATACTTGTCGACGTCGCTGGTATCGAGAATTGGAATGGTGTTTTCGATGGTCTCAGTCATGCTCGTGATCCTCTGGGTGCCGCTGGGCACCAATGTTCGTTCAATCAAACGGTGGCGTTACCTTCAGCCATTTGGGGCGACCGTAACTCGCATACCGTCCAGTCCATTACCCAACTTGATTTGGCACGAGAGACGGCTGTTTGTGCGCTGAACGTCGGAAACAATATCGAGCATCTCCAGTTCGATGCCAACCGGCTGTCCGGCGTGTAGGCGCAGAAATTGGGTGTTGCCCAATAGAAAAGGCGTGGAAGACCTCCGTTAGCAAACTGGATCAACTCGCAGATCAATTTCCGGCAAGTCATTCAGACGGGCTCCGGGGGAATGACTCAATTGCCTGAGTGTGTTATTGCGATGTAAAATGGACACCTATCGGGCAAGCCAAGGGAAGGAGCGTTTGATGCCCGTATTGACCTTCGACATGACGACAGGGAACCATCAGAAACGTCGTTTTGAATTCAGGGGAAAGAACAACGCCGATTTCTACGACGGCGATTTGCAGCCGCTATCCACAAACGACGTGGAGATGAAGATCGAAAAGAGCGTGGCGGGAGATTATTCGATCTACTTGCTTACATCGCGCACCGGGCTGTCCTTTCGCCGATCCTGGACTCATATCCGCAACGACAAAACAGACATGACGATATTCTGGTTCGTAAGGCGTGGAACCATAACAATCTCGCGGGCTGGTGTTCGGCATGTAATAAACCCGCACGAATGCACAATCACGCGGTCGTCGCGGGCCTTCTACATGGAATTGGTGCCCGACACTGGCGGTCAATTGGAGGCCATGCATGTCGCCGTCCCATCGCACTTGCTTCTCGCGATTCTGAGCGACAATGCAGAGGTGGGAAAACCGATCCCAGCGTCACGCGGCGACGTGTCTGTAACTGAACGCATGTTGACGATGCTGTTCGAGGAAGATGCCGAGTTAGATCCAGAGATCGCTGAAAAGATGGCGACAACCTTGATAACCGAACTCGGACGTACTGTAGCGCGCTACTTGGGCACCCCAGTGGCCGGGCGCTCAATCGCAGATAAGCGCGTTGGCGACATCTCGCGTTATATCAATCAACATTTCTCCAATCCCGATCTAAACGCTAAGATTGTGGCAGCAAACTGCGGGATTTCCCTTCGCTATCTGTGCCATGTTCTCAAGAGGAACGACTTGTCATTCTCTAACCTACTTTGGGAAAAGCGAATGTCTACAGCACACGACTGGTTGCGGGATCAAAATATGCAGCATTACTCAATCAGCGAGATAGCTTACCAGGCGGGATTCAAAAGTAGTGCGCACTTCAGCCGCATGTTCAAAGCCCATTATGACGTAGCGCCTCGCGAATTCCGTAGCGTCCAGGCGGCACACTTCGCAATAGACCAGTGAGTTATGACGTGGCGACAGATCTGAACCATGCACCCTCTTTGGTAAAGCGGACTGCTCCTTCGAACCACTTACGGTCCGAACTCCGCGACAATCCTGTGCGCCGTTCAATCTCACAGATCGGCATCCCTTCACGAAAATGCCAGCGGCGGATTACGCTCAATAACGCCATGTCGATCACTCCATGCTCCCCCGACGCAACAACCAAGGGAAAGAACAGAACATGGGTCACTTCTCAGTGAAAATTTACGCTCCTACCGAGTCAGCTGTCAGTGACAATCAACAGTTATGTCGGCGGAAGCAGACAATTCTTGACCATTCACTCCCCGACATATTCCTGCCGCAAAGATTTGTTCTTCCTCATTTCCTCGATTGCCGCGCCTTCGCGTGAAGCGCCTTCGCGGTACGACCGGTTCTCGAGCGTCGCCTTGTAGCGTTCGGCCAGGATGTCGTTGATGATGTCGAACATTCGCTGCTCGAAGTGCCATTCCTCGAGCCAGCGTGCCTTGCTCTGTACATCGCGCGCCCGGCGATACTTTGCGGCGAAGTAATTGACGTCCTCCTGTGCCTCCGTGCGCCGGGCGATCGCCTCGTCGAGCTGCGCCTTTTGCTCCTTGGTTTGCGGGCCATGGATTCGCACCCCGCCGGTGTTGGGATCGAGGATGACGTCATCGGGATGCGGGAGCGGCACAGGCTGCGGCTGACCAGCCTCGCGACATCGCTCGAATTCAGCATCCCACCGCTGTTTGTAATCGATTGCCTTGCCGAACAGCTCCATGCGGGACTGATGATCCTGCTTTTCGGCTTTCGTCACCATCTCGGCGAGTTGTTTCTGGACACACCGGTTCCCCTTCATGGCCGCGACACCCATCGCACGGAATACTGCCTGGATTGCAGGCAGTTCCATCACCCGCTCGCCCTCGCGAATGGTCACGGGTCTGTAAGCTTCGAACCGCAGGAACTCCTCGGCAGCCCTCATGCCAAGCCCGGTGTCGACGGTCCGGTTTTTCGCGCCCCTGGGACGCCCGCCCGGATTGCCCGACTGGCCCTTGCGAAACTGGTGCTTGGCAGGCGGCCTGCCGTAACCGACCGGATATTTACCTGCCTCGCCTTCCATCAGGCAGCTTCCTCGCCGAGATTGATGCCATGGCGCGCCTCGGCTGCATCCTCGTAGGAGCGGTTGCTGCCCGCAAGACGAGCCTTCTTGCCGGTGAACGCCTCCCAGCGGCGGACAATCGTATCACAGTAGAGCGGGTCATATTCGACAAGGCGCGCCGAGCGCCCGGTCTTCTCCGCCGCGATCAGCATCGAGCCCGAGCCACCGAATCCATCAAGCACAATCTCGCCGCGGCGCGAGCAGTCGCGGATCGCATCGGCAATCAGCGCGACCGGCTTTACCGTCGGTGCATAGCCAGTTCTTCGGCGCGGCCGGCACCCATTGAACTGATCCCGGCGTAGTCCCAGACATTGGTGCGGTAGCGTCCCGTCTCGCCAAGGCCAAAGCTGTTGGTATGCTGGGCCGTGCCCTGCTTGAACACGAAGACCAGTTCGTGCTTAGAGCGATAGAAGGCGCCCATCCCGCCATTGGTCTTGTTCCAGACAACCAGATTCTTGAACTCGGTAAACGCAGCCCCGCCGGCCGTCAGCAGCTCACCCATGTGGCGCCAGTCCATGCAGACGAACGCAATGGCGCCGTCGCGCATCACCCGGCTCATGTTCCAAGCGTTTCTGTCAGGAAGGCGGAGAATTGGTCCTTGGTCATCTCCCCGCTGGCAAAGGCAAACTCGCGGTGCTTGACTGAACCCAGCCCGCAGACGTTGCCGTCGATCGCGACATTGTAGGGCGGATCGGTGAACACCAGGTCGGCCCGCGCACCATCCATCAGCCGATCCATATCGATGTCGCTGCGCGTATCGCCGCACAGCAGCCGGTGTCGGCCGAGCGACCATATATCGGCCACCCGCGACACCGCCGGTCCGCCGGCGATGACAAAAGCCTCGTCGGCATTGTCGCCGCCATCGGGATCAGCCTCACCAGCTTCATCGAGGACCAGTTCGATTTCCGCAAGGCTGAACCCGGTCAGTTCAACATCGAACTCGAGATCGACCAACGCCTGCAATTCGATCGCGAATATCTCACGGTCCCAGCCGGCGTTCAGCGCCAGTTTGTTGTCGGCAAGGACATAGGCGCGGCGTTCGGCTTCGGAGAGATGAGCCAGCGCAATGGCCGGCACGGTTTTCCAGCCCAGCGACTTCGCCGCTTCGACCCGGCCGTGACCGGCAATGATCTCGCCGTTCTCTGAGATCAGCACCGGGTTGGTGAACCCGAAGCGGCCTATCGAGCCGGCGATCTGCCTGATTTGCTTCTTCGAGTGGGTGCGCGCGTTGCCCGCATAGGGACGCAGCGTAGCAATCGAACGTTCGGTAACCTGGGCAAATCGCATGACTGATTCTCCAGAACAATTTCATACTACTATATTGAACACTCGACATTGTCAATGCCTGCATTATGATAGCGTACCAATCCAGTGAACAGGAGATCGAAGATGAGCTTCGGTGCAAAGCTGCACGATCTGCGCTTGCGCAGTCGCATGTCGCTCCAGGACGTCGCCACCGCGGTTGGGATTTCGAAGGCGCACGTCTGGAATCTCGAAAAGCAACTGTCCGAGAACCCCTCGATCGAGCTGGTCGTGAAACTAGCCGATCTGTTCCGGGTCCGGGTGGCAGATCTTGTCGGCGAGAATCCGAGCGCTGAGGACGAAGCGCCCGAAATGGTCGCAATGTTTCGCGATCTCAAAAAGCTCGACGAGCGGGACCGCGAGACTATCCAGGTGTTGATGGAACAGCTCAAACTTAATCGGAATCGCGCCAATTGAAGATCACTCGGCTCGATCTCGACGGTCTTGGATCGCCAACTGGCTTGGCCGCGCGCATTTTTGAGCTGGAACCTGGCCTGACAGTCCCGATACCGCTCGAGGCCTTGTGCGAGCGCCTCGACATTTTCAAAATCGACAATCTGCATACCGAAGGCTTTGCAGCAGCGCTTATCACGGACGAGGTAAAGTCCAGCGGGGCGATCCTGGTGGCAAGTGGCCAGTCAAACCGGCGGCGGCGATATTCCATCGCGCACGAACTCGGACACTTTCTGATACCGATGCATCGAACTCCAGCAGGAGCGCATCTCTTGTGTTCCGAGGCGCAACTTCACCTGAGCGACACCAAGGACAAAGATCGTCGCCGGCGCATGGAAGCCGAGGCCAACCGGTTCGCTGCGTCATGACTGATGCCGACGAGGGTTCTAACGGCCGAGCTTCGGGAGATTCGGCGACCCGAAGTCACCGACATAGTCCGCCTCGCAAACCTGTTTGACGTCAGCAAAGATGCCTTGGCGCGTGCGTATGTCGAGTTCAGCCGCGAAGCTGTGGCAGTCGTGGTCATCAGTAGTGGAAGGGTGTCGCACCACTATCGAAACGAACGTAATTTCCCCTGGATCGCTGTTTCATCAGGACACCGGGTACCTGTAGATTCATGCTATCATGATGTTTCATGCCTTCCGGGCATGACAACGCAGGTCGAAGAATGTGACCCTGAGCTGTGGCTCGGCGCGTCGGGCGCTCGCAAGGTCGAGGTCCTGACCGAGCAAGTTCTCCATTAGCAGAGTGGCTTCGCTCTCCTCATGCTATATGCCGAGATGCGCGACGACGATCGCTGATCGCGAAAAGCGCGCTCCCTGATGCGCTGACTACTATTCCCTGATAGCTGAAGAGGAATTCCCTGTTCCTAACGCAGGGAATTTGTCTTGAGAGTGGCTAAAGTGTGCGGGTTACAGCTCTGCTGAACGACCGCCGAGGTCCGAAAAATTGGCCAATTCCCTGTATTTTCCCTGTTAAGCAGGGAAAATGCCTCGGAGACTAGTGGATATCTGACTGCCCACACCTCCAAACGTTTTTACCACCAATTCCGGTGACCCCGCATAGTCATCGACGTCTCGCCACCCCCGTGGCGGGAAGCTGCCTGCAAGTGGCTGAAACGTCGACAAATTGCCTCATTGCAGCGACGGGCTTGCAGTCCCCGGCTGGCACACCCTAGACCGCCTCGTTCGCCTTCGTGAGGTACACCGTGAGCGCATCCGCCTGACCCGCATCGAAAACCAGCCCCAACTTGCTTCGGCGCCACAGCACATCGTCTGCGCTCCGCGCCCATTCGCGCTCGACAAGGTAATTTACTTCCGCAGCTGTCAGGCCGTGACCGAAATGGGTTCCAAGGTCTTCAAGGTGTTTGGCCTTGCCGAGCCAGCTCTGGGCCAACGTACCGTAACTGCGGACTATCCGATCGATCCACGCGTCTGCGAGGAAGGAGCAATCGCGGGCGAGCCGGGCTTTGATGGCAGGCGCGCCCTGTTTGGGGAAGTCGCCGCCGGGGAGGGCCTGAGTGGCGGTCCAGTCTTCACCCTCCAGGGCTGGGATCAGGGGTTTCAGTAAGTCGATCGCTTCGGCGGCGAGGTGTCGGTAGGTCGTGATCTTGCCGCCAAAGACCGAGAGCAACGGCGGCTGGCCTTCACTGCCATCGCCATCGAGTTCGAAGCTGTATCCGCGGGTGGCGGCTTCGGGTTTGCCGGAGCCGTCGTCGATCAGCGGGCGCACCCCCGCGTATGACCAGACCACGTCCTCGGGCGTGATCTTTGTAGCGAAGTAGAGGTTTGCACCTTCGCACAGATAGGCAATTTCTTCGCAGCTGGCCTCGACCTGGTCCAGCGCGCCGTGGTGATCGCGGTCGGTGGTGCCGATCAGGGTGAATTGGCGCTCAT
>JBDSSP010000060.1:0-17315 GCA_039928735.1 Novosphingobium sp. | reverse complement strand
GCCCGCCCCGATTCCAACCCGGCGATCAAGGTGATTGACGCCGATACGCATCTGACCGAGCCGCACGACATGTGGCTCAAGCGCGCGCCTGCCAAATTCAGGGACCGGGTGCCGCAGGTCAAGATGCACCACCATCCCACCCGCGCGCCCGAACACGGCGAACACACCGAAAGCGCGCTGCTGGATCTGGGGCTGTCATGGGAAGATATCGCCGCGCTCAAGCAGGGCGGGGCGATCGGCTAAAGGTGTCACTTCGCTTGGGAACATTTGGTTGCCGATGGCCCGATCGCGGACGAGGGGGGAGGAGCCCGAACCAGGCCATCAGCAACCGTCCTGACTCCGCCTTGCGCGGCAAGGCGGGGCCGGATCTAGAGATTTGGACATAGAACGCACTTGCGGTGGCAAAGTTCCAAGCGCCTGAAATTTTCCACGAGGTATATGACCGGGCAGCACGCTTGCAGGCACCGGTAGACCGGAGGGAGAGGCCAGCCTTTTTCTGTTGCGGTCGGGCGAGAGGCCGCGCTGCTCCACGAGAAACCGGCAAGTAAACGGCAATATCAATCTGCGCCGGCAATCAGCGCCAGTTCTGCCTCATCGGCAATCCAGTTTGCGGCGAACAGTCCTCGCGGTCCGAACAACGCGCTCGCAACCCCGGCGCGGCCAGCCTCGCTCCACAGGCGGGAGAATGTTGCGGCCATGGGATCGTCGACCGTCCCATTCGCGCCGCTCGTGTGGGTGAGCCACGCGGCGAGGGCGGCCAGCAAGGCGGGGCAAGGGCAGCCCATCGCGCGGTTCGCGACGAGGGTTTCAAGCCAGCGCTGCGGAATTTTCTGGCTGCCATCCATGGCGATCTGGATCAGGCGGTGTTGCAGCACAGGATTGGCGAAACGTTCGATCAGATCATCCGCATAGCGGTTCAGGTCAAGTCCGGGCGGGGCCTTGATGGTCGGCATGGCCTCCTCGCGCATGAGCCGCTGGACCAGGGGCCCGATCGCGGGATCGGTTATCGCCTCGTGGACATACGTGTGGCCGCGAATGATGCCCACATAGGCGAGCGCGGAATGGGCGCCGTTCAACATTCGCAGCTTGGCAGTTTCATAAGGCGCGACATCGCTGACCAGCTGCGCCCCGACAAGTTCCCAACGCGGGCGCGGTCCGGCGAAGCGGTCCTCGATCACCCATTGGCTGAACGGTTCGGTCATCACCGCGGCATGATCGCCGAGCCCATCGAGCGCTTCGGTGACCGCCAGCCGGTCTGCATCGGTGGTCGCGGGAACTATCCGGTCGACCATGGTCGCGGGGCAGGTGCATTCGGCCTCGAACCAGCCAAGCAGCGCCGGATCGTGGCGTTCCAGATACTCGCCCATCAGCCGGGCCAGTTGTACGCCATTGTGGGCGAGATTGTCGCAGCACAGCAAGGTCAGGCCGGGGAGGCGCGCATCGTGGCGGCGGCGCAGACCGGCGGCGAGATACCAATAGACGCTGAGTTCTCCTGCAAGTTCGGGATTGAGCGCGCCATCCGCTGCGCGGCAATAGCCCTTCTCGGTGATCGTCAGGCTGGCAATGTGGGTCGCGGGGGCAGCAAGCGCGGCGATCACCGCCTGGGTTTCATAAGGCGCAACCAGCACTTCGCGCACTGCGCCGACGATGCGAACCTCAGCGCCTGTCGCGCTGCGCTCGGTCACTGAGTAGAGTCCTTGCTGCGGAATCATCTGCTCGGCGACTTCGGCAGAGCGCAGCGAAACGCCGGTTATCATCCAGTTCGCGTCGCCCGCATTCATTGCCGCATCGGTGTACCAGGCCTGATGCGCGCGGTGGAAAGCGCCGATGCCGAAATGGACGATGCCCACGCTCTGTGCATCGCGGTGATAGTTGAAACGCTCGGCCTCATCGGGCGGGAACAATGCCAGCGTATCGACACTCAGTCGCAGTCCGTCCTTCACAACCGGTAGGCCTGCCTGGCGAAATTGCAGGCGAGGTCCGGCGCCAGTTCCGCGGCTTCCCAGTCCTCCAGCCGGTGCTCCATGACCAGTTCGGCAAGGAAGCCGCAGTCGATCCGCCGGGCGACATCGTGGCGCGCAGGGATTGAGAGGAACGCGCGGGTATCGTCGTTGAAGCCGACGGTGTTGTAGAAACCGGCGGTCTCGGTGGTCATGCGGCGGAAGCGGCGCATGCCTTCGGGGCTGTCGTGAAACCACCAGGCCGGGCCTAGCTTGAGGCAGGGATAATGGCCGGCCAGCGGAGCGAGCTCGCGAGCATATGCGCTCTCGTCCAGAGTGAACACGATCAGGCGCAGGCGCGGATCGTTGCCAAACTTGTCGAGCAGGGGTTTGAGCGCATGGACATAGTCGGTGCGGGTCGGGATGTCGGCGCCCTTGTCACGGCCGAACCTGGCGAACAGCGACTTGTTGTGATTGCGGAAGGAGCCGGGGTGGAGCTGCATGACGAGGCCATCGTCAATGCTCATTGCGGCCATTTCGGTCAGCATCTGCGCGCGGAACAGCTCGGCGTCCTGCGGCGTGAACTGGACGCTGGTGACCTTGCGGAACAGGGCCTCGGCCTCGGCTGGGGCAAGGTCGGCGGTCAGGGCGGTGGGATGGCCATGGTCGGTGCTGGTCGCGCCCATGCTGGCGAAGAAAGCGCGGCGCTGGCGGTGGGCGGCGAGATAGCCGGGCCACGAGAAGCAATCTTCGCCGGTCAGGACGGAGAACAGTGCCAGGTTATCACGGAAACCCTCAAACTCCGGATCGACTACCGGATCGGGGCGATAGGCAGTGATCACCCGGCCCGGCCAACCGCCAGCCTTCTCGTTTTCCCGGCGGATCGCGGCGTGGTGTTCCAGGCTGTCGAGCGGGCTTTCAGTGGTTGCGATAACCTCGATGTTGAACCGCTCGAACAGCGCACGCGGGCGGAAGCTGTCGGTCGCCAGTGCAGTGGTGATCGTGTCAAAAGTGTGGTCGGCGGTGTCCGCCTCCAGCCGCACGTCGATCCCGAAAACCTCGGCAAGGACCCAATCGAGCCATAGCCGCGACGGCGTGCCGCGAAACAGGTGATAGTGTACAGCCAAAATCCGCCATGCCGCGCGTGGGTCCGCATCCGGATTACCGACGCCGAGCGATTCAAGCGGCACGCCTTGCGAATAGAGCATGCGGAACAGGTAGTGGTCGGGGATCAGCAGCAGCTCGGTGGCATTGCCGAACGGGGCATTGCCCGCGAACCACGATGGGTCGGTATGGCCGTGCGGGGAAATGATCGGCAGGGCGGCGACGCTTTGGTAAAGCGCGCGCGCCAGGGCGCGGGTCGCCGGATCGGCGGGAAGCAGGCGGTCGGCATGGAGCGAGAGCGGGCGGGACATCTTAATCGTCAAGAACCTTGTACTGGAAATCGCGGAAGCGCGCTTCGCCACTGCCCGCGCAGTATAGGCCGGGTTTCAGCGAGAGGAACCCGCCGCGGACATTGTGGTGATAGCCTGAGACTTCCATGCCGCGATCGAACCGCTGCCAGGTCGCGCCATGATCGCCGCTGGTGTGAATCGCAACGATATGGCGGCGGTTGGTGATCCGCATGCGCATTCGCGTGCCATGCGGGTTGGCCGGGCGCGCGCGTTCGATGCCGTATTGGTGCGTGACGAAGCGTTCGCGGTCGAAGCCGAGGCCGCAATAGAGGGCGTCATCATAGAACAGCACCAGCCCGGCGGTTGCGCAGGGATCGATCTCGATTTCGCATTCCAGGCTGTAGGATATGTCTCCGGTATTGATCAGCAAGGGCGATCCGCTCGACGGGGCGCTGCCTCGGGCCTGCAGGCGGAGTACGCCGCCACCCGCACTGGCGCGCGCTGCTTCATCCGGGGCGGGGCGGAAGAAAGTCCATTTGGTTCCCAGCATCAGCGGCGCGATGAAGCTGTCGCTCAGCGCCAGCCCATGCGGCAAAGTTTCACCGCCACCCGGCGCCGCGAGCGGCCGCGAAAGATCGCCGCCGGTCATGTGGAACCAGCCATCAGCGCTCCAGCGCACCGGATCGAGCAGGCATTGCCGGCCCAGCGTCCAGAAGTGCGCACGGTAGCCATGATACAGTGACCACCACGAGCCGTCCGGTGCCTCGACCAGTGACGCATGGCCGCGCGACCACCAGGCTTCGCTCTCGCTGCGCGTGCGCACCAGCGGGTTGCCGGGGTGTTGTTCCCACGGCCCGTGCAGCGAACGCGAGCGCGCCGCGATGACCATATGGCCGGTGGGCGGCCCCGCCGTGCCGCCGACTGCCGTAATCAGATAGAACCAGCCCTCCCGGCGCAGCACTTTGGGTCCTTCGGGCGAGAAGGCTTCGACATCCCAATCCGGCGGATAGTGCCACGGGTCGTAAACATGTTCGATCTCGCCCGCGAGGCTGAGCCCGTCGTCGGACAGCCGCACCCGGTCCCCACCCGACAGGAACAGCCAGCGCGAACCGTCCTCGGCGACAGCATGGCAGGGGTCGATGTGGTTGTGCAGCCCCAGCGGCTTCGGATCGCTCCACGGGCCATCGATGTGATCGGCGTGGCTCACGAAGATGTCGTTCACCGAAGCCTTGACCGGGATGTAGAGGAAGTAGCGGCCAGCGTGCTTTTCGAGGCTGACCGCCCAGACCGAGCCGATATTGCGAGTCAATGCCGGGCCGCGCGGCTGCCAATGGACCAGATCGCGGCTGTGCCAGATAGTCAGCCCGGGATAGGCATCGAAGCTGGAGAAGGTCAGGTAATAGTCGTCGCCGTCCTGCAGGATAGCCGGGTCGGGACGATCACCGGCGAGCACCGGATTGAGGAATTGCCCGGGGCGCGGTTTCGCCGCGATGCTCGGTGTCCCGGCAAGGCCAAGACCACTCAGGACTGCTGCCTTGATCGCGTAGCGGCGATCGAGCGTCATTAGCCCAAACCTTCCATCAACCAAGCCCCGTGGTCCGCGCCCAGGCGCGCCACAGCTCGGGCCACGCCTCGACCGGCTTGCCGATCGACTTGCGCAGGCCGAAGCCGTGCCCAGAATTGGCGAACAGGTGCGTCTCGACTGGAATCCCCTTCGCCTTCAGGGCCGCGCGCAGCCGCACCGTATTCTCCACGGGCACGACATCGTCATCTTCGCCGTGTAGCAGGAAATGGGGCGGGGCACCGGCGGGAATGTTGCGGTCGGGCGAGTGGGCTGCTTCCTGTTCGGGGCTGGGTGCAGGGCCCAGCACCAACGCTCGCGATCCGGAATGGGCGATGGCAGCGTCCATGCTGACCACCGGATAGATCCCCGCGGCGCAGACCGGTTTTGCCGAAAGCTGGTCGGCCGCATCGACGGAGGCATAGGCTTTCGCTGCAAACCGCGCGGCGAGATCGGTGCAGACGTGCCCACCCGCCGAAAAGCCCATCGCCGCGACCCGTTCGGGCATCACCGCATAGTCCCGCGCACGGTGGCGGATCAGGCGCATGGCGCGCTGCGCGTCGGCGAGCATCACATCGGGGCCGCTCGCCCAATGTTCGCCCGGCAAGCGGTAGAACAGCACGAAGGCCGTGAAGCCGCGCGCGGCCAGCCAGCGCGCCATTTCATAGCCTTCCTTGTCGACCACCACCCAGCGATAGCCGCCACCGGGCATGAGCAGCACTGCCGCCCCATTGGGCCGGTCGGGCCGGAACACCGCCATGCGCGGGCGCGAGATGCCGTAGACCGCGCGATCAGTGACCAGCGGATCGGTGGAGCGTTCATCGACTGTTTCGATGAGCGGGGTGGCAGGTGCGCCGGGGGCGCCTTTCGGCCATAGGTCTATCGTCTCGGTCGGCTGGGGCAGACCCGGTGGCAAGCCTTTGGCAGAAACGGGCGGAGACGTTTGCGCCTCCGCCCGTCCCGCGACTCCGAAGGCCAGGCCTGCGGCGATGAGCGATCTGCGATCCAGTCCCACGCTGCAGGTCTCCTCGGTAGCTGTTACATTTTGAACCGCGCGCCAAACAGGATGGTACGGCCAAAGTGGTTGTATTCGTAGTTGCGATTGGCAGCCT
This sequence comes from Novosphingobium sp., assembly GCA_039928735.1. Classification (GTDB taxonomy): domain Bacteria; phylum Pseudomonadota; class Alphaproteobacteria; order Sphingomonadales; family Sphingomonadaceae; genus Novosphingobium. The sequence continues at coordinate 11,308 of JBDSSP010000060.1, read as the reverse complement.
GATCGGTGTAGCGGTCGCGATAGGCATCAGTCAGGTTCGTGGCTTCAATCGACAATTCGATCTGGGGCGTAATCTTGTACCGCATCGAAGCATCAAGGCTGTTGATTGCATTGTACCCTTCAAAGACGTTGCCCGTCGCGCTGGTCGGGGTACCGCCATCGATAAAGCCGCTGCGGTGCGTGAAAGAAGTACGGGCACTGAACTTTGTGTCTTCGTACCAGAGCGTGAGGTTAAAGGCCTTTTTCGCCAGGTCGGGTAGCTGGTTGATGACTTCAACACCTGCGGGAGCCGCCAAAGCACCAGCAGCATTAAAGGCTGAAGCGTTTACGACCGTATATTTATAACTGGAATCAAGCAGTGTCAGGTTAGCTATGCCGCCAAAATTGGCGAGAATTCCAGGCAGGAACCTGAATGGAGCCGACACCGAAAATTCAGCCCCCTTGATTTTTCCGCCTGTTCCGTTGGTGAAAGTGGTGATCGTCCAGGGTTGTCCCTCAGGAGCAGTCGCAGCGGGAGCGCTTGCCAGGATGGAAGATACCGGAAGGCCGGTGGACGCAAAAGTGCCGGTGCGGGATGACCCGATCGGCAAACTCGAAATGTCTTTCTTGAACAGGGCTACCGAGAAAATCGACTGCGGAGCAAAATAATATTCGAACGACAGATCATAGGCGTTTGCGCGATAGGGAGCGAGGTCCGGATTGCCGAAGCTGATCCGGTAATTGAACCCATCAATCGAACCGCCAGGGGTTAGCTGGCTGAGATTGGGCCGGGTCATGACCTTCGAAGCCGAGAACCGCACGATGAAATTGTCTGCCGGGAACACGGCCAGGTTCATCGACGGCAGCCAATCGTCATATGAACGATTGACTGTGACCGGACCAATCAGTGCGCCGCTGGCCTGAATGCCGGTCGATGCCTGTGAGGTGCGCATGTAGCGGACGCCAGCATTCAGCGCATAGCGCATACCCAGAGCATTTCCCTTGGCATTGAGTTGAATGAAAGCACCCTTATCGGTTTCAATCACGCTGCGGATTTGAGAGTTGTTGGCAATGGCAGTGCGGCCATAAAGGTTGGTAAAGGCGGCTGCCGATGCCAGATTTGCCACGATGAAATTGCTGGTTGCACCTGTCGGTTGGCCAGCGTTGCCAAGACTCGCAGACTCAGCGAGCGCTGCCGTAACCGGGAAGCCATAGACAGCACTTGTGCCAAAGACAGAGCTGGCGCCGCTGCCAATCGTGCAGTTAAGTGTGCCCAGCACAACGTCAGGGGCAACAGCGGTCTTCGCAGGGCAAACCAGTGTATCGCGCGCGGACTCGGTCAGGTCAAACGTGTATCGCCGATAAACGCCGCCGAGCTGGACCTGAAAGCCCTCGGCAAAATCCCATTCTGCTTTCAGCGAAAGAGTGCGAAACCTGTTGGTGTTGTTTGATGGCCGGTCCCTGATTTCAGCCAGCTGGAAGTTGGCCGGATCAGTCACGCTGCTGCCAAACGCAATTACCGGGCTGCGTGAATTGGTATAGTCATACTGGAAACCCTGCGCCTCCTTGTCATCGAACATGATCGTCGTTTCAACCGGGATATTGGCATTTGATTTTGATAGTCCGCCCAGCAGTTCGACGCGGATGGAATCCGAAAATTCCTGCTTCAGATTTGCGCTGAACTGATAGAATTTGGTGTCTTGGCGGCGCAAGTAGTGTTCGGTGCGGACGTAGGCATTGTTGAATGTGCCCGCGACGAGGTTGTTGGTTGCCGGATCAATCGTGTAGTTGACGACACTGGTTGCGCGCTCGTTGGAGCGGAACAAGACTTCCAGCCATTTTTCTTCACGAGTTTCCTTGAACCGCGAATAGAGACCGTCAATCGAGAGCTTGGTGCGATCGGTTGGTTCCCACTGGATACTGCCGGTCAATCCCAGGCGCTCGCGATCATGGGCGACGCTGCCGTAGCGCGGAATGCGCGGATGGAAAGCCAGGGCTACAGCATCGCAGGCAGCGACTTTACCGGGCGTATAAACGCCGCCGATATTTGCAACGCCCACCGCACTGGCTGCGCTGGTGTAATAGCAAGGCGTACCACCAACCGAGTTGAATGCGGCTTGTGCCCAGCGCACGGTATTGTTGCCGAGTTCGAGCGTGTGAGACTTGGAATAGGCCCCGGAAATGGAAATTCCGAGCGTGCCATCGGGTGACTTCCAGCCCAAAAGGCCGGCCAGGCGTGGGTCCCAGCTCTTGCTGAGGGTATTATAGGAACCCTGGACCGATCCAACCACGGTGATGCCTGTTTTTCCGTTCAGAGGGTTGCCGGTGTTAAGATCAATGACCGCGCCAAGCGAACCTTCATCAAGCGATGGTTCGGACGTCTTGTGAACGACCAGAGAGCTGAACAATTCCGACGCAAACACATTGAAATCAAATCCGCGCTCGCGGCTGGCGCTGGCACCGTCAGCACTGGTCGCAATCGTCTCCATCCCATTGACCCGAACCCGCGTGAACCGGGGGCCAAGACCGCGCACATTGACGGAGCGGCCTTCGCCGCCATCGCGCTGGATCGAGATGCCGGGGATGCGCTGGAGCGATTCGGCAAGGTTCTGGTCGGGAAACTTGGCGATGTCCTCGGCGACGATGGCGTCCACTGCCGAAACCGATTCACGCTTCAGGTTGAGCGCCTTTTCGAGGCTCTGGCGGAACCCGGTGACAATGATTTCGTCAGTCGGTGTCCCGGCATCGGCGGCTGCGGCCGATTGGGCAAAGGCCGCCGCAGGAGTTACCAGTGCGCTGCCGGCGATGAGGGCCATCTTCAAAAGCGAGCTTTGCTTGAAATTCCGACGCATCTCTAATCCTCCTCAATCGCCCTTGGGCGAGTTCCTGATACCGGTGTCAAAGGAATCTAAGCGCCATAATGCGCGGCCTTCGCACCTGTGTTGCCCCACGCGTTTTTAGCGCCTCATCCTGACGGAACCATTGCAGGCATTCGGAATGACCTGTCTTTGGTAACCGGTGTCATTTCCTATTGCCGCGAAAGCGCCGGTCTGTCAAGAACCGGGTCAACGGGAGAATGGATCATGATGAAACACCTGCGTTCAGCTTTCCTTGCATTCACCCTGGCTTTCGCGATGGCCGCGGGAATCGCAGGTCCGGCCGCGGCAACTGACCATCCGGCCGACTCGACCAGTGGCGGCGCAGGCGGGCGGATCATCCGGGTCACAACGCTGGCCAAGGAGGGGCCTGGCTCACTCAAGGCGGCGATCGAAGCGAAAGGGCCGCGCATCGTGGTGTTCGAAGTCGGCGGCGCGATCGATCTTGGCCGCGATGTCCTCACCATCGAAGAGTCGTTTCTCACCATAGCCGGGCAAACCGCGCCGTCCCCGGGCATCACGATCCTGCGCGGCGGCATCGACGTCAAGGGCCACGACGTGATCATGAGCCACATCCGGGTGATGACCGGGGTCGATGGCCAGCCGCATTTTTCGGGTTGGGAGGCCGATGCCTTTTCGACCGTGGCGGCGCACAATGTCGTGATCGAGCACTGCAGCTTCCTGTGGGCGCTCGACGAAAACATGTCGGCCTCTGGCCCGCGCTTCAGCGGCAAGTCGCTCGCCGAATGGCGCGCCAATACCAGCCATGACGTGGTGTTCCGCGAAAACCTTGCCGCAGAAGGCATCGCCAATGGCAGCCATCCCAAGGGCGAACATTCCAAGGGCAGCCTGATCCACGACAACACCACGGGCATCGTGTTCTATCGCAATGTCTTCGCCCACAATGTCGAGCGCGCACCGCTGGTCAAGGGCGGGGCGCAGGTGCTGATGATCAACAACCTGATCTACAACCCCGGCCACCGCGCGGTGCACTATAACCTGATGAATCTCGAATGGACCGGGCATGACTATGTCACCGGGCAAATCATTGCGGTCGGCAATGTCCTGCGAGGCGGCAACAATACCGATCCCGGCCTGCCCTTCCTGATGCTCGGCGGCGATGGCGATCTGGCTTACTATGGCCGCGACAACCGCGCGGTCGATCGTCATGGCAATGCGCTGCCGCAGTTCGGCCGCTATGGCGAGACGCGTGCAAAGCTGATCCCTGCCAGAGCCCCGCTCGCCAGCCTGTCTGGCTATTCCGTGCTTGCCTCAGGCGAGGTTGAGACCAGCCTGCTCGCCAGCGTCGGCGCCCGCCCCTGGGACCGCGCGCCCGACGACATCCGGGTGTTGTTCTTCGTTGCCGAGGGGCGCGGCGAGATCATCGACGATGAGAAGCAAGTCGGCGGCTATCCGCACCCTGTGGAGGCGCATGCGGTGTTCAAGGAGGCCGATTGGAACATGGCGACAATGACGCCGAAATCCGGGCTCTATCCGGGCCAAAAAGCCGGCGCGCAGGAGAAGCTCAGCCCGCGCGATGCGGCGATGCGGCTGGGCCAGCCGTAAGGGCTTAGCTCCCCGGCTGGATGTAGGGCACCCGCGCAAACAGTTCGCGCTCCCAGCCGCGCGGATCGGGCAGGGTGCGGCTTTGCACATCGAACACCATGGTCTGGCGGTGCGACAGGTCGTAGGGCGCCCAGCCGGGATTGCCGGTGCGGGCAAACCGGACGAAGGCGTCCATCACGGTCCGGCTCATCGCCGTGCGTGCGGGTGACATTTCGGGCGCGGTGCCGAAGGCGAGGCCGATGTCGTCGGCGTGCTTCGCCTGTTCAAAATCGAGCTGGTAGACCCAGGTCGTGCGCACTCCGGCGCGCGCCCGCGCATCGGCCTCCTCGATCTGCCCGCGCCAAGAGCGTGCCGCAGTGACCATGCGGTGGAAAATCTGCTCCGGGCTGTCCGCCGGATAGCGCACGCGAAACTGCAGCACCGCCCATTCCGGGCTGATGTCGACTTTCAACTCGGGACCCGCTCGGCTGGCGAGGTTTGCCCAGTCGAGCCCTCTCAGCCGGGGGTGGTCGGGCGGGAAAAAGGCGCGGGTTTCAGCGACGCAATTGCCCAGCAGCATCGGGATCGCATTTCCCTGCGGCGCGGCGTCTGGCCAGAACGGGTGGCGGGTGAGATGCTTCATGTCCAGCACCGGCCCCATGTAGAGCCCGCCGCCCATCACCGGGTCATGGGCGGACAGCGCCGCGATCAGCTGCCCGATCGGGGCAGTTGCGGGATCTGCAGCATTCAGTCTGGCCACAAACGCCTCGGCGCGCTGCCTGGCATGCAGCGGGCCTGAGGCTGTCACCTGCTGGCCGCTCATGGTGATTGCCTTGTGAAACAGGCCTTTGGCTTCGGGCATGGCCATCAAGGTCGCGATCTTCGCGCCGCCGCCCGACTGGCCGAACACCGTGACATTGCCAGGATCGCCGCCGAAGCCAGCGATGTTGCGCTGGACCCATTTGAGCGCGAGGATGAGGTCTAGCTGGCCGTTGTTGCCGCTGTCGGGGAAGCGCTCGGGCAAATAGAGATAGCCCAGCACATGCAACCGGTGGTTGACGGTGACAACCACGACATCGCCATGTTCCGCAAGCTTCGCGCCATCGTTGATCGGATCGGTGACCGAGCCTGAAGTATAGGCCCCGCCGTGGAAATAGACCATGACCGGGCGCGGGCGGGCGGGCCTCGATCCCGGCGCCCATAGATTGAGGAACAGGCAGTCCTCGCTTTGCGGGCTGTAGCGACCGTCCTGTTGTGGGCATGCCGGGCCGAAGGTGTTGAGCTGGTCCAGGCTGACCATGCCCCATTCGGCTGGCTCTGGCGGCAGGAACCGCCGCGCCCGGCCATAGCGGATGCCGAGCAAGCTTTTGACATTTGAAGTCCCGGCGCTGGCGATAGCGGGCAGGGCCGTCAGCGCCATTGCTCCGCCGATCGCCGCCCGGCGGTTCCAGCCATCAGCGCCGGACATCGCCCCCGCTGGCCGAAAAGTTCTCCAGTGCCGCGCGCCCGATCAGGCACATGTCGCCCGGAATGGTGTGTTTCAGCGCCATGAGCGCGAGGCCGGTTTCGGCCATCGCCTGCAAGTCACGATCCGCCAGCCATGCATCAAGCACACCTGCGGCAAAGGCATCTCCTGTGCCGATCCGCTCGACGATCCCGGTCACTTCGATTTCGCCGGTCTGGTGCTCAGCTTGGCGCCCATCGACCCGCGCGGAAATGCGGTGGTGATCGCTGGTCACCAGATGCCGCGCTGTCGAGGCGATCAGCTGCAGTCTTGGGAACGCCGCAAAGGCCGCCTCCGCCGCCTCGCGCCGCCGGTCTGGTCCATCGCCGGAGAAGGCCTTGCCCAGAAGGAGCGAAATATCACGGTGATTGCCAATCAGGATGGTCGCGTCGGCAACCAGTTCGCGCAAGATCGCACCCGGCTCGCAATCCCAGCTCGACCACAGCTGGCCGCGATAATTGCCGTCGAAGCAGATCGGCACGCCCGCCGCGCGCGCTGACGCCTGCGCCGCCTTGGCCAGCGCGACGCCTTTTGGTCCGAGCGCCGGGGTGATACCGCCCGTGTGGAGCAGCCGCGCGCCCGCCAATGCTCCGGCAAAGTCGATGGCAGATGGCTCGGCCCCGGCAAAAACGCTGTCGGCCCGGTCATAGGTTATCGCCGAAGGGCGCGGTCCGGAGCCTTGCTCCATGAAATAGAGGCCCATCCGCCCCGGCACCCTGCCGAGAAAGCGGGTATCGACTCCTGCACCGCGCAGCGCCGTCACCGCGCGGAGGCCCAGCGCACTGTCGCTGACCAGCCCGGCAAAGCGCACTTCGTGGCCGAGTGAAGCAAGCGCGGCGGCGACATTGGCTTCGGCCCCGCCGACGCAAAGGTCGAGACTATCCGCCTGAACCATCAGCCGGGCGCCCGGCGGCGTCAGCCGGAGCAGCAGTTCGCCGAAGCAGGTAATTGTCATTTCAGCACGCTAGCGCGCCAGCCAGCCGCCGTCCACCGCCAGAACATGGCCGGTGATATAGTCCGAGGCGGGCGAGGCGAGGAACACTGCTGCCCCGGCGATATCTTCCGGTCTGCCCCAGCGTCCCGCTGGAATGCGCTCGGAAATCTGGCGGTTGCGCGCCGCGTCGGCCTGCAGTGCGGCGGTATTATTGGTCTCGATATAGCCCGGCGCGATGGCGTTGACCTGGACGCCCGAGGCCGCCCATTCGTTGGCCAGCGCCTTGGTCAGCCCGGCGACGCCCGACTTGGCGGCGGTATAGGCCGGAACCCGCACGCCTCCCTGAAAGCTGAGCAGCGAGGCGATGTTGATGACCTTGCCCGACCCGCGCTCCAGCATGTGACGACCGGCAGCCTGGCTGAGGAAGAACAGCGTCTTGAGATTGGTATCGACCACGGCGTCCCAGTCGCCTTCTGAAACATCTACGGCATCGGCGCGGCGGATGATTCCGGCATTGTTGACCAGAATATCGAGGCGGCCAAGGACGGCGAGCGTCTCGTCGACGATGCGGCTCGCCGGCTCGGTCGATGCGAAATTGGCCTTGATCGAAATCGCTTTGCGCCCCAGCGCCGTGATTGCCGCCATGGTCTCCGCCGGATCAGAGCGGCCCGCCAAGGCCATATCCGCGCCCGCATCGGCCAGCGCCACGGCAATCGCTTGGCCGATGCCGGTATTGGCCCCGGTGACCAGCGCCACCTTGCCGGCAAGCGAGAATGAAATTGTCACGTCAGGCCTTCCCGTCTCACAGCGCCTTCAGGTAGTCGTCAATCGCCTGATCCTTGGCTTGGGGATAGAACAGCTCAGCAAACTTTTCGCCAGCTATGGTTGCCTTGAGAAGATCCTGATCGACTGTCTTCAGCACTGTCAGCATGTCGTTGCAGGTAACTGCCTTGAGCTGGCTGAGGATGCCGCGGTTCTTGCGCATGATTTCGGCGCGCTCCTTGGGATAGCCGAGGCCGCGTTCGCCGGTGAACAGCTTGGTAAAGACGTCCTGCAAGTTGAGTTCGGCGGCCCAGCCAAAGCCCTTTGAATAGGGCATGGCAATCGCATTGCCGTCATTGATCTGCGCGAACAGGAAAGCATCGGTCGGATCGATCACCAGTCCGCAGAACACGCCGGGCATGGCATTGGCCGCGAGCATCGAACCCATGCCGGTGCCGCAGCCCGTCACCACGAAGTCAGCAGCCCCGGAATTCAGCAGGATACCGGTCAGCAGGCCGTTCATCACATAGGTAAGCGAAGCCGCATCTTCCGCAGTGTACATGCCATAGTTGAAGACCTGATGGCCCAGCGGCAGGGCCACGGCGGTCAGCGCCTCGTGGACCACGGCGTTCTTCGCGGCCTGGCTGTTTTCCATGATCAGTGCGATCTTCATGATTCGTCTTTCGTGCTGCTGCGGTGGATTAATGTCCGATGGTAACCGGTGTCATAGAGCCGATCAAGTTACTTTCACAACCAGTCCCTCTCCAATTTTGCGGAACGCACAAATGGGGAGGTGGCGCGCCGAAGGCGTGACGGAGGGGGGTAGGGCGCGGGCGGGATACCCTCCGTCAGCCGCTTTTTGCGTCTGCCACCTCCCCATTTTTCCTGCGGAAAAATGGGGAGGGACCACTACTTCGCGCACCTAATAGATCACACCAGCCCCTATCCCTTCGGCGGCGCGGTCGAGGCGCGCTCCACGAATTCGGTCGGGAAAACCGACTGTTCCATTGCGGCCGCCTCGGGGTGGATCAGCTTGAGCGCGGCCGAGCGGGCCATGGTGCGGATCGGCCAGCGCACCGTGGTCAAGGGCGGCCAGATCGTCGCGGCGATGGCAGTATCGTCGAAGCCGACCACTGAAAGATCACCCGGCACGTCGAGTCCGCGCGCCCTTGCGACGTGGACTACTCCGGCGGCCATGACATCGTTGCTGGCGAACACCGCGCTGGGCGGCAACGGCAAGTCGAGCAGGCGCTTGCCCGCCGCCAGCCCGGTCTCGAAGGTATAGCTGCCTTGCGCCACCAGTTCGGGGCCGCAAGCCAGGCCATGCGCCTGCATCGCCTCGCGCCAGCCTTCGCGCCGCTCAAAGGCCGAGCGGAAGCCGTCGGGGCCTTCGACCAGGCCGATCCGCTGGTGGCCGAGTCCAATCAGATAGCCGACCGCCTCGTGCACGGCCTGCCGGTCATTCGACTGGACGAGATGCGCCGGATCGTCGAGCTCGGCTGAGCCCATGCGGACATAGCGGCAGCCGAGTTCGTCGAACAGTGCCGCAAAGCTGTCATTCTCCGACAGCGGCGGCAGGATCAGCACGCCATAGAGCCGCTGGCGTTCGATGAATTTGCGGATGTCGTCGAACAGCCCGGGGCTGTGGCGATCGACCGGGTGGATGACCAACGCGAACTCGGTGGCCCGGATCGCGTCGAGCACACCTTCCTGGAAATTGAGCACCATCTGGGCGTTGGGATTGTCGTAGATCATGCCGAGCACGAAATTGTGCCGCAGTGCCAGCGCGCGGGCCTGCGGGTTGGGTACGTAACCCAGATCCGCGATCACCGTTTCCACCTTGGCGCGCGTCGCCTGGTTCAGCAGCGGCGAACGGTTGATCACCCGGCTGACGGTTTTTTTCGACACGCCGGACAGGCGTGCAACATCGTTGATGGTTGGCTTTGCTTCGCCTCGCCGCGCCATGCTGGCCCCTGATTTCGCAACCGGACAATCCGGTGCGCTGTTGTGCCTTGCCTTCGCAGCAGCGACAAGGCAATAGTGACACCGGTTACCTCACTAATGGACTGACGATGCCCAACGGCATTCCTGGCTTACTGCGCATCCACGAGGCCGATACGGTTGCAGTCGCGCTGCACTCGCTGGAGGCGGGCTATGCCGGTCTGGGTGTGACCTTGCCGGAGCCGGTGCCTCAAGGGCACAAGGTGGCGCTGTATGCGCATCGGGCTGGCGAAGTTGTCACCAAGTATGGCCAGCCAATCGGGCGTGCGAGCATGGCAATTGCAGCTGGCGAGCATGTTCACAGCCACAATCTGGCAACCGCGCTGACGGGTGAGCTCAGTTATGTCCGCAAGAGCGCTGGCACCATACCGGCCACCCTTCCCAGCCACCTCACCTGGCAAGGCTATCGCCGCGCCGATGGCCGCGCTGCGACCCGAAACGAGGTGTGGATCTTGCCGACGGTCGGCTGCGTCGGGATGACCGCAGAACAAGTCGCCCGCGCCGCGACCGAACGCCACGGAAATGCGATCGACGGCATTCACGCCTTCTCGCACCCGCATGGCTGCTCGCAACTGGGCGACGATCTTGCCGGCACGCGTGCGCTGCTGGCGGGGCTTGCCGCCAATCCCAACGCGGCGGGGGTGTTGCTGCTGGGGCTGGGCTGCGAATCCAACCAGCTCGATGCCCTGGTCGAGACCGTTCCCGAGGCGGCGCGGGGGAAGGTGCGGTTACTCTCGAGCCAAGTGGCGGGGGATGAGCTGGCAGCAGCTGGTCTGTTGATCGACGAACTGGTCGAGCAAGCGCGGTGCGCTCGGCGCGAGGAGCTGCCGCTTTCGGCGCTCACCGTGGGGCTCAAATGCGGCGGCTCGGACGGCTTTTCGGGGCTCACCGCAAACCCGTTGCTGGGCCGCTTCGCCGATACTCTAACTGCATCGGGCGGACAGGCGATCTTGACCGAGATTCCGGAAATATTCGGTGCCGAACAGGCGCTGCTCGATCGGGCGACGGACGAAGCGGTGTTCGAAAGCGCCGTCGCACTGGTCAACCGCTTCAAGCGTTACTACCTCGATCAGGGCCTGCCGGTCTCGGAAAACCCCTCGCCGGGAAACCTCGCCGGCGGGATCACCACGCTTGAGGAAAAGTCGCTCGGCGCAGTGCAGAAGGGCGGCAATGCGCGGCTGGTCGATGTGATCGGCTATGGCGAACAGGCGATTTGCCCCGGGCTGACCTTGCTGGAAGCGCCGGGCAACGATGCCGTGTCTTCCTCCGCATTGGCCGCGGCGGGGGCGAACCTGGTGCTGTTCACAACCGGGCGCGGCACGCCGCTCGGTTTTCCGGTGCCGACGCTCAAAGTCGCGTCCAACCAAGCGCTCGCGCAGGCCAAGCCCCACTGGATCGATTTCGACGCCTCGCTGGCCCTGCGCGAAGGAAATCCGGCAGCGGATGCGGCATTTCTGGAGCGGATCATGGCTATCGCCAGCGGCGAGAAATGCGCTGCTGAGCGCGGCGGACAACGCGCCATCGCCATCTGGAAACGCGGCGTAACGCTGTGATTGCAACTCCGCAAAAGTGCCCGGGATTGCCAATGACACCGGTTTCCTATAGTCGCGCCGCAATGGCGCCTGACTGACGATGGCGATTGACGATGGGGACGAGATTGACTGAATCCGCGAATGCTGTGGCCTCGGCCTTCGTTGCGGCGCGGCGT
>JBDSSP010000059.1:0-17245 GCA_039928735.1 Novosphingobium sp. | reverse complement strand
CCTCGCGGAAGCGGGCGATATTCTTGATCACGGGTTCAGGCGGGTGTGCGGCTACGGCGAGTTTGAAATGATAGTCGGCGTCTTCGTCTTTTTTTTCCAGAAAAAGGGTCCGGGCGAGTTCGAGCCTTACCCGGACCAGGCTGGGGTCGCCTGCCAAAATCTTGCGAAACAGGTGCTCCGCACGTGGGAAGTCCTTGCGGGCGAGCGCGATCATCCCGTCGAGGAAATCCCGCTCCACCCCGCCAGCACTGTCGGCGGCGAGGCGGTCTAGCAGCACTTGCGCCTCATCATAGTGCCCGGCGTCGATCAGTCGCCCGGCGATGGCGAGGACCTGATCTGCGGACAGATTTTCGACCCTGATTTCGCGATCGTCCGGTAGAGACAAGAGGGGGGTGGCGCTGGCCATACCCGCAACAAGCCAGAGTAACGTCGGCATGGTCAGGGGCTCGACCGGGCGGCAGTAAAGGCCCCCTGAACATTGGAGGTGAGAATATTCTTGCCATCCCAAGACACGATCGGGATACTGTAGACGCCCCCAATCTCAGTCGCTTGGGGCCCAAAGAAGGCTCCAGCGAACAGACCGGAAACTGGGCTAGTTGTGGGAATGGCAGAGGAAGCGGTCGCGCTCCCCGACAACAGAATATTAAAATCACCGCCTACGGAAATGGCAGAAATGCCCGACGCCTGAACAGCAACCGGAATTGCACCGGCCTCGAAATGTCCGCTATATTGGAATAGCGCGGCGATGGTCCGCGCTGCAAAATCGACATTCAACTTTGTATTGCTGTATGGCGCGTACAATAAGCTATAGTCGTTGTAATCTTCACGGCTATCTTCGCTCACGGTGTATGAGGCCTTGCCTGTCACCGGGATATCAGCCGGAATGGTGCGGATTCCATATACGAACGATCCGCCGGTTTGCTTGCCGGTGGACAAATAACTGCCACCGGACGCTTGTTCCTGCGGGTCGAGGTTCCAGCTTCCGAGCGTGACATATTGGGCGGGAGCTGGGTAATAGAGCGAACCGTCCTGCAAACTGGCAACAATTTTTTTGCCAGTCCCCTGAATTATTTCGGTTTTGGCGAAAGCAGTTGTGCTGAATTGTGTGCCCGTATTGCTGGTTCCGTCCGAATATTTCGTGAGAGTGTCTATCTTCACCCCGAAATCCGCAGGAAATGCGAACTGGATGCTCGCTAGCGCCGATACTCCTGGTTGGAAGGTCAAGGAATAGGTTTTGGCCGTGTTATCGACGGCAAGGCGGACTGCTCCGGCGGGCTCGACCATTCCACCCCGGCTGATCGCGATCGTATCGTAAGTTCCGGTTTGATTGGCCAGCGAGTCAGGCAGCGGCGACCTGGTGACGGTCGCGCTGACGACAGTTGGCGGCGGCGTCGTGGGAGTGGTGTTCGCGGAGGGGATCGGCGGCGGGGCGCTGGCGACACTGTTGAGGCCACTCCCCCCACTCCCTCCGCAAGCGGCCAATGACAGGCTCAAGGCCATCAACGAAACGATTGTAAGCTGTTTCATCATCTATCTCCCGCAATCCGGAAACAATCAGTGGCTTACCATCCCGGCGCGGCTGCCACCGTGAAGCGGAGCCAAATTCTCAGTGAAACCTGGCCAAAGAAGCGGCAAAGGCGGGAAAGAGAGCGGGAGCGCTCCCTGCACTCCCGCTCCCCCCGTCACCATTGCATTCGGAGGAGGGGAATGCGTTGGCGATCGAGGCGGTGGCGAAGGTCATTATGGCCAATGCTGCTGTTGGCGGATTGACCAGTTCAGTGCGCCTTCAGGGTGTGTTGCGTATCCCGGCGAATGCAGCGGTTTGCATGATGACCGATCCGTCTTCCCCCAGCAGCGGCAGGAAAGCGATCCCGCCCACTTCCGCTGCCTGGGGCCCGAAGAAGGCACCGGTGAGCGAACCCGAGAGCGACTTGGCGATATCGGGCACGGGAGTCAGGTCGAGCCGCTGGGTGTGAACCGAGCCCGCGCCCGCCAGCGCGAGGCTGAACGACCCGTTGGCGGCGATGAACGTGGAGCCGCTGGCTTGCACCGCTGTCGTCACCTGTCCCGCGACGATGCCATAACCGTCGTCGTCGGTCAGGAGTTTTCCGTCTTCATTGTATTTATATAGATCGCCACTGTCGGTGAAATCGTAAATCGCCGAAAGCTTGCGGCTGGCAAAATCGACGTCGAGTTCAGCGTTCAAGCTGATCAGTACTCGCGTCCCTATATCATCTTGACCTAAACCCGTCAGGCTGTTGAGCGCGTAGCGCGCGCGACCCGAGACGGGAATGTCGCCTGGATCGGTGCGCTGACCGAAAACTAGCAAGCCCCTTACCCCCTGAGTTTGCTTGTAGTTTTCAGGTCCCGGAACTCCGGACGCATTCTCTTGGTAGAACTGGCCCCATTGCGCCGCCGACAGATAGCGCGGAAACCCCTCCAGATACCCAACATTGAAGAGAGTGGCATACGTGGTAATTACCCTTAGCGCGCCATTTGCTGCAGCACCGGTCGCTACCGTGTGCGCCAACAAATCTCCCCGCGCCTGCCTCGTGGCCGGGGAAAAGAAATCCGGGGTAGTCCCGCTCGTAAGCGGGAAGCTGCGCGTGTAGCCCAAATCCGAATCTGCGGGGATGACCATCTTGTCTGCGGGGAATTGGTAGGGGCCGGCAGTCGCGCTAAGCGTGTAAGTCCTTGTTACCGTATCGACTGTAAGCGTGATAGAGCCCTCGGACGCCAGCTGCTGCGGCACGATCGTCTGCTGCGAAGTCCCGCTGGCATCGAATGAGGTGTAGGTCGCAATTGCCTGGTAGGTGCCGCTCGTCGTCGCGGGCGTTGGTGGAAGCGGCGTGCGTGCGGCCTGGCTGGGAGCGGGAGTGGGCGCGACTTGCGCTGCCGGTACAGGAACAGATGCCACGCTGTTGACGCCGCCATCGCTTCCGCCGCAGGCGGCGAGCAAAATGGTCAGAACCATCAGCGCTGCGAGCGTACGCTTTTTCATAACCCTTCTCCAGCCATTCGGATGCAGGATCATGGCCTAGCACTGCGGGGGGCAGGCTACCGTGAAGGGCAACCCAAGTCTCAGTGAAGCCTGGCCAAAGAAGCGCCAAAAGTCTGGGAAACCCGGCGCAATTCAGCGGTTATAGCGCAGAGTCACACCGATCCGCCGTCCGTCGCCGAGGATCAGGTCGGTCGGGCGGGGCTGGCCCACGTAGAAAGCGGGTTGGCGGCCGACCGCAAACCGGATGTAGCGCGCGTCAGTAAGATTGGTGCCCCACAGTTCGGCGCTCCAGCGCCCGAGCGGGAGCGTCAGGCGAGCGTTGAGCAGGGTGCGCGCACCGAAGGTGAGCCCGTCGATCTGGCGGTCGAACTCGTTGCCGCGATGGCTGATATCGGCACGGAGGACGAGGCCACCCAGCATGGTCAGCGGCGGCGTGACGGTGGCACCGGCGGACCAGCTCGTCGCCACCGCGCGTGCCGGGATATTGCCGGAAATGTCAGCCACCAGCTGGCCCGGATTGATCAGGCTCGGGCGGATTGTGCAAAAGCTCGAGGTGGTGACGCCCAGCGCCAATCCGCAAAAGGCGTCGCTGCCGGGGTCTTCGCTGCCCGGCTTGAAGCGGGGGTGGGTGTAGCTGTAGGCAAGATCGAAGCTCAGCCATCGCGCCGGGGCAATCAAGGTGCCGATCTCGATCCCCTGCGTGTGAATGCCCCTGGTGTTGCGCGTGATCAGCGCGCCGACGGCACCGGTTGTCGCAAAACCGAGGATCTGCGTGTTTCGCCAGTCGATGTCATAGACGGCCGCGTGGAGCGAGCGGATGAGGCCCGAACCGGCATATTTGAGTCCCGCTTCTGCGGTCCAGTTGGTTTCCGGCTCGAAGGTCTGCTCCTGCGGCGGCAGGCCCGGAATCGCGTTGATCCCGCCCGACCGCGAACCACGCGCGTAGGACGCATAGACCAGCCAGTTCCTGGACGGCCGGTAGTCGATGCTGAATCGCGGGGTCAGGTCGAAGAAGTTGCGCGCGCCAAGGTTCTCGCCGAAGCTCGGGCTGAAATTCGCGAGGCGGCTGTCGAGGACCAGGCGCTCCCAGTTGGCGCGCACCTCGCCCCGCAGCCGCACCTCGCTGGCGAGGCGGTAATCCGCAGTGGCGAACAGGGCGATGGTGCGGCGGTATTCGACGGCGTCGTTCTGGACGATCTGGCTCACATCGGGATTGTCGACGAGTGCGGAGTTGATCGCGGCCGGCACTCCGACACGCAGCGGATTGGCGAGGACCAGCGCGCTGAACCGTTCATTGGCGGCGAGCGCGCCCCGCTCCGCACCATAGGCAAAGTTCGTTCGCAGACCTTGGCGCGTCCAAAAAACCGTGCCGCCCAATAGCCAGGCGAAGCGGCGGTCGCCGGTGCTGCGGATCCGAAATTCCTGCGATAATTCCCGCGCCGACTGCGAATGACGCTGGACGATATTCACCCGTTGCAGGCGAACCACCGGTATAATCAGGCTGGCCGTCCCGCTGCAGTTCAAAGCGATGTTGCAGACACCATAGGTGTCCCCTTCCGCGCTGCCGTCGAAATCGCGATAGGCGGTAACGTCGGCGCGGTAGTAGCTGGTGTCGGAGCGCAGTTCGACGCTGCCCGAGTCGAGCGCCAGGTGCAGCGCGGCCTGGCCGCTGCGGGTGCGGCTGTCGGGAATGCCGGGAGACAGCGAAACCGCCGAAGCTATTGGCGCCGCACCGCAGAAATAGCTCCACGCACCTGAGGCAGGGTCGCGCCCGCCGCAATTGTATTGGCGATAATCGATGCCGTAAAACGGCGGCTGGTTGGAGCGGCTATCGCCAAAACGCACAGATAGCCGGGCGCTGAGCGGACTCGCGTTATCGCGCATCGCTATGGTAAGCGCGGCGCTGGTGCGCTCGCTATTGCCGAGGTGCTGGCCGGGCGCAGCCTGGTTCCGGTAACTGCCGTCAGCCGTCCGGTAACCGATGGCGAACCGGACCTTGAAGGTGCCGTCCAGAGGACCTGAAAGCACCGCCCGTGCTGCGTAAAGATTGTCAGTGCCCAGGTCGGCAACGGCACTGGCGAAGAGTTTCTCGGTGGCTTCGGCCGGAATGTAGTGGATCAGCCCGGAAAAGCTGCTGTGGCCGAACAGCGCGCTCTGCGGCCCGTGGATCACTTCGATCCGTTCGAGGTCGAGCGGCTCGACATCGATGGCATCGCGGTTGGCCTGGTAGACCCCGTCGACGAACATGCCGACGGCATCGCCGGTTATGCTGGGCTGGTGCTGGCCGCGCAGGACCGGAAAGGAATTGGCCCCGCCCCAGCTTGCTTCGAATGAAAGGCCGGGTAACTGCCGCGCCAGTGCCTGGAGGCCATCCACCCCGCCGGTTATGATGCTATCGGCTCTCACTACATCGATTGACAGAGGAACGTCGGAAATCTGTTCATTGAGCCGCCGGGCGGTGACGATGATTTCCTGAGGGCCGTTGCTATCTGCAAAGGCTGGGGCGGGCAACGCCAACAAAGTCGGCAGCGCGCCGCGTAGCAGCCAGCTTCGCCAATTTTGGGTGCGGTGGCGCGTCATTTCATGACCTAAGAGTTTTCTCAGCTATTGGTCAATTCGTGCCGAGCCGGAACTTTGCCCGCCCTACGCAGCGCATCGAGTTTCGCGCGCTGAACGCTGGCGGCGTTGCGGCACATTTCGGTGATCGCTTTGAAGCGCGGATCGTTGCGAACGGGCGCCCACACAGGATCGCGGTCGATGATATACCACCAGTGGCGGATGTCGTGCCCGGTTTCGATCGAAGCCCTGAGGTCGGAAAGTGCCTGGTCCCGCTCGCCCAGCAGCATCATTGCCGTGGCCCGCAGCCGCCTGACGCCAACCAGGCCGTAGCGCGGATGGCCATCGATCCACTGAACGGTCTGCGTCAGAAGCCTGGTCCCTTGCTCGCGTTGGCCCGCTGCCAGCAGTATGTGACCAAGCGCCGGTGCGACCGTGGCCTGCGGCAGGTTGGTCGTGCGCGGGTTGCGCAGGTCAAAGCCATAGTGCGAAGCGATTGCCCCGGCCGCCTGGTCGTACTCCTTGGTCTGCAGCGCCAGATCGCGAACCGCTTCGGCCCAGTTCCAGTTCGAGTATTTGTTGAACAGGAACCCCCGGTGGCCAAGCGCAGCCAGGCCCGCGCCGCGCCAGTCGCCAGCAAACTGTGCCAGCAAGGTCCGCGAGGAATCCCGTGTGGCCGGCGTTGTCGCCGCAATCGCGCGGGCCGCCGCCGGATCGTCTACGTCGAGATAAAATGCGAACGCCAGCTGTGGCCCCAAGGGGTTCTGCGGGTCGCTGGCTATCACCTTTTCCATCATCTCGATTGCCTCGGCCGTTTCTCCATGAAACATCCAGCGGCGATAGGCATAACGGTTGGCGAGCAGGTAATTCTCAGGGTCGACCTGCAGCGCCCTTGCCTGTTCGCGTTCGAGCTGTTCGGGCGTCAGCTGGCCCAATTGCCGCTGAACAGCCCAGAAGCGCGCGCGCGGGCTCAGCGGATCGATAGATAGGACCCGGTCCATCAGCCGCTGTCCTTCGCCGCCGGGACCGCCGTCGCGGGTCACATTGTCCCATTCGAAAAATTCGGCGAAAGCGGCAAGGCCACGGCTGTTGCTGGGATCGAGTTCGGCCGCCCGGCGGAACAGGGCCAGCCGTTCAGCTTGGGGCGAGCCTGACCACATCGCCTTGGCGAACATGGCTTCGCCCGAACCCGGATCGAGCCGCAGTGCCTTGTCCAATAGCGGCTGGTAGTGCTCGCGAGTGGGCCCGAGATCATCCTTGCGCAGGTCGGCGCCCTGCATCCTGGCGTCAAACAGCGCGACCAGCGCAGGGGCAAATTCGGGATCGAGCTTGACCGCGCGCTCGAACTGGGCGGCGGCACTATCGGTTTGCGCCACGGTGAAGCGGCCCAGCAGCGACTTGCCCTTGAGGTATGCCAGGTAGGCGTCGGTATTGCGTGGTGCGATCGTTGCCGGCGCAAGTTCGCCCAAGCCGCGCGTTCGCGCCTCAAGCGAGGACGCGACGCGATCTGCGATCCGGTCCTGAAGTGCGTAGAGGCGGTCGATCGGCCAGTCGAACCGTTCGGACCAGAGGCGCGCGCCTTGCGCCGTATCGACGACGAAGCAGGTTACGCGAAGCATCCCGGCGATGCGCTGCACGCTGCCCCTTACGACATATCCGGCCTTGAGCTGCGCGCCGGCATCCTTGGGGGATGCGGAAGCAGCCGAACTGAGCAGCGCGGATTCACGAGAGATGACAAGCAGTCCCGGCATTGAAGAGAGGCGGTTGAGCACCATCTCCGGGATGCTGCGGGCGATGAACTCATCGGCCGGATCGCTGCTGAGATTGTCGAAGGGCAGAACGGCAACACGGATCGAGGCCGGCATCGCAGAGCGGGCATCGAACGGCCAGACCTTCATGGCGGCAATACCGCCGATGGACGCCGCCCCCAGCGCAATGGCAGCAAGGACAAGCATCCAGCGTCCGTTGCGCACGTGTGCTGGGTTGGATGCAGCATTGTCACTCGGGTCAATCCGGATCGGTGCCGGGATCAATTGGTAGCCGACGCCGCGCCGGACCGTGAAATAACGGGGTTCCTTCGGGTCGTCGGACAAGGCATCGCGCAAGAGCTTGGCCCGCTGGGTGACGGTTTCCGAATTGACGAAAATGCCGGTCCAGACCCGTTCCATAAGTTCGTCGGCGGAGAGGACATCAGGCGATGCGTGCACCAGCGCCAGCAGAAATTTAAAGGACAACTTCGGCAAGATGATCGCCTGATCTCCTCGCACAACGCTCCGCCCGCCGACGTCGATGGTAAGATCCGCTACCTGCCAGTGTTCATTGTCACGTTCCGCCATGGCCCCTCGTCGTTTGGTATAGTCTTGTCGAATCTCCCGCTCGCAGGGGATACAACGATCTGACTACCCGTTGTTCGAAGAAGCGGTGAGCAAATAACGCCAAGCTGTTCCCCACCAATGCGCATCTTGGGCCAATCTTTGGCAAAGCTTCATTATCGGCCATCATGAACCGCAAAAGGATTTATATCCTCTTGTGAAACTTTGTAATGTGGTTGAAAGAATCCGCGCACCTGGCCCGCTGGGTGCCGCTATCAGAGGGCCGAGCAATTGTATGCGAAGTCCGCTTTTTGCCGGATCATCCCAAAAGGCGGAGGCATCCTCTCGGCCCCGCATTGCTCGTTCGAGGCGACCGCGCGCATAACCTCATGAACTTCCGCTCGCCAATAGCGACCGTTCGCTGCGGCCAATGGAAATGGCAACAAAGTCCTACAGGAAGCCAATATGAAGCGCAGAAAGTGTCATCTTGAATACGATTTGGAATCGGGCGATTGACAGCACACCTTATGCGCAGTTCGACCAATCAATCGGTCGACGGAATCTCGACCAAAGGCTCCGGTTGCAAGTCATCGTCCGCATGAGGGTCCTGCAAAAATCCCCGCAAGGTGCGATGAAAGTTGGCAATCGCGCGTTCCTGGATCGGGCTGGGGCGCGACCCCTTGAACCCGCGGGACTTCATGCCCTTCTGAACCCTGGGTACATTGATGAAGTCCTGCTGATAAATCAACGGGAAATTGCCCTCGCGCCAGTCCTGAAACGTCTGGTGCTCCACCTTTGGCTCAGTGCCCGGGGCAAAGCGTTCGAGCGACCATATGTCCATCAAGCAGCGGGTGTGATCGTCGCCATGGGGGCGGAACCGGTACCATAATACCGCCTCGATCGCCGGGTGGAGGAACACGGTGTTGGGAAAGGTGTGCCAGTCGAAGCCGCTTTCCGCGATATATTCGGGAGTCAGCTTGTCCGGCCAGCCGGCACCCGATTCGATTGCCGCCTCATAGATGAACTGGCCCCATTTGCCGGCTACCTCCAAAGGTTCGGCGTCCGCAGTGACTTCAGTGCGCAGTCGCTGAGTGGCCTGATAGGCCCGCTCGGTCTGCATTGCGGCGAGATCATTTTTGAACTGGTCGGCATATTCGAACAGATACTCGCGGTAATCGGGCACTTCCTTGTGCGGCAGGCGCGGACTGCGACCGACGGGCAGGCCGGTGCCTCCAGTGTAGGAAATCCAGCCGTGGCGACCCATGGTGCGACTGATCGAATAGTCGTTGGTATAGGTCAGCATCTGGGCATGCGTGGTCTGTACGTGGTAAAATTCAGTGAAAGCGCCCAGCGCGGTTTTCCAATTGGCCGGAACCACGACTGACTTGTACCAGGCCGGATGCAGCTTCTCGAACTCGAACAGTTCGCACATCCGGTTCATCGGCGCGAGGAACTCTGCTAGCGGTTGGCAGTCCGGATCCATGTTGATCCACACCCAGCCGCCCCAACATTTTGCCTGGACCGGCGCGAGGTCTGTATCGCCCTTGGCCAGGCGATCGCCCCAGTCCTGCCGGTCGATCACCTTGACGCAGCGCCCGTCTGTGGCGAAACGCCAGCCGTGAAACGGACAAACGAACTGTTTGGCATTGCCGTTGCCCTCGGCCAGCAATGTCCCTCGGTGCGGGCAGACATTGTGGAAGGCGCGCACCGTGCCGTCCGACCCGCGCACCACCACAATTGAATCGTCGATGATCTCATAAACAAGGTAATCGCCGGGATTGGGAATCTCGTCCTCGCGGGCGGCGATCTGCCAGACCTTCGGCCAAAGATTTTCCTTCTCGAGCTCATGAAACGCGCGGTCGAGAAAATCGGCCTTGGGAACGAAGTCGTCGCGAACTTCATCGGGCGAATAGTCAGGCATTGCTGTCTCTCCAGGCGCCGCGACGTTTGGACGGCAGATGGGCCGAGATTAATCCATCCCGGACTGTTGTCTAGACTTGGTGCGACACCGGCGTGCCAGCCATGTCCGGATTTCCCTGCCAGGCGTAACCGGCCAGTGCGATCAGCAGCGCTGCGCCGACAATTATGCAGGCGGATCGCGTCAGGCGGCGGCTGAGCACCAGGGCGGCCATGGCCAGCACGGCAAATCCCAATGCAAATGCCAGGCCCATCAGCGTTTCGCTCGCTTCAGCCGGTCCCATTTGAGCCGCCGCAGCAGCAACCAAAGGCCGCCGAGCAGTGCCAGCAAGGGCACCAGCCACAACGGCGCGGTCTGGGTTTTGAAGCGGGGCTTGAAGCTGACCCAGTCGCCATATCTGCTGACCAGCCAGGCTCGCACCTGATCGGGCGTTTCGCCGGCGGCAATGCGCTCGCGGATGATGCGGCGCATGTCGCCCGCCAGATCGGCATTGCTGCCCGAAACCGGCTGGCCCTGGCAGACCACGCAGCGGATCGTATCCATCAGGGCGAGCGCTTGCGCCTCCTTGGCCGGATCGGCGAGCGACACTTCAGAATAGTCCGGTGCGCGCGCTTCCTGGGCAAGAGCCGGTACGGCGAGGAGCCATGCGGACAGCAATGCTGCCCACCATCTCATGGTTTCTGTCCCAGCAGGGCAAGCAGTTCGGGAATATCATCCTCGCCCACTACCCCGATGTGCTGCTTGACGATCTTGCCCTGGCCGTCGATCACGAATGTCTCGGGCACGCCGGAAGAGCCCAGCGCCAGTTGGATCCGGCTCTGATCGTCGCTGCCGATGCGGCTGTAGGGATTGCCGTTCTTGCCGAGAAATTCCGCCAACGCGGGCGCGGTATCGTGCACCGCAATGCCCACCACTTCGACTCCCATGCCCTTCATCTGCATCAGCACCGGCACTTCGGCGACGCAGGGCACGCACCAGCTGGCAAAGACATTGAGCAGGCGCGGCTGGCCGTCGCGGAAGTCGGCGGCAGATGCCCCGGGCAGGCCGGGAAGCGCGGCAGGGGCGGCGAACGCAGGCAGCGGCTTGCCGACCATTTGCGATGCGATATCGTGGTTCTCGTCCTTGTGCAGGCCCGCCCAAAACAGGGCAAGCAGCAAAACCACCAGCGCCAATGGCAGCCACAGGATCAGACCGCGCTTCATGCCGCCGCCCCCGCCACGCGCTTGGCTGTCAGGTCCCGGCGGACCCGCCCGAGCAGGGCCAGCGCGCCCCCCAAAGCAATTAACGCGCCGCCCAGCCAGATCAGCGTGACAAACGGCTTCCACCACATCCGCAGCAGCCAGCGCCCCTCAATTTCTTTCTCGCCAATGGTGAGATAGAGCTGGCCGTTCCAGAATGTCTTTATCGCGGCCTGGTTGGTCAGCATCGGGGGATCGGTGAACTGGCGGAGCTGGGGGGCCATGACCCAGGGTTTACCCTGCCCCCTGGCAACCAGCAACACGCCTTCGAGCGCGGCATAATTGGGACCCGGCAATTCGCGAAGACCAGCGAAAGTTACGGAAAACGGCCCGATCGGCTGAGTTTCCCCAGCCTTGACCGCCACGAGGTTTTCTTTGGTGAAAGCGCCCTCGCAGGCCATCCCCGCAATGCTCACCGCGCAGCCGAAGTGGGCAATCACCATGCCATAGGTGAACAGCGGCGTGCGGCGAAGATTGCGCTTCCACAGCGGCGCAAGGCTGGCCACAGCGACGAGCGCCGCAACTGCGAGTCCGAACAACGGCAGGAGCCCAATCGGCCCGGCCAGCGCGATCAGTACGGCCAGCGCGATGCCCCCTGCCAGCAAGGCCGGCGCAACCCGCCGCAGCAACAATGCCGGCCGGTCGCTGCGCCAGCGCAGTAGCGGTCCAATGGCGATGATCACCATCAGCACCAGCGCCAAAGGTCCGACAACAGAGTTGAAATAGGGCGCGCCGACCGAGATCTTGGCGCCTGTCAGGCCTTCCAGCGCCAGCGGATATAGCGTCCCAGCCATGACCACGATCAGGATCACGGTGAGCAGCAGGTTGTTCGCCACCAGGGCCGCCTCGCGGCTGAACGGATCGAACCTTGTGCCTTCGTTGACTGTACCGACCCGCAAGGCGAATAGCGTCAGCGCGCCGCCGATATAGATCGCCAGCAACTCAAGAATGAACACGCCGCGACGCGGATCGACCGCGAAACTGTGAACGCTGGTGAGAATGCCCGAGCGCACCAGAAATGTGCCGACCATCGACATTGAGAATGCCAGCACCGCCAGCATGATCGTCCAGGCGCGCAACCCGTCGCGGGTCGCCAGCACAGTCACCGAATGGATCAGCGCGGTTGCCGCCAGCCACGGCATCAGGCTGGCGTTCTCTACCGGATCCCAGAACCACCAGCCGCCCCAGCCCAGCGTGTAGTAGGACCAATAGGACCCGGCTGTGATGCCGATGGTCAGGAATATCCAGGCCCCCAGGATCCACGGCCGCATCGCGCGGGCAAATTCCGGCCCGACATTGCGGGTGACCAGCGCGCCGACCGCGAAGCTGAAGGCCGCCGACATGCCGACATAGCCAGCGTAAAGTGTCGGCGGGTGAAAGGCCAGGCCGGGGTCCTGCAGAAGGGGGTTCAGGCCGCGGCCTTCGATCACGCCCGCGATCCGCGCGAATGGGTTGGAGGCGAATAGCAGGAAGGCATAAAAACCCAGCGCAATCGCGCCCTGCGCCGCCAGCGTCGCCACCTTGGTATCAGCGCGCAGCTTGCGCTCGAACAGGGCAATGGTGGCGCCCGCCACGCCGAGGATCGTCACCCAAAGCAGCATCGAGCCTTCGTGATTGCCCCATGTGCCGGCAATCTTGTAAATCATCGGCTTGGCCGAATGGCTGTTTTCCGCGACCAGCAGCACCGACATGTCCGACCGCATGAAAACCGCGATCAGGCAGAAGAAGGCAGTGACCACGAACAGCGCCTGGACAATTGCCACCGGCGCAATCGATGAACGCAGTTCCGACCGTGCCTCAGAGGTTGCCAGCGCGCCAAGCACCAGCTGCGCGAGCGCAAGCGCGGCGGCGAACCACAGCGCGGCGAGACCTGCCTCTGCGATCAAAGCTCGTCTGCCCGCATCGTGACGATCGTGCGCACCGGCTCATGCGCCGCCATCCGCGCCAGCAGCAGGTCTAGCTCTCCCTCGGCGATGATGATGCCGCGATGCGCCGCGCGGATGAAGCCGATCTCGATCATGTGGTGAGTGAAAGCGAGCAACTGGTCATAAAATCCGAAGGCATTGAGCAGGCCGACCGGCTTGGCATGATAGCCCAGCTGGGCCCAACTGACCGCCTCCCACAGTTCATCCATCGTGCCGACTCCGCCGGGCAGCGTAAGGAAACCATCGGCCAACTCGGTGAACATAAGCTTGCGCTCGTGCATGCCCTTGACGGTGTACAGCTCGGTGCAATCGGGATTGGAAACTTCGGCTGCGACCAAGCTTTCCGGGATCACGCCGATGACCTCGCCGCCCGCCGCCAGCGCGCCGCCGGCCAGCGCGCCCATCAGCCCGAGCCGCCCGCCGCCATAGACCACTCCTATGCCGCGCCGCGCGAGGCAATCGCCCACTTCGCAGGCCAGTTCGACATAGCGGGAATCGTCGGGGCTCGCCGACCCGCAATAGACCGCAAGGCGCTTCATCGTTGTTCCTCAAGAATGCGCTTTGCTGCCGTGCGCGCGCTGGTCAACACCCCTGCCAGCCCGCCGCCCGGCCGCGCGCCCAGACCGGCAAAATAGAGATTGCGGAGCTTGGCATCTCGTTCGCCGACCGGTGGCCACAGGCTCTGAAAGGGCGTAGCCGCAAAGCCGCCGGCACTGCCGACCCACATATTGAAATCGAGCGCGAGGTCGCGCGGACTGACATGGAATTTCGTCACCAGCCGGTCGTCGAGATCGGGGATCAGCCGCCGCCCGATCTCGTCCAGGATGCGCCGCTCGATAAGCGGCCCCGCCTGATCCCAGTCAATCGGCAGCCGCGCCTGGTTGGCAACGACAATGGTTGCCCGAAAGGTGCTCTTACCCGGCGGCGCAAGACTCGGATCGGTGAGCGACGGATGGGCCAGGAATACAATAAAATCGCGCGGCAGCAGGCCGTGATCGAAAATGTCCTCGGCCAGGCCCTTGTAACGCGGACCCATCAGCACCGAGTTGTGCGGAATACCCGGCCAGCTGCCCTCAAGCCCGAAGTGGACGGTAAATGTGCCGGGGGCGAACTTGCGCCGCACCAGCTGGCGCGCCACTTCAGGACCGCGATTGTTGGTGGAGAGCAGATCGCGATAGGTGTGCATCATGTCGGCGGCGCTGGCGACAGCGTCGAAGCGCTGCCGCCAACCGCTGACGCATTCGACCTCGCTGGCGCGGTCGCCCAACGTATGGATGTGCAGCACCGGATCGCGTGCCACCATCACTCCGCCGAGCTTTGCGAACTGGCTGGCCATGGCTGCAGCCAGCTTGCCGAACCCACCTTTGGGCCACCACAGCCCGCGATCAAGCTCGCGCTTGTGGTCGAGCGCGTGGAAGGCGCCCGGTGCAAACGGATTGGCCCCCTCGGCCAGAGCGGCCAGCGAAATCGCCTCGCGCAGGTATTCGCTCTTGATGAAGCGTGCGACCATGCCATACGCCGAGCGCCACGCCTGGTTGCGCGCCAACATCGGCGCACTGCGGGCCAGATTGGACAGATCTCTTCGCGCCGCGACCAGCCAGGGCGCAGTACCGTCGCGCATTGCCTGATCCGACCAGCGCAGGAATTCTTCATAGCCTGCCGCATCGTCGGGGGCTAATCGCGCCACCTCGCGCCGCATCGCCGCGCCCCCGTCAGTGACGGGGCCGCTCATTGCGTCGCCTGCCCCGGACGGCATGCTTGCCGACATGTCCAGCAATGTGCCATCCGGCCAATTAAAGCGATGAAGCAGTTCAAGCGCCAAGAGTTCGATGTCTTCGGCCATATCGCCGCCAGCCAGTTGCCACAGTTCGGCAAATGCCGCTGGATCAGCGAGCGCCGCAGGGCCAGAATCGAATGTGAAGCCCTCGCGCAGCTGGCTGCGGCACTGGCCGCCTGGCGCCTCGTGCGCCTCAATCAGGGTGGTCTCGGCGCCCGAACTTTGCAGGCGGATCGCCAGAGCCAGCCCGCCGAGCCCGGCACCGACTACGCAGACGCGGGTCATGCGCTCCGCCTCGGCTGCGCTTGTCGTGCGGTGTTGCGCCCTTGCATTGCGGCATGACTAGGCGTTTGCCACCATCATCGCAACGGTTGAGCGCAGCAGTAGCGGGAGAGGCCCCTCAAGCCCACCGCTTGGCAAGGTCGCGCGCTTGAGGCATGTCCTGCATCGATGGCCCCGATCATAGTTCCCGCCACGCTTGCCGATGCGCCCGCAATCGCGGAAATTTATGCGCACCACGTGCTGCATGGCACGGCCAGCTGGGAAATCGTGCCGCCCACGGCACAGGAGATCGAGGCCCGCATGAACAAGGTTCTGGGGGAAGGCTGGCCGTGGCTGGTGGCGCGCGACGGGCAAGGGGCAATCCTTGGTTATGCCTATACCGCGCAATACAATCCGCGCGCCGGCTATCGCTATGCCTGCGAGGACAGCATCTATCTGCATCGCAATGTGCTAGGCCGCGGCATTGGCACCTTGCTGCTCGCTGCGCTGATCGAAGCCAGTGAGGTCTGGGGCTTTCGCCAGATGATCGCCGGGATCGCCGGCTCGGAGCCTGCATCGGTGGCGCTGCATGCCCGCGCGGGCTTCACCGAAGTCGCCCGGCTGCGCAGCATGGGACGCAAGCACGGGCAGTGGCTCGACGTGATCTACATGCAGCGCGCGCTGGGCGCGGGCGATACCACGCCGCCGGTGGAGGAACCCTCATGACCAGCCTGCTTCCCAACCGCCGCGCCGCCATCACCGCACTGTTGATCGCTGCCTACTGCGGCTTCTTGCTTTATGCGCAGCAACGCCCGCCGATCTGTCCCTGCGGCACGGTCAAGCTGTGGTGGGGGGTGGTGCAATCGGCGGAAAATAGCCAGCACATCGCTGACTGGTATTCATTCAGCCATATCATCCACGGGCTGCTGTTCTATGCCGCAGCGCATCTGCTGTGGCGGCGCTGGAAGCTGTTCGATGGCGCGCCCACTCGCTGGGCCTTGCCGATTGCCGTCGCGATCGAGGCGACCTGGGAACTGCTGGAAAACTCGCCGCTGATCATCAACCGCTACCGCTCGGTGACCGCGAGCTTCGGCTATTCGGGCGATTCGATTGTCAATTCGATGGCCGATATCGGCTGGATGACCTTCGGCTTCTGGCTTGCCGCGCGATTGCCGTGGAAGGCCAGTGTCGCGCTCGCTATCGCGTTCGAGCTGTTCACCCTGGCGATGATCCGCGACAACCTGACACTCAACGTCCTGATGCTGGTCCGGCCCGTTGAGGCGATCAAAAACTGGCAGGCTGTGGCGTGATCCTCCTAAATGGTGGAACCGATCACCGCGCGCTGGGTTGACACGAGGCTCCTAATTGGATTCTTTGCAGTTCAGTGACCTATTCATGATCCGACCCTCCCCGTTTCTAGGGCTTGCGGCCCTGTTCACCGCTGTTTCCGGTAATGCGCAGGAAGCTGTATCAGTTGGCGGCGGTGTCGCTCAGCCTGAAACCAGTGTATTTTCCGGCGATTTCCTGATCGTCGGAGCCGGGCCAGTTGTCGTGCCGAGCTATGAGGGCGCAGACGAGATGCATGTGCTGCCCGCCGCAGGTGTTGCGGGTCAGCTAGGCGGGATTGGCATCAACCCGCGCGCCGCCGGCATCGCGCTCGATCTCATCCCCGATTCCGGCGCCCGTGCCGGTTTCAGTCTGGGTCCCGTAATACGCTATCGCACCAACCGCACCGGCAAGGTCTCCGATCCGGCAGTGGCCGCGCTCGGCAAGCTCAAGGGAGTGGTCGAGGCGGGCATCAACGCCGGCATGGCCTTCAAGGGCGTGCTCAATCCCCACGATTCGCTCAGCGCCAGCGTCGATATACGCTGGGACGTTTCTGGGCGCGGCAGCGGTTACATCGTTTCGCCAGGGATCAGCTATCTGACCCCGGTGAGCCAAGCGCAGGTCGTCGGCATGGCGCTCGGCGTCAATTTCATTGACCAGCGCTATGCGACCTATAATTTCTCGGTGTCCCCAGCCGACAGCACCGCAAGCGCCTTGCCGGTCTACAACGCGCACGGCGGCCTGAAAGACTGGAACCTGGGTGCATTCACTGCGCGCGATCTCAACGGCAATTTCCTCGACGGCGGCTTCGCGCTGGCGGTCGGGGCAATGTATTCGCACCTTTATGGCAGCGCGGCGGAAAGCCCGGTGACGCGGCTGCGTGGCCGGCGCTCGCAATGGATTTTCGGCGGCGGGCTGGCTTATATTTTCT
>JBDSSP010000058.1:0-5139 GCA_039928735.1 Novosphingobium sp. | reverse complement strand
GAAAGATTGAATTTTCGCGCCCGCTTCGATCTCGATCTGGCTGTCGCGCGGACTGGCGGCCGCCTCGCCATGGCGCTGCATCCGCTTGCGGTCGATGCCTCGCCGCTGCGGATCCGCGGAATGGTCGGCCCGAGCCTCTATCGCTCAGCGCGCGCCGCAGGGGCCCCGATCAAAGCGATCCAGCAATATCTTGCAGCAATCGATTCGCGCTTCAGCCTCGACGGCGAAGTCGCCCCGAGTGACCAGTTCGACTTTGTTGTAGCCTACAAGCGGGCCGCCAGTGGCGAAAGCGAAACGGGTGACTTGCTCTTCGCCGGCCTCGAACGCGGCGGAAAGCCACTCGCCCAACTGGTCCGCTGGGGCCGCGACGGCCAGTTCTACGAAGCCACCGGCAATGACGATCCCACTCGCGGCCCCCAGAGCGTCCGCATATTCGCCCCGGTGAACGGCCATATGACCTCCGGCTTTGGCATGCGGCGTCATCCAATTCTCGGCTATGTACGCATGCATGCCGGGATCGATTTCGGCGCCGCCTGGGGCTCGCCGATCTTTGCGGTCAGCGACGGCATTGTCTCCTTTGCAGGCCGGCACGGCGGGCATGGCAACTATGTTCGGCTCGAACATGGCGGCGGGCTGGGCTCGGGCTATGGCCATATGAGCCGCATTGCAGTTGCACCGGGCACGCATGTTCGCGCTGGGCAGGTCATCGGATATGTCGGTTCGTCCGGCCTTTCGACTGGGCCGCATCTCCATTTCGAGGCCTATTGCGGCGGCGCAACAGTCAATCCGCTGTCGGTCAGCTTCACCGTCAAGGCCCAGATCGACACCAAACAGCGCGACGCGCTCAAGCAGCGGTTGCTGCAATTGAAGAAGATTGCGCCCGGTTCGGGGCTCAAGAGCCTTGCGGTCAAACAGGCCATCGCTGCGGCCGGCACGACGAAATAGCCAAACGCGTTGAAGCGCCGCAACATTTCGGTCAAAAGGCCCAGCCTATGACCAGTTCCGCCTATCCTGCGCTCAGAATGCGCCGCTCCCGTGCAACGGCATGGAGCCGGGCAATGGTACGCGAGACCGCGCTTTCGCCTGCCGATCTGATCTGGCCACTGTTCGTAACCGACGGCCATGGCGCAGAGGAGCCGATAGCGGCGCTGCCAGGCGTTTCCCGCTGGTCGGTCGATCTGATCGCCGAGCGCGCGAAGGAGGCCATGGCCCTGGGCCTTCCCTGCCTGGCGCTCTTTCCCAGCACGCAGGTCGGCAGACGCAGCGAAAACGGGGCCGAAGCGCACAATCCCGATAACCTGATATGCCGCGCCACCCGCGCGATCCGCGAAGCCTGTGGCGACGGCATTGGCGTGCTGACTGACGTCGCGCTCGATCCCTATACCAGCCACGGGCAGGACGGCTTGATCGACGACGCGGGCTATGTCCTCAACGATGCGACCGTCGAGGCGCTGGTTGCGCAAAGCCTCAACCAGGCCGCCGCCGGAGCCGACATCATCGCGCCCAGCGACATGATGGACGGCCGCATTGGTGCGATCCGTGCGGCGCTGGAAAAAGCCGGGCATGCCAATGTCCAGATCATGAGCTACGCCGCCAAATATGCCTCGGCATTCTATGGCCCGTTCCGCGATGCAGTTGGCAGTCGCGGGCTGCTCAAGGGCGACAAGCAGACCTACCAGATGGACCCGGCCAACAGCGAGGAAGCTTTTCGCGAAGTGGCGCTTGATCTCGCCGAAGGGGCGGATAGCGTCATGGTCAAGCCGGGCCTGCCCTATCTCGATATCGTCGTGAAAGTGAAGCAACGCTTTGAAGTTCCAGTCTTTGCCTATCAGGTGAGCGGCGAATATGCGATGATCGAGGCGGCGGTTGCCGCAGGGGCGGCCGACCGCGACGCGCTGGTGTTGGAAACGCTGATGGCCTTCAAACGGGCGGGTTGTTCGGGTGTGCTGACCTATCATGCGGCGCATGCAGCGCGGCTGCTCGGTTGATGATCGAAACCGACAGGTTGCTGCTGCGACCGTGGCGCGAGGCTGATCGCAAACCGTTCTGGGCCATGGCGCTGGACCGTGAAGTCATGCGCTATCTCCCCGCAATCGATCGCATCGATAGCGATAGCCTGATAAACCGCCAGATCGAAAGGCAGGCCGGGCACGGGTATTGTCTGTGGGCGATGGAATTCAAAGCAGAGAAGCGCTTCATCGGATTTTGCGGCATGCTGCCGCCGCACGATCCTTTTGTCGAAATCGAGATTGGCTGGCGGCTTGCTCAAGCGGATTGGGGCAAGGGCTATGCGAGAGAGGGGGCCGCAGCCTGTCTCGATTGGGCGTGGCGCAAGCTGGATGCAGCCTCGGTGATCGCTGTGACAGTTCCTGCAAACCTCCGCAGCTGGGGCTTGATGCTGCGCCTGGGGATGACACGCAATCCCGATGAGGATTTTGACCACCCGAGCCTGCCAGAGGGCGATCCCTTGCGCCGGCACGTGCTCTATCGCATTGTTCGGCCTGGCTAGCCAGGGGGTGGGCGAAATGATCGAAACCGAAAGGTTGTTGCTCAGGCCCTGGCGCGCCGAGGATCGTGATCGCTCCTGGGAAATGGAGCAAGACGCAGAAATGATGCGTTACCTATTTCCGCTGACCCGAGAGCAAAGTGAAGCGAAAATTGTTCGGCAGATTGCTCACCAGGCGGAGTACGGCTACTGTTTTTGGGCTGTCGAGCGCAAGCGTGATAGCCGCCTCATCGGCAAATGTGGTATCATCCCGCCACGCGCGCCCACTTTCGAACATGAACTCGGCTGGCGCTTCGAAAGCGCATGCTGGGGCCAGGGCTATGCCCGCGAAGCGGCGCAAGCGACGCTTGAATGGGCCTGGGCCAATATCGACACACAAACTGTCATTGCCATAACCAACCCGGTCAACACGCGCAGCTGGGGCCTGATGCTGCGTCTGGGGATGACGCGCAATCCCGATGATGACTTCGACCATGCGGATGTTGCGGAAGGTGACCCATTGCGTCGCTGCGTCCTCTATCGCATCAACCGTCCGCAATGACTGATGCGCACCTTCCCGTCCGCCGCAGCCTGTTCGTCGCGACGATTCTTACCGGAAGTTTTCTGTTATTCCTGGTTCAACCGATGGTGGCGCGCATGGCATTGGCGCGGCTGGGCGGTGCGCCCAATGTCTGGAACAGCGCGATGCTGGTTTATCAGGCGCTGCTACTGGCGGGTTATGGCTATGCGCATTGGCTGGGAAAAATGCCGCTGCGCCGGCAGGCCGCGATCCATATCGGACTGCTGCTGCTGGCCGGACTGACTCTGCCGATAACTCTCGCCAACCTGCCGCCGCCTTCGCCCGGCTGGGAAGCGCTGTGGGTGCCGCTGCTGCTGGCCATGACGATTGGCCCGGTGTTCCTGCTGGCTTCCGCGCAGGCTCCGCTGATGCAGCGCTGGTTTGCGGCGCATGACGGGGCAGGCGAACCCTGGGCGCTTTATGCGGCGTCGAATTTCGGCAGTTTTGCCGGGCTGATTGCCTATCCGCTGCTTGCCGAGCCGTTCCTTCGGCTGCGTTACCAGAGCCTTGCGTGGAGCATCGGCTATGGCCTGCTGATCGTTATGATCGGGCTGGCGGCGCGGGCGCGGTGGAATCTCTCGGCACCGCCGACTACCGAACAAAGAGTTTCGGTCGCCGCGCCGATCGGTGCAAAGCGGATTGCCACCTGGCTGGCGCTGTCCGCAGTGCCTTCAGGGCTGATGCTGTCGACAACGACGCACCTCACCACCGACATATTCGCCATGCCGCTGCTCTGGGTCATACCGCTGGGGCTTTATGTGCTGAGTTTCACGGTGGCCTTTGCCGACCGGCGTGAGACTTCGGCCATGATCACCCGGATCGCGCCGCTGATGGTGCTGCTCGCGGGTGGGCTGGCGATGGCATCGGGCAGCGGCGGCACCATGTCGCAGGCGCTGGCCAGCGTCGCCCTGCTGTTCGTCATCGCCGTAACTTTGCATGCCCGGTTCTACGAGTTGCGACCGCCGCCGGAGCAACTGACCCTGTTCTATCTGGTGATGTCGATCGGCGGCGCGCTGGGCGGGCTGTTCACTGCCCTGATCGCGCCGCTGGTGTTCGATTGGGTCTGGGAACACCCGCTGCTGGTCGCTGCCGCTGCGCTGCTGATGCCGCTGTCCCCGACGATCGATTGGCGCAGAATTCCGGGCCTCGATTCAGGAATGGTGAAGATCGCGGCGGTGGTGCTGCTGCTTTGCGCCGCATTTCTGGCATGGCACCTGCGCGACGCGGTATTGGACGAAAACTCCGGCGCCGCGCGATTTGTGCTGGCTGCCGGGATTTCGCTGATTGGGCTATTGCTGGTGCCGCGGCGCTGGATGTTTGTCAGCGTTCTGGCCATGCTGCTGCTGGCGCAGGGTGGGTTGGCGACCATTACCACATCGCTCGAAGGCGCGCGTACACGCAGCTATTTCGGCATTTATACAGTGCGCAGCAATACAGCGGCTAAATTGCGCACGCTGACACATGGCACCACCTTGCACGGCCAGCAATCGACGGATCCGGCGCGCTCCCGCGAGCCGATGACCTATTATGGTCCGAATTCGGGCATCGGCATTGCCCTGGGCCAGGCACAACCGTTATTTGGCGCTGGGGCGCGGATCGGCGTGATCGGCCTCGGAACGGGAACTCTGGCATGCTACCATCAGGCTGGCGAAGTCTGGCGTTTCTATGAGATCGATCCGGCTGTGCTGCACTTTTCGCGCAACGGCAATTTCACCTACCTATCCCAATGCGCCCCCGATGCGCAGATTGTGATCGGTGACGCGCGGATTGCAGTGGCCAATGCGGCGCCGGGCTCGTTTAACATGCTTGCCGTTGACGCGTTTTCGTCTGATGCAATACCGCTTCATCTGCTGACGGACGAGGCGATGGGGGTCTATCTGAACGCGCTCTCGCAAAACGGTGTGCTGATGATCCATATCTCGAACCGCTTTATCGAGCTTGAGCCGGTTCTGGCCGCAGCGGCAAGGCGGCGCGGCCTTGCTGCCGCAGTGCGCGATGACAACCCGTCCGAACATGCCTATCTGACCCCATCCTCCTGGGTGGCAATGTCGCGAAGCAAGACCCAACTCGATGC
>JBDSSP010000057.1:0-35702 GCA_039928735.1 Novosphingobium sp. | reverse complement strand
CGAATTGCGCCCGGGTTGCGGCGACTGCAGCAGCGATTTCTGCCGGATTGGTAACATTGAGGCGCAGGGGAAGCGCGCGGTTCGGGAAGGCGGCGGTGAGGGGCTCAAGCAGTTCCAACCTTCGCGCGGTCGCCACGATATTGTCTCCGCGTTCGAGCAGCACTTCGGCCAAGGCGCGGCCGAAGCCGGTGGAGCAACCTGTGATCAGCCAGGTTTTCGGCACCATTTCGTGTTTTCCTTCAGGCGCGGACGGGCGCGGCGCTGTGCATCGGGACCAACCGGGTCAGCAAAATGGCTGAGATTGCGGCGATCCCTATTCCGCCCCAGAACACCGGAAGATAAGTCCCGGTGCTATCGTGAAACCGGCTAACCAGCAGTGGTCCGATGGCGGCTGAAAGTACTGACAGGCTGGTCAGCGAACCATAGAGCGTGCCGAAAATCGCGGCATCGAACAGGCGCGCGGTGATGCAGGCGATGGCTACGAGAAAACCGCCCGATGCCAGCCCCAGCACCACGCAGCCGACGATTGCCAAAGGCACACTCGGTGTGTCCTGCGCTAGTATCGCGGAGGCGGCGGCGTAGAGCGCCATGATACTTAGCGTGACCGGCACTTGCCCGACCTTGTCAAAAAACGTTCCAAGCGAAAGCTTGCCGACGATGGCCGCCGCACCGAGCACGCCGGCAACGGAGGCTGCGGTTGTTGGGTTCATGCCCTTGTCGATCAGCGCCGGGAACAGGTGAAAGTTGTACGATGACCCGGCGATGCCGAGCACAGTCACCGCCAGCGCCAGCCGGATGAAGGTGCCCGATTGCATTGCCCGGCGCAGTTCGGGCTTGGGGGCAGTTTCGGCGGGCTGACTGGTCCTGGGGCGCGCTGACGGACGGCGATCTTGGAAGAACAGCAGCGCCATTATGAATGCCGGGCCGGTCCAGACCAGCGCAAGCATCACCCAGGCCATGCGCCAGCCAAATGCATCGATCAGCAGCCGACCCGAGATGGGCGCCAGCATGGTGGCCACACTCATGCCGCAGATCGCGATCGAGATTGCCTGGCTGCGGTTTTTCTCAAAAGCTGCCGAGATTACTGCCAGCCACACTGTTGGCCCGACCAGTGCGCCAACCCCCGAAACCGCGCACCACAGCCCGATCCACAGCGCCATGCTGGAGGTGGCCAGCGAGAAGGCGGCCATGGCAAGACCGGTCAGCACTATGCCGGGCAGCACCAGCAGCCGAGCGTTGGTCTTGTCGACCAGGCGGCCGATGAATGGCCCGGAAACGAAACCCAGCAACAGCGAGATCGAATATCCTACCGAAGCTTCGGCGCGGGTCCAGCCGAATTCATGTTCGAGCGGTGCCATGAACTGGCTGAGCAATGCCGACATTGCCACCGGCACCGGAATGCCGACGATGGCAGCGAGCAACAGCGGCCAGTTTGCCGCCCATTCGCTGCGCTGTTCAGCAGCCACTCTTAGAAGCCGATATCGAGTATCGGTGCGTTATAGCCGCTGTTGACCACACGCGTTGCCTTGCCCAGCTGGGCCAGCGGCAGACCCGCCAGATAGCCGTCAACCAACCGCTGATAGTTGCTGATCATGCCTTCCTGTTCATGGCTCAGGCGCATTTCCTTGAAATTGTGCAAGCCGAGCTGCTGGCGCGGCAGGTTTGAATAGTCCTGTACCGGGATCTCCGGAAATTCCAGCGAATCATAGGGCAGCATGGTCGGACCTTTGGGCGTGTCGTATGTTTCGCCCTCCGGGCGCAGCACCAGCGACCAGATCTCGAACAGGCACGTCTCCGCCGTCAGCGGACGGATGCGGTAGCTCGACATCGCTGCGAAGCTGGGCAGCAGGAAATAGTGCGGGAACATGAATTCAACGTCGTGGAACGGGTGTGACTGGTTGACCGAGGGGATGTCGAAGAACGGTGCGCCTCGGGCGAAGCCATCCTTGGTGACTTCTTCCTGCGCCTTGCCGATGAATGCTCCGATCGCCGCCATCGGGTCCTCCGGAACATCCATGTCACGCAGCTTTTCGATCACCGCCACTTCGGTTTCGTGGACCATCCCAGCCATGCCGTCAGACAGGCAGGCGAAGAAGTCCACCATGTTCGAAACCATCTGCTTGCCATTGAGGTTGCGGTTCGGGATCGTGCCACCGACATCCGGGCCATAGGCGCTGGCGGGCGAGAGATCGAACAGCTGGGGATGGGTGCGCATGACGTGGTAGCCCTCCATGAAGGCCTCCATCGCGAGCTTCCAGTTGGCCGGCAGGATCGTGCCATACCACCAGTCCATCTTCAGCTTGTCGACATTGCGGGCATTGAGCGTCTCGGCAACCGGTCCAAGCGTATCCAGCAAACCTGGCGCCGCGTCGTCGAAGTTGATGAACGCGCAGCCGCCCCAGAACTCCACTCGCACCGGGGCCAGATCGATCTCGGCATGATCGAGCAGCTCAGGATTGAAGATTTCCTTCCCGAAAACGAAAGTGCAATCGCCTTGCGCATTCCAGCGCCAGCCGTGGAACGGGCAGATGAAACCCGTCTTGGCGCAATTGCCTGGGGCCTCGGCCAGCCGGACACCGCGGTGGCGGCAGGCATTGTGGAATGCTTTCACTCCGCCCTTGGTGTTGACCACGATAACCGAGCGTTCGAGGATGGTATATTCGACGAAATCGCCAACATTCGGGATCTCCTCGAGCCGGCAAGCCATCTGCCAGACATGCGGCCACATCTTCTCGTTCTCGAGCCTGAAAAATTCTTCGTCGTAATAGCGCTTCGCCAGGATGCGTTCCGGATCGGCCACCCGCAAGGGCACGGTGATCGTCGCATCGCTCATGTTCGCAGTCATGTTTGGCCTCACCCAATTTGTTTTGCGGCACTCTACCTATAACCGGGCGGCGAACGCAATCACCGCGTTGCATTTTAGCGGGCTGCGACCTAGGCCAAGGGTCAAAGGAAGGTGACATGCAACGACTAGCAGGCCGCATTTGCCTGATCACGGGTGCCTCCTCGGGCTTCGGCGCGCATTTTGCACGGGTGGCGGCGCGTGAGGGTGCCCGCGTGGTTTTGGGCGCGCGTCGGGCTGAGCGCGTTGCGGCGCTGGCCAGCGAACTGGGCAGCGATAATGCCCTCGCGGTCGCCATGGACGTGACAAGTGAAACATCGACCATCGCGGCCTTCGACAAGGCAGAAGGAGCGTTCGGGCCAGTCGATACAGTCATTGCCAATGCCGGCGTTTCGGCCACGGGCCGCGCCACCGAAATTCCGGCGGCGGAGCTGCAGGCCCTGTTCGATACCAACCTGCTCGGGCTTTATCTGACAGCGCGCGAAGGTGCGCGACGGATGATGGCGGCGGGCAGCCGGGATAGCGGGCGGGGGCGCATTCTCTTGATCGGTTCGATGGGTGCGATTGCGCCGTTTCCGGGCGGCACCGCCTATTGCGCCAGCAAGGCGGCAGTCGCCAGTCTGGCGCGCAGCCTGGGAAGCGAATGGGTGCGGCAGGGCATCAATGTGAACGTGCTCCAGCCTGGCTTCATCCAGACCGAACTCGCCGGAGACTGGTTCGATAGCGAGCAGGGCAAGGCGCAGATCGCGGGCTTCCAGCGGCGGCGGCTGCAACCGGTCGAATCGCTCGATGAGCCAGTGGTCTACTTCTGCTCCGATGCTTCGGCGCAAACCAGCGGCGCGGTGCTGTCTATCGACGACGGCCAGTCACTGTAGAGAGATGGTGCGACCAGCTT
The DNA here is from genome assembly GCA_039928735.1 of Novosphingobium sp. GTDB lineage: Bacteria > Pseudomonadota > Alphaproteobacteria > Sphingomonadales > Sphingomonadaceae > Novosphingobium. The sequence goes on along the minus strand of JBDSSP010000057.1, from coordinate 31,965 downwards.
GCCCGCTGCAGGGCGGATCGCGATGTAGCTGGACGAGATCGGCACGAACGAGCAGGACCGGGCGGCGAACATTGGTCTGGCCAATATGTCGGCCCGCAATTAGGTCAGCCCAAAGCGTTCCAGCGCCAACTCGGCCCTGATCGCCAGCACCGGGCTGTCAGGCCACAGCCGCAGCATGGGCAATGTGATGCCTTCGCGCATCACTGTTTCCGCTGCTTCGACAAAGCGCGGGGCGTCGTGATCCAGCTGCAGCACCAAGGCTACCGGCATGCCTACGCAAGGCTCGTAACGCAGCAGCCCGAGATTGCGGACTTCCATCAGGCCGCGTGTGTTGGGATGCGGATGCGCGAGCAGTTGGCCGGATTTCATCTCAAGCATGACGCCATCATCGCCGATCAACATCGCACCGCGGTCGATCAACCCAAGAGCCAAACTCGATTTTCCAGAGCCCGGGACTCCCTCGATCAGCAGCGCCCGTCCTCGGATCGCAACTGCCGTGGCCTGGTGCGGCGTCATTCGCCGTCGCTCCAGGCGGGCAGGACGATCTCGAGGCTAGCCCCGCCGCCCGGCGCGTCGTGGGCGCGCAGTGTTCCGTCGTGCGCCTCGATGATGGTGCGAGCGATGGCCAGACCGAGGCCGCTGTGCTGACCGAAGTCCTCGTTGTCGGGGCGAAGCGAGTGAAACCTCTCAAACACCTGCTCACGGGCATCGAAAGGAATGCCAGGGCCTTCATCGCTCACTTTGACCACAATATCATCGTCATCATGCGCCAGCTTCACCGCGATCGCTCCGCGGGGCGGTGAAAAAGACACGGCATTGTCGAGCAGGTTCTCAAAAACCCGTTCAAGCCGCGCCGCGTCGCCCGGCACGAGCCACACAGCGTCAGTGCCATGCTGGATTGTTACGGTGCAATCGCGGTTAACGCCGCGCTGGCGGCGCGCATCCACCAGACACTGAATCAGGCCCAGCAGATCAACTGGCTCGAAAGTCGTGCGGCTGAGTTCGGCGTCGATACGGCTCGCGTCGGCTATCTCGGTGACCAGCCGGTCGATCCGTAGCACGTCATGCGCGGCAATCGCCGTGAGCTGCTGGCGCAACTCGGGCTGCTCGACGCGCTCGAGCGATTCCAGCGCGCTGCGCAGGCTCGCCAGCGGGTTCTTGAGCTCGTGCGCGACATCGGCGGCGAAGGTTTCCACTGCGTCGATGCGGCTGCGCAGCGCGCTGGTCATGTCCGAGATCGCTCGGGCCAGCAGGCCGATTTCGTCGCGCCTATCTGGCAGTCGCGGCACAACGACGGCGCGATCACGCCCGAGCCGGACGCGCACCGCAGCGCGCACCAGCATGCGCAGCGGCTGGACAATCGTGCGCGCGAGAAACAGCGAGAGCAACACCGAGATAGTCGTCGCCGCGCTGACAATGATTGCCAGGGTCTGGCGGGCATCGCGGATATTCTCCGTGATATCGGTGGCATTACGGGTGGCCATCAGAACCTGCCCCAGAGTTCCGACAGGGGCGGCCGCAGAGATCACCGGGGTGCGGTCTGGCGCCTGCCGCTGGCGGATAGAGGTGGCTCCGCTGGTGCGCGCCTCTGCAACTTCCGGCCAGGCGCTGTCACTTTCGTCCGACGGCTCATGGTAATCGGCGACGGGCGCAGCGCCGAGCACAAAGTCCATTCCCCGGTCGATGCTACGCGCTGCCTGCAGATACCAGGGCTGGCTTGCCGGATCGGCGAATGTGAACGACGGCTTGGCCAGTTCGAAACTGTCCGCCAGCAGATCGCCATCGCGGCCATAGAGCCGGAGCCGCAGCTTGTGTTGTTCGCCGATCCGCACCAGCAAAGCCCGGCGCTGCGCCCGATTGGTCACTGCCAGTGCGTCTGCCGCCACTTCCGTCTCACTGCGCGCCAGCTGAAAGCGCTCTGCCAGCAACCGGTTGCGATAGCTGTCGAGATAAAACAGGCTGCCTGCCAGCAGACCCAGGGCAATGATATTGACTGCCAGGATGCGCGATGTGAGCGAGACGCCCAGGCTCCATCGCAAATGCGCCAGCCAGCGCTCGCGGCGGGGCGCACGGTTGGGCACTACTCGGCAACAAACGAATAGCCGGCACCGTAGAGCGTATCGATGGCGGCAAACGACGGATCGACGCTGCGAAACTTGCGGCGCAGGCGCTTGATGTGGCTGTCGATTGTACGATCGTCTACGAAAATATCGTCGTTGTAGGCGGCGTCCATCAGCTGATTTCGGCTTTTGACCACGCCGCTGCGTGCCGCGAGCGCATCGAGAATCATAAATTCGGTGACGGTGAGTGAAACCGGCTTCCCATCCCAGGTGACGTGGTGACGGGCGGGGTCCATCGTCAGCCGGCCGCGCTGGATCGGATCGGGAAGCGGTGCTGCGTCAGGCGTTTCGTTCATTCCGCGCACCAGTTCCACGCGCCGCAAGATCGCGCGGATGCGAGCGACCAGCAGGCGCTGGCTGAACGGCTTTGCAATATAATCGTCAGCCCCAAGCGCAAGTCCCAGTGCTTCGTCCGATTCCTCATCCTTCGAGGTAAGGTATATCACTGGCAGCGCGCTCTTCTCGCGCAACCGCTGGAGCAGCTCGAACCCATCCATCCGCGGCATCTTGATGTCGAAGATAGCGAGGTCGGGGGGGTTTTCGAGCAGGGCCTTGAGCGCAGTCTGGCCGTCGGCATAGATCCGCGTGGCAAATCCTTCGGCCTGAAGCGCAATCGATACCGTGGTCAGGATATTGCGGTCGTCGTCCACCAGCGCAATCGTCTGGCGATCAGTGGCATCGGGAACAGGGCCTTGCGAAGGCTGGGAGGCTGGTTCTGCATCCATCGAAGGCGGAAACTAGCCGTTCGGTGCGAGCAAGACAATGTGGCGAGTCCGGCTGGACTGACAGTGCAGGCATGGAGGCCAGGACTATTCGCTGCGTGAACCGATCGCCGTTCACATTTGCGCTTTGATTCTAACATCGGGCAAGGCATGAATATGCTCCTTTGGATGGAGTACCGAACCATGGGCCTGTTCGATGGAATTGCAGGATCGCTTGAAACCCAGGCAGCCGAAGCGATCGCTGCAAAGATGGGTATCGATCCGGCAATGGCGGCCACGGCGATCGCCGCGCTGACCAAAAATCAACCGATTCCCGGCGATACTGTCCAGCAATCGGCCGAGCAGTCCGGCATTTCACCCGACATACTGAACCAGATCCTCGGCCATATTGGCGGCGAGGGCGGTCTGGGTGCGCTTGTGGGCGCGCTGAGGGCTGGCGACGCTGCGACGCAGGGCGGCGCTGCTGCCCCTGCGGCAGGCGGTCTTGGCGGAATTCTGGCCGGGCTTGGCGGAATGGGCGGCATTGCCTCCATGCTTGACCGCGATGGCGACGGCAATCCATTGAACGATATCGCAGGGATGGCCGGAGGCTTTTTCGGCAAGAAGTAAGCTCTGACCGTTACGGATAAAAAACAGGCCCTGGAACCGAGGTGGCTCCAGGGCCTGTTTTATTGCCCCGATTGGCTGGCTTTCAGCCAAGCATTGACGCCGGCACATTGCCACCGTTCTTGGCGAGTTCTGCCATGGTCGCCTTGTGCAACCAGATGTTCATCTCCGCTGAACCATTGAGTTCGCCGGTGTAGCCGAGTTCCTTGGCCAGCGTTTCGCGATTTGCGAGGCTGGAATCGACGCCCAGCAGCTTCATCAGATCAACGATTGAGGTGCGCCAGTTAAGTTTGTCAGCGCCGGGCATGGCGGCGCATGTTGCCTCTACGTCAACCGGTTCGGAAGGGGCTGCTGCAGCGGCAGCCGGTGCGGCCTCAGCTGCCGGTGCGGCGGTAGCGGCCTCGGCCTTGTGCCCGAAAATTGCATCCTTGATTGAACCGAAAATCGACATAGTTGAAGCCTTTCAAATGCGCATGGCCGGTCAATCCCAGCCTTGCGTGGGGACCGGCGGCTGGCAGCTTTCTAGCATGATTCGTAGCCGCGGCGAGGCCAATCTTGATCGACCACTTTTAACATTCTCTGGCGAAGCTGTTTGGCGGGGATCTTTCGGCGCGAACGGCCAGTGGTGGGATGACCGAACAGGAGCTCAGCGAGTTGCTTGATGAGCGCAAGTCGTTCTATTCATCGGACGATGAACCGGTTTGAGCAGGCGCCATGACCACTATAGTCTCAATCATGATGCTTGCCGCATTCGCGCTGGTGGCGGGCGCGATCAGCCTGTGGCGGCGCGGCGCATCGCGCATGCAGATCGCGCTGATGCTCGTGGTGGCGCTGGTAATCATCGCTAATGTCGCGATCTGGGTTGTGCCGGTCGGCGACAGTGCCCCGCTGACGCAGCAAGTTTTCCGCTGATTACTTGATGGGGCAATCCGGCGAGAGACGCATGTCGAGATAGTTGTCGACCGAATGCATCATGTCGTCGAGCTCGTTCTCGTAGAAATGGTTGGCGCGCGCGATCTCGTCATGATGGATGGTGATGTGGCGCTGGGTACGCAGCTTGTCGACCAGCTTCTGCACAGCGCCCGGGGTCACAACGGTGTCCGCAATGCCCTGCACGACGATCCCGGAAGCTGGACACGGAGCGAGGAAACTGAAATCATACATGTTGGCAGGCGGCGAGATCGAGATGAAACCGCGGATTTCAGGCCGGCGCATCAACAACTGCATGCCGATCAGCGCGCCAAAGCTGTACCCCCCGATCCAGGTGGTGGATGCTTCGGGATGGATCGACTGGACCCAGTCGAGCGCCGCGGCGGCATCGGACAATTCGCCAATCCCGTTGTCAAAGCTGCCCTGGCTGCGCCCGACCCCGCGGAAATTGAAACGCAGCGTGGCAAAGCCGCGGGCGACGAAGGTCTTGTACATCGCCTGGGTGATCCGGTCGTTCATCGTGCCGCCGGCCTGCGGATGCGGATGAAGGATCATCGCGACTGGTGCGCGCGGACGGGGGCCGGGCTGAAAACGACCTTCGAGACGGCCTTCGGGGCCGGGAAAGATGACTGACGGCATGGTTTGGTCTACCTGCGAATGAAATCCCCTTGCGCGGCCTGCCGGAAACCGGCCGCCAATCCGCATTGGGCTTTGAATGGAAGCGTAGCGCTATATAGAAACGATCCTTTCGAAAGCAACTTATCTGAACATGGCACCAGTCTCCGAGCTCCTCGCCCCGATCTATCTCGACCACCAGGCGACCACTCCGCTCGCCCCCGAAGCGCGCGAAGCGATGCTGCATTGGCTTTCCGGCCCAGAGTGGTCTGGAGGTTCTGGGGGCTTCGCCAATCCTCACTCGATGCACAAGCCGGGCCGGGCAGCGGCATCGGCAGTTGAGGTCGCGCGCGAGCAAGTCGCCAGCCTGCTGCCCCAGGGTGGCCGGGTGATCTTCACCAGCGGGGCGACCGAGGCCATCAATCAGGCAGTGCTCGCGGTGCCGCGCGCCATTGGTTTGGAGGGGATCGCATTCTCGGCCATCGAGCACTCGGCCGTAGTCAATTCAGCGGTTGCGAGCGGCGACCCGATGCACGAACTTGCTGTCGATGAGCAAGGCCTGGTCGATCCCGAAGTTCCCTTCGCGCCAGGAACTGGTCTTGTTGCGGTAATGCAGGTCAACAACGAGATCGGCACGATCCAACCCGTGGCGCGCCTTGCCGAGCGGGCGCATGAGTCCGGGGCGCTGTTCCTGTGCGACGCGGTGCAAGGCGCGGGAAAGATCGCGCCGCCCGAAGGTGCGGACCTCATCGCAGTCACCGGCCACAAGCTCTATGGTCCCAAAGGTATCGGCGCGCTTTGGGTGCGTGACGGGGTTAAGGTAGGCCCAATGATGCACGGGGGCGGACAGGAAGGCGGATTGCGCTCGGGCACCCTTTCGCCGGCGCTCTGCGCGGGGTTCGGAGCGGCGGCGGCGCTGTCGGCCTCTCGCATGGATGCCGATTTCCAGCATTTGTCAGGCCTCGCCGCGCTGGCACGGTCGATCCTGTCGCGCTGGACGGTGAATGGCAGTGAGACCGCGCGCTGGCCCGGCAATATCAACCTGAGGCTGGATGGCCTCAATTTTCCTCGGCTGATGAGCGATTGCCGCAATATCGCGTTTTCGGCGGGTTCGGCCTGCGGCAGCGGCACCGGCAAGCCCAGCCGGGTCTTGACTGCCATCGGGCTTGAGCCGCAGCAGTCCCGCAATGCGATTCGCTTGGGTTTCGGGCGCTATACGACTAGGGATGAAGTCGAACAGGCATGTCGTGCTATCGAGGCGGCGGCAGTTGCGCAGGGAGTGTAGCTTTGGTCAGGGTCTGTTTTGTCACTGCCGAAGGGGCGCGCGTCGAAACGCAAGCTGCTGAGGGCACGACCTTGCTCGCTCTGGCGCAAGGTGTAGACATCCCCCTGGAGGGAACTTGCGAGGGCCAAATGGCCTGTTCCACCTGTCACGTAATCGTTTCGCCCGAATGGTTCGACAAATTGCCTGGTGCCCACGCGGATGAGGAAGACATGCTGGATTTGGCCGCCGGAGTTGCCCGCACCAGCCGCCTGTCCTGCCAGATCATTTTGAGCAATGCGCTCGACGGGATCGAAGTGCGCATTCCCGGCGAAAGCCGCGACATGCAGCGGCGGTGACGTCTCTCTCCCCATTCTGAAAAAAGAAGGGCGCGGAAAACAACTCACATTCAGTGGAAGACCGCCGCGCCCGCTGCTAGTGCCGACCCAGCATGCCAACCGACATTACAGAACCAGATCCTTTCGACGCCATTGTCGATGCCCCGTTCGACAGCGCCCTGTCGGAGCGCTACCTTGTCTATGCGCTCTCCACTATCACGGCGCGCTCGCTGCCAGATCTGCGCGATGGGCTAAAACCCGTCCACCGCCGCCTGCTGTGGGCGATGCGTCTGCTCAAGCTGAACCCAACTGATGCGTACAAGAAGAGCGCCCGGGTCGTCGGCGATGTTATCGGCAAGTACCATCCCCACGGCGACCAGTCGGTCTATGACGCCATGGTCCGCCTCGCGCAGGATTTTTCGCTGCGCTATCCACTGGTCGAAGGTCAGGGCAACTTCGGCAACATCGACGGCGATAACGCCGCCGCCTATCGTTATACTGAAGCCCGGCTGACCCGGACCGCGATTGCCCTGATGGCCGGGCTCGACGAAGGCACTGTCAACTATCACCCAACCTACAACGGCGAGGACGAAGAACCGGAGATATTCCCCGGCCTGTTCCCCAATCTCCTGGCCAATGGCGCGATGGGCATTGCCGTCGGTATGGCAACAAGCATCCCCAGCCACAATGTCGCCGAGATCATCGATGCGACGCTGTTGCTGATCGACAACCCGCATGCTGAGCATTCCCAGCTGATGGAAGTTTTCAGGGGGCCGGACCTCGCCACTGGTGGCGTCATTGTCGACACTCCCGCCGCTATCTCCGCTGCATACGAATCCGGCAAGGGCGCGTTCCGCGTTCGCGCGCGGTTCCATGCCGCTGAAGCCAAGGACGAGGCAGACCGCGAGGCTGGGATCGAGCGCCTTGGCAATGGCATGTGGCAACTCGTGGTAAGCGAAATTCCCTATATGGTGCAAAAGGGCAAGCTGATCGAGCAGATCGCCAATCTGATCGCCGACAAGAAGCTGCCGATCCTGGAGGACATTCGCGACGAAAGCGACGAGAAGATCCGCCTCATCTTCGTGCCCAAGAACCGCAATGTCGATCCCGAATTGCTCAAGGAATCGCTTTATCGCCTGAGCGAACTCGAAAGCCGGTTCAGCCTCAATCTCAACGTGCTCGACGAGAACCGTACCCCCGGCGTGCTCAGTCTCAAGCTGCTGCTGCAGGAATGGACCAAGAGCCAGATCGACATTCTGCTGCGCCGTAGCCAGCACCGGCTCGACAAGATCGCGGCGCGGCTCGAACTGGTTGATGGCTATATCATCGCCTACCTCAATCTCGATCGGATCATCGAGATCATCCGCACCGAGGATGAGCCCAAGCCGATCATGATGGCCGAGTTCAATCTGACCGACCGCCAAACCGAAGCAATCCTCAACATGCGGCTGCGGTCTTTGCGCAAGCTTGAGGAAATGGAACTGCGTACGGAGCACGCCGCGCTGCTCACGGAGCAGGAAGAGCTGCAAAAGCTGCTCGAAAGCCCGGCCCGCCAACGCACGCGTCTCAAGCGCGACCTGACCAGCCTGCGCAAGGATTATGCCGAGGATACGCTGCTCGGCCGCCGCCGCACCACGCTGGCGGAAGCTGCGCCGACGCGCGAATTCAACATGGACGCGATGATCGAGAAAGCGCCGGTTACGGTAATCCTTTCCGCACGCGGCTGGATTCGCGGCGCTAGCGGGCATGAGGCGCTCGACAAGGAATTCAAGTTCAAGGAAGGCGACGGCCCGGCATATGCCTTTCACGCCCAGACCACCGACAAGCTGCTGATCGCGTGCGACAACGGCCGGTTCTATACGCTGGGCGCAGACAAACTCCCCGGCGCGCGCGGCTTCGGCGAGCCGATCCGAACCATGCTCGATATCGATTCAGCTGCGCAAATCGTCTCGTTGCTGATTTACAAGCCCGGCGCGCAACTACTGGTGGCCTCCAACATCGGGCGCGGCTTTGCGGCGGAGGCGGACGAGTTGCTGGCTGAAACCCGCAAAGGCAGGGGGGTGATGAACACCAAGCCCGGCGTGAAGCTGATGGTCGTGCGCGAAATCCCGGCAGAGCACGATCACATTGCCGTGGTCGGCGACAACCGCAAACTGGTAATATTTAGTTTGGAAGAATTGCCGGTGCTGGCCAAGGGACAAGGCGTGACGCTGCAACGCTACCGAGATGGCGGGCTGGCTGATGCGGTGACGCTGCGGCTGGAGGATGGTCTCAGCTGGGCGATGGGCGGAGATACCGGGCGCACGCGGACGGAGAAGGACGTCGGGCTATGGAAGGTCGCTCGGGGAGCTGCGGGGAGGTTGCCGCCGACCGGATTTCCTCGGGATAACAAGTTCTAACGCTACTTCGGAAATGTGTAGATAATAGACGATTGCCACCTCGACAATCTGTCAATGGGACAGCTTATAAATATCGGAATAAGGGCAAACAAGAAACAATTTGCGATCTCGCGCGTTGAGTGAATGAATGCCGGGATTAGTGGCATGGCTCGGAGTATGTTCGATGCGTTATGCCTTATTAGCCCTCACTGTCACTTTTCTTGCGGCAAGTTCGCTTTCGGCTGAACCAGTAAACTCGTCTGCGCAGAAAGATGTTAGCGCAAAAAATGTCGCGACGACGCCGCTCAACGATCTCAACCTGACAAAAGACGCCATTCCACCTTTGCTGGTTGCAACCCAGCAGGACCCCTACAGCATGAGTGGTCTGGCGTCGTGCCGGCGGTTGTCGACTGCCATTGGAGAGTTGGATGCTGTGCTCGGAGATGATGTGGATGTGCAGCAGGCTGGCGGCAAACGCGTCCGGCCGGGTCAGGTCGCAAAGGCAGTTGTGGGATCGTTTATTCCTTTTGAGGGAGTAATCCGCGAAATATCCGGTGCAAGTGGGCATGATCGCCGATTCCAGGCGGCTGTTGCCTCGGGATCGGCGCGCCGTTCGTTCCTGAAAGGGGCAGCGCGAGGGCGCGGCTGTGCTTACGCCACACGTGTCGTTACGACTGAGGAACAGCCGCCGGAGCGCAAGCGTTGATCTTAGGATTGTGGGCAGCGAACGCTTAACCATTACCGATAGTTTTTGCACGAAAGCCTGACCTGAACTCCGCCGATTACGGTCTTTTAATTTCAATCCAGACACCCTCTCCTCCAGTCTCGCTTCGGGGCGCCGTGCCCCCGACACTCTGGGGAAAAACTATGAACCTGCCCAAAATCGATCTCTCGTCACTGCCTGATCTCGATACCTTGACCGGACTGTTCGGTAGCCTTCTGCACACCAGCCGGATCATTGAGTCCGACGATTCCATCGTCCAACTGATGGCCTTCGTTTACGAAACGACGGTTCACTGATCGGGAAATGATTTCGGGACACACGCATCATGATCGCTAATCCCGAGTTGCGCGCACTGCGGAGCGATGACTCTCCGCAGTGTGACGCGCAGGTCGCGATGATCAGGACTATGGACAACTGGCGTGCCAGGCCGGAAATTGCCTCGCTGCTTGGGGAGCTTGAAGAATTTTCCGCAGGAGCAGAGCTGGAACGCTGCCCGCGTCTTGCTGCGCTGTTCACGCCCGGCGAGGCGGCGGCGCGGGAAATGGCGGCCGGCTTCTCGGCAATGACCTGCTCCGCGCTTAGCGCCTGGCCACTGGGCCACGTAGCGCTGCGCCATTTCACGGACGGGGTCACCTCCACCGTGCTTATTGCCCGCGCCGTCAATGTCACGCTCTCGCTGGTTGCGATCGATGGCGATGGGCTAGGATTTCGGCCCGAGTCCGCGACAGCCAGCTTTGGCCCAAACCAAACCTGGGAACATGTTCTGGGCGGCAGTGCTGGTGTCGAATTGATCGAATGCAAGCCGACCGGCCCGCGCACTGCGCGGCTGAGCCGCCGCAAAATGGACATTGGCCAGGGCACCGTCCAGTTCCGCGACGGCAAGCGCGATGCGCGGCTGCTCCACCGGATCGATGGCGCGCTGGTCTCACTGCGCCTCCAGCGCCGCCGGCCCAATGCCGAAGCCACCCGCGAATACGATCTTGCCAGCGGCGCCTTGTTGCACCAGGCCGCAGGTAATCCGCGTGATAGCCGCCTCGAATTGATGATAGCCATGCTCGGCCGGATGGAACGCAAGGACGCCGCGCCGCTTATCGCCGAGCTTGCCTGTGGCGAGGCGAGCGCAGCGCTACGCTGGCAGGCGCTGCGTGAGTGCCTGGCGCTCGATACGCAGATCGGTTTCACGGCGTTGGCGGCAATTGCGGCCCGGGCCGACGACCCTTTGTCCGGTCCGGCTGGTGCGCTGCGGGCGCAACTGCTCGAGGCCCATCCGCAACTACAGGAAGTCGAGCCATGCCCCGTGTGATCGCGATTGAGGATGGAGCCATCGGCAGCCTTGCCGAATGCGACGATGCGCTGACCAGCACCGGGTTCAACCCCGAGGACGAGGGCAACCTGCATCACGCCGCGCTGCAACTGCGGCGGTTGGGCAATAACCGCACATTCCTCGGCGACATGCTGATCGACGAGTTGAAGCGGCAACAGCGTGATGACGCCGGCGAGAACAGCTATGGCCCGCAGGTCATCATGCTGCGCCCGTCCGGTAAGGGCAATTTCTTTATCCGGGCCGTGATCTGGCCTAGCGAATGCGAACACTCCATGCGGGCCAGCGGTGGCGGTGCGTTCGTCTACTCGCAGCCGCACGACCACAATTTCAACTTCCTGACGGTCGGCTATTTCGGTCCCGGCTATTGGAGCAATTACTACGAATATGAATATGACGATGTCGTCGGCTATCGCGGCGAGCCGGTGTCGCTGCGCCATATCGAGCGTGCGCGGCTGGAGCAGGGCAAGATCATGCTCTACCGCGCCCACGTCGACGTCCACGATCAGGCCCCGGCTGATGCCTTGTCGATTTCGCTCAACATCATGCACACGAGCGGGGCACAGGCCTGGCTCGATCAATACAGCTTCGACCTGGAAAATCACCGGCTGGGGCGAATCATCAGCAATGGCTCGAGCGAAGCCTTTCTGCGGATTGCAGTTGGCATGGGCTGCGGCGAAGCGAAGGATCTGGCCAGCACTTTCGGCCGTTCGCACCCCAGCGACCGGATGAGGCTCGCAGCTTGGGGTGCACTGGCTTCGGTCGAAACAGACGCTGCGGCGCGCGATGGGGTGTGGGGCGCGGCTGAATTCGCGGGGAGCAGGCTGGTGGCGGCGGAGGCAAAACAGCGGCGGCTGCAAATGGCCTGAACTGCTGGCGAAATGTCTGGCTCAGGCGGCGGCTGTCGCCATCAATTTGCCATGCAAGGAATTCGGCCCGGCCTCCAGTAATTCAGTTCTCACCAGATCGCCTATCGCCGCCTCGCCTTCGAAATAGACCGATTGCAGCCAAGGCGATTTGCCCAGCCACTGGCCTGGCTTTCGGCCCTGCCGTTCGACCAGAACTTCGCAAGATTGGCCGACGGAAGCCTGATTGAAGGAAAGGCTGCTGCGCTGAAGCGCGGCCTGCAGGCGCTGCAGGCGCTCGTCCATCACCTCGGGCGCGATCTGGCCTGCCATGGTCGCTGCCGGAGTTCCGGGCCGGGGGCTGTATTTGAAACTGAAGGCCTGCGCGTAACCAAGTGACTCGACGAGGCCGAGCGTGTCGGCGAATTCAGCCTCAGTTTCGCCAGGAAAGCCGACGATGAAATCGCCGGATAACGCGATGTCAGACCTGACTTCGCGGACCCGTTCGAGCAAGCGGCAGTAGCTTGCAACCGTGTGGTTGCGGTTCATCGCCGTCAACACCCGGTCGCTGCCCGACTGAACAGGCAGGTGGAAGAATGGCATCAGCTTGGCCACGTCGCCATGCGCGGCGATCAGGCCATCGCTCATGTCACCGGGATGGCTGGTCATGTAGCGGATTCGTCGCAGGCCGGGCAGGTCGGCCAAGGCGCGGATCAGGCCGTCGAGGCCTTGCGGGTGGCCCCTGGCATCCTCGCCGGTCCAGGCGTTGACGTTCTGGCCGAGCAGTGTGATTTCTATGGCGCCGGCGTCAACCAGCCGCAACGCTTCATCGATCAGACTGGCGAACGGCCGCGAGACTTCCGCACCGCGGGTATAGGGCACCACGCAATAGGTGCAGAACTTGTCGCAGCCTTCCTGCACCGTGAGGAACGCGGAGGATCCGACTTTGCGGCGCTTGGGCAGGGCATCAAACTTGGTTTCCGCGGGCATGTCGGTGTCAGTGACACGCTTGCCCAGCGCTGCTTCCGCAAGCATCGCGGGCAGGCGGTGATAGGCTTGTGGTCCCACCACCAAGCGCACAGTAGGCGCGCGGGCCATGATTTCTTCGCCCTCGGCCTGGGCGACGCAGCCGGCGACCGCAATCAGCGGTACCGACCCATCCTCGCGGCGCAAGCGGCCGATGTCGGAATAAACTTTGTCGACGGCCTTCTCACGAATGTGGCAGGTATTGAGCACGACCAGATCGGCTTCGGCGCCTTCCGCTGCGGCACTCATGCCCTGATCGGCCAGCAGCTCGGACATCCGCTCGCCATCATAGACGTTCATCTGGCAGCCGAAGTTTTTGACCCGGTAGGTCTGCAGAGGCGGGGTTTTGGGCATGTTTGGAGCCGATAGTCGAGATTAGCCGGTTTTAGAAGGGGCGATCCGCAGAGGTTCCCTTAGCGGTCCAAAGCGGCTAACCGCGCGGCATGTCCGAAACCCCGACCCTCTACGCTGCCTTCACCGGCCACTTGAATGCCGCGCTCGATGCGCTCGAAGCGGGAGGCGCGCTGCCTTCAGGCCTGAACCGTGCCGCCATAACTGTCGAGCCGCCGCGCGATCCGGCGCATGGCGATCTCTCGACCAATGCCGCCATGGTGTTGGCCAAGCCCGCTGGCATGAACCCCCGCGCGCTGGCCGAGGTGCTGGTGGCGGAACTGGGCAAGTTACCTCAGGTGACCAGCGCCGAGATTGCCGGGCCAGGCTTCATCAACCTGCGGCTGTCGCCAGCCTGCTGGATCGATGAGCTGCGAGCTTTTGCCGCGCTGAGTTCTGACTATGGCCGGTCCACCACGGGCGGCGGAACTACCGTCAACATTGAGTATGTTTCGGCCAACCCGACCGGGCCGATGCACATGGGCCATTGCCGGGGTGCGGTGGTGGGCGATGCGCTGGCGACACTGCTTGAATTTGCCGGACACAAGGTGATCCGCGAATATTATGTCAACGATGCAGGTGGCCAGGTCGATGTCCTCGCCCGGTCCGTTCACCTACGTTATCGCGAGGCGCTGGGCGAAGCGGTTGGCGAGATTCCCGAGGGTCTCTATCCCGGTGACTATCTGGTTCCGGTCGGCCAAGCTCTGGCCGCAGAATATGGCGACAAATTTGCGAAAGCTCCTGAATTGGAATGGCTGGTGCGCTTCCGCAGCCGCGCGGTAGCTGCGATGCTGGTGATGATCCGGGAAGACCTCGCGCTGCTTGGCATCAAGCATGACCTGTTTTCCTCAGAGGCCGAATTGCAGGCCAAGGGCAAGCCCGCCGAGGCCGAAGCATGGCTGCGGGCGCATGACCTGGTCTACGACGGTGTGCTCGAAGCCCCAAAGGGCAAAACTTTGGATGACTGGGAACCGGTAGAACTGCCGCTGTTCCGCTCGACCAAATACGGCGACGACCAGGATCGTCCGATCCGCAAGAGCGACGGCAACTGGACCTATTTCGGCGCAGACCTCGCTTACCACTTCCAAAAGGCCCAGAGCGCCGATGCGCTGGTCGATATCTGGGGCGCCGATCACGCAGGTACGGTCAAACGGATCAAGGCAGCCGTTGCAGCCATGACCGGGGTAGACGGCAAGGCCACGCCGTTCGAAGTAAAACTGGTCCAGATGGTACAGTTGCTGCGCGACGGCGAACCGGTCAAAATGTCCAAGCGTTCGGGCAATTTCGTGACGCTGGCCGATGTCGTGCGCGAAGTCGGCAAGGACGTGGTGCGTTTCACCATGCTGACCCGCAAGCCCGAAGCGCAGATGGATTTTGACTTCGCCAAGGTGGTTGAGGCATCGAAAGACAATCCGGTGTTCTATGTGCAATATGCCCATGCGCGGATTTGCTCGACCATTCGCAAGGCGGCCGCCGAAAGGCTCGGGCCCTCCGGCGAAGCGCTCGAACTGCTCGGCGAAGAAGAGCTTGAGTTGATCAAGCTCGCCGCTCAATTCCCGCGGCTCGTGGAAGCAGCGGCCGCCGCACGCGAGCCTCACCGTATCGCATTCTTCCTCCACGACTTGGCGGCCGCGTTCCATGCCTATTGGAATTTGGGGAACGATAATCCGGAAAAACGGTTCATCGTGGCACAGAATGGTAATCTGACTGGTGCTAGGCTGTTTCTTGCGGCACAAATCGGGCAATTGCTGCGCAATGGCCTCGCGCTGCTTGGCGTTGAGGCCGTGGAGGAAATGTGATCATGGCTATGGTGGATGGCAAGCTTGGTGACGGCGACGGTCCAGAGGGAACCGCACCGTTTGTCAGTGGTGCCGACAACGACCGCGACGAATATCTCGCCGAAGACGCGGTCAGTGACGATCAGCTTGCCTTCGAAGGCGAAAACGAAAGGCTGCCCTGGCTCGATTCCGACGAAGATGATGACCAAGCCGAGGCGACTGATGGTGGCCGGGTGCTCGGTCTCGTCGTACTCGCGCTGATTGCTCTTGCCACGATTGTTGGCGGCATCTGGTGGTCAACCCACCGCACGACCGATCCTGCGCTGGTCGCCGATGGCAGTATTATTGCTGCCCCGAGCCAGGCCTACAAGGAAGCGCCAAAGAATCCCGGCGGCAAGACTTTCGATGGCACCGGCAACACTGCATTTGCGGTTTCCGAAGGCCAGACGCGGCCAGCAAAACTGGGCGAGGGATCCGCGCCGGTTGTGCCACCTCCGGGAGCGGCAACCGTGAAGCCGGGCTTTGACAGCGTCAAGCCTTCCGCGGCTTCCGCATCAACTTCGCCAGCCGCCAGCGCTTCAGCGCATGCTTCAACCAGTGCCGGCACTGTTACGGGGCCGGCAGTGCAGGTTGGCGCCTATTCGACCCGCGCTTCCGCCGAAGCGGCGTGGAGCCGGCTGTCACAGCAGTACAGCGCACTGTCTGGCCAGCGGCATCAGACCGTAGAGGGCAAGGCAGATATCGGCACGGTGTTTCGCCTGCAGGCTCTGCCCGGAGACGCCTCCGCTGCACACGCGCTGTGCGCCAAGCTCAAGTCGGCGGGGTTGGCCTGTCAGGTCAAATAGGGCTGGCCAATCTGGACAGGCTTCGGCCTTTCCACATGCGATGCGGAACCCACGCTTGCTAACACGGCGCGTTCCTGCGAATTTCCGCGCATGACACCTGCGATTTTCGGTCTGGCCGGGCATGCTTTGAACGCGGACGAACGCGCCTTCTTTCGCGACTGCGATCCGGCGGGTTACATTATCTTCGGTCGAAATATTGAAAACCGCGCGCAGCTTCGCGCACTGACTGATAGCCTGCGCGAAATTCATGGCCGCGACAAATTGCTGATCACTGTCGATCAGGAAGGCGGCAGGGTCGCCCGGCTGAAACCACCGCAATGGCCCAGCTGGCCTGCTGGCGCGGCTTTTGACGAGTTGTATGATCTTGCCCCGGCCAGTGCGATTGAGGCCGCGCGGGCCAATGCCGAAGCGCTTGGCGCCGATCTCGCTGAGGTCGGGATCACCTGCACTCATGCGCCAGTACTTGATGTGCGTCAGGCTGGCGCGCACGATGTGATCGGCGACCGCGCCTATGGCTACGAACCGCTGCGGGTCGCGGCGCTGGGGCGTGCCGTGCTCGATGGCCTGTCGCGTGCCGGCATCGCCGGGACGGTAAAGCACATGCCAGGCCACGGCCGGACGACGACCGACACACACCTCGAAATGCCGACAGTAACAGCAAGCGAACAGGAGCTGGAGATTGACCTGGCGCCGTTCCGCACGCTCAACTTTGCGCCGATCGCGATGACGGGTCACCTACTGTTCACTGCCTGGGACAAGGAACACCCCGCAACCCAGTCGCCATTCGTGATCGGCGAAATTATCCGCAAGCGAATCGGTTTTGACGGATTGCTGCTAACCGATGACCTCGACATGGAGGCGCTTTTCGGCACCGTGCCCGAGCGGGCCGAACGTTCGGTTGCTGCGGGCTGCGATATTGCGCTCAATTGCTGGGGCCAGATAGACGACATGATCGGCATAGCAGGGCGCTTGCCCGCCATGTCCGACAAGACCGCTACCCGGCTTGCACGGGCACTCGAGGGTACCCGGCTGGACGGCGCGAGCGGCGACCGGGCTGCGCTGCTTGCCAAGCGCGACCGCTTGCTGGCGCTGGTGGCAGAGAACACCGAGGCGAAGGCATGAGCGAACTTGACTTGACGCAGGCTCAGTCTCCCGAAGCGGACGAATGGGTGGGCATCGCCGCTGCTGCATCCAACGATTGTGCGCTCTATCTCGAGCTTGATGGCTGGGAAGGCCCGCTCGATCTGCTGCTCGATCTGGCGCGTCGGCAGAAAGTCGATTTGCGGCAGATTTCGATCCTTGCACTCGTCGATCAATATATCGGCTATATCGAGCGCGCCGAAGCGATGCGGTTGGAACTCGCTGCCGATTATCTGGTCATGGCGGCATGGCTGGCATACCTCAAATCCGCGCTGCTGCTGCCGCGCGAGGAACAGGAAGACCCAAGCGCCGAGGAACTGGCGCTGCGCTTGCAATTGCGGCTGCAACGCCTTGGGGCAATGCGCGAGGCGGCGGCGCGGATATTGGCGCGCGACCGGCTGGGGCGTGACACATTCCTGCGCGGCGCACCGGAAGGTTTGCGGGTGGATCGCAAGAACCGTTGGCAGTGTGACTGGTTCGCATTGGTCCAGGCTTATGGTCAGGTGAACGCGCGGACTGCGCCTGTGGTGCATATGGTCCGCGACCGCATGGTGATGACGCTCGACAGCGCCCTGGCGCGGGTCTCGGCGATGCTAGGCGTGACACTCGACTGGATCGAATTGCAGGAGTTTCTGCCGCCGCGTGAAGGCGGCGAATGGGCCAATCCGCAGCTACGCCGATCCGCGCTTGCTTCCAGTTTCGTCGCAGCGTTGGAACTGGCCCGGATTGGCAAAGCCGAATTGGCGCAAGACAGCACCTTTGGGCCCCTGCATCTCCGGCAGTTGCGCACATGAATCCGCCGGACGAACTGACCCGGGCGGTCGAAGCAACTCTGTTCGCAGCGGAAGCGCCGATGACCGCAGAGGCGCTTTCAGCGCATCTGGGCGGGGCAGATGTGCGACCGGCGCTGGCCGCCCTCACCGCTGATTATGACGGACGCGGGGTGCATCTGGTCGAGCGCGGCAATCGCTGGCATTTCCAGACTGCGCCTGACCTTGCCCATCTGCTTCGCCGCGAACGTGAGGATGTGCGCCGCCTGTCACGCGCCGCAACGGAAGTGCTCGCGATTGTCGCCTATCACGAGCCAGTCAGCCGCGCCGAAGTCGAGGCCATCCGCGGCGTTCAAACTGCCAAGGGCACGCTTGACGTATTGCTGGAGACTGGGTGGGTCCGGGTCGCAGGACGCCGTGAGACGCCGGGGCGGCCGACGATTTATGCGACGACACCTGAGTTTCTCGCCCATTTTGGCCTGGAATCGCGCAAGGATCTGCCAGGCATCGACGAACTGCGTGCCGCCGGCTTGCTCGATCCGGTCGAGGATGCTTTTGAGGCGGCTCATTCCGCAGCGGGGGCGGGAAATGAGACGGACGCGGACCCGGATTCTGAAGGACCACTGGCAAGTGAGGAGGAAAGCGCCTAGATAGAGTTCTTACAGGGGCTGCAACGCGCGCAGCAATTGGAGATTTGTGATGGGTAGTTTCTCACTGGTGCACTGGGTAATCGTGCTGATCGTCGTGCTCTTGCTGTTCGGCCGTGGCCGGGTTTCTGAAATCATGGGAGACTTTGGCAAGGGCATCAAGAGCTTCAAGCAAGGGTTGAACGAGGAGCCTGCGGCTAGCCAGCCTGCTCCGCCCACGGCCCAGATTCCCGCCACGCCGCCGGCGTCACAGGCGACTTTGAACGGCGAAACGGTGGTCGATTCCACCAAATCCGGTCCGCGATAAGCGTCAAGAAGCTTCGCTGCCATGTTTGACGTCGGCATGGACGAAATGCTGGTGATCGCGGTGGTCGCGATTGTCGTCATCGGTCCCAAGGACCTGCCGCTCGCGCTTCGCACTGTCGGGCGCTGGACGGCCAAGATCCGCACGGTTTCAGGTCATTTTCGTGCAGGCATCGATACCATGATCCGCGAGGCGGAATTGGCTGAGATGGAGAAGAAGTGGCGCGAGCAGAATGCTGCGATCATGGCTGACCATCCGGATTCGGAGCCTGACATCGCGGCTTTGTCGCAAGACGAAACGGCAGAATCTGGCGCACCGTTCGATGAAATGCTGCCATTGCCGGGGAGCAAGGCGGAGATGCTTGCGCGCGATGCCGGGGCGCAAAAGCCTGCAGCCGCGGCGGAACCCAGCCTCCCGTTTCCGCCGCAATGATGCTGAAGCTCGGCGATATTGACGAGACCCAAGCGCCACTGCTCGACCATCTGGTCGAGTTGAGGACCCGGCTGATGCGCGCGGTGTTTGCGCTGGGTGTGGCTTTCTTCATCTGCCTCTATTTTGCCGATGATATTTTCGGCTTTCTGGTCCGCCCGCTGACCGCGGCCTTTCCGCCGGGCCAAGGCAGACTGATCTATACCAAACTTTACGAGGCATTTTTCGTAAATGTGAAAGTGGCGCTGTTTGCAGGTTTTTTCGTCAGCTTTCCGGTGATCGCCAACCAGCTCTGGGCGTTCATCGCGCCGGGGCTCTATGTCAAGGAAAAGAAAGTTTTTTTGCCATTCCTGATCGCCACGCCGGTGCTGTTTATCTCGGGTGGCGCACTGGCTTATTATGTGGTCATGCCGACTGCCTTTCACTGGATGCTCGGCTTTCAGGGCACGCGAGGCGGATTGAAGCTCGAAGCACTGCCGGGGACGGGCGACTATCTCAGTCTGGTCATGCAATTTATTCTAGCGTTCGGCATCTGTTTCCTGCTTCCGGTGCTGATGTTGCTGCTCGAACGTGCCGGCATTGTCAGCCGCGATCAGCTCATCAAGTCGCGGCGATACGTAATTGTCGGCATCACGGTTGTAGCCGCCTTGCTAACGCCGCCCGATGTCATCTCGCAGCTGCTGCTGGCCGTGCCGATGCTGTTCCTGTTCGAGGGGACCTTGCTGTTCATGTGGTTCACCGCACGGCGCGCGAAGAAGCAGGCTGAAGTCGAAGCCAAAGCCAAAGCCAAAGCCAAAGCCAAAGCTGAAACCCAACCTTCGGACAGCCCTGCTATCTAAGTGCTTTATCGCTCGACGGCAGCACTTGCCTGCGCCTGATAGACCAGCTTTCCGCCGACCCAGGTCTGCAACACCTTGATCGACCGCAATTCGCCGGGTGCTGCGAGCAATGGATCGTGGTCGACCAGCAGGAAATCGGCGCGCTGGCCAATCGCGATGCGGCCGATCCGACCTTCGCCAAATGCCGCCCAGGCAGCGCCTGTGGTATAGGCTGCGAGCGCCGCCTCGCGGGTCAGCCGTTCCTGAGCCTGCCAACCACCAAAGGGCTGCGCATCGGCGCCTTGCCGGGTGATGGCAGCAGCGATTCCGGCAAAGGCATCCGGAGCGGCATTGGGCGCACCGGAGCCAAAGGCAAGGTGCGCGCCTGAACCGGTGACTGACTTCCACGCATAGGTTCCGGCAATGCGCTGTGGGCCCAGGCGTGCTTCAGTAGCTGCAATCGCCGAAGTAAGCTGCTGCGGCTGCATCGAGACGGCGACGCCATTCTGGTTCAGACGCGCCAGATCCGCCGGATCGATGAACTGGGCCTGCTCGATCCGCCAGCGCCGCTCGCCCTTGTAGGTTTGGGACAGCTCGGCCAAGGCGTCGAGCAGTGCGGCATTGGCCTTGTCGCCATGAGCCTCGACCGCAACCTGGAAGTGATCGATGCCCGCCCGGCTGATCAGGTTCTTGAGCTGGATTTCGGTCAACTTGAGCGGGACCTTGAGGGCAGGGGCATCAGTATAAGGGGCTTTGAGGGCTGCGGCACGCGACTCAAGCGGGCCGTCGAGCACGATCTGCACGCCATTAAGCCGCAACCGGTCATCATAGAGCCACAAGGTGGGGCCGGGTCCGCCGATCAGCGACATTGCGTCGGTATTGGCGGCATAGGCAATGATGCGGATTGTCAGCGTCCCCTGGTCTCCTGCCCGGCGATAGGACTGCCAGTCTTCGATTGTCGTGCCCATGTCGATGGCAGCGGTTATGCCGCGCTCCAGAAGGACCTTCTGTGCTTCAACGAGCGCTCGGTCGCGATCTTCGGGGCGGGGGCGGGCGCCGGGGGTGGCAGGAGGAATTCGCGAAAAGCCGAGCTTCATCAGTTCGACATGGCTATCGATCAGGCCCGGCATCAGCACCCGGCCCTTGCCATCGAGCCGGTAATCGGTACGGGCAGGGCGCTTGTCATTGCGCAGGAAAATTTGCTGGATACGGCCGTTGTTGTCGATCAGCAGGCCGGAAAAGCGCTGGACGGTGCCATCGGCGCCCAGTGTCAGCCCATCGACATTTTCGACCAGAACGTCTGCCCAGGCCGGTTGCGTAACAATCAGGGCAATTGCCGCAAGCGAAAGCCTCACTTGCCGCCCCGCCGCGGCAATCGGCGGACAATGGCGCTGGTATCTTCACGCCCGCCGCCCATCGCCTGGACATCGGCATAGAACTGATCGACCAATGCAGTCACCGGCAGCGAAACGCCCAGACCGCGCCCTTCATCCATGGCGAGACCCAGGTCCTTGCGCATCCAGTCAATCGCGAAGCCGAAATCGAAGCTGCCTGCATCCATGGTCGACCAGCGGTTGTCCATCTGCCAGCTCTGCGCCGCTCCGCCCGAAATCGCTTCGTAAACTTTCTCCATGTCGAGGTGCGCCGACTGTGCAAAGCGCACGGCTTCCGCCAGCGCCGAAACCACTCCCGCGATGCAGATCTGGTTCGCCATCTTGGCGGTTTGCCCGGCTCCCGCCTTGCCGACATGGACAATGCGTGAAGAATAGGCGGTCATGACCTCGCGGCCAGCTTCGATGGCATCGGCCCGGCCGCCGCACATCAGGGTTAGCGTGCCCTTTTCAGCTCCGATCTGCGAGCCGGTCATCGGGGCATCGACGCAATGGATCTGCTTGTCGCGCGCCTCGACTGCGATCTGGCGCGCAATTTTTGCGGAAACCGTGGTGTGGTCGATGAAAGTGCCTCCTCTGCGCAAGGTGGCGAACACACCTTGAGGCCCAAGTACGACATCGGCGAGATCATCATCGTTGCCCACGCAGGTCAGTACGATATCGGCGTCGCGAGCGGCATCGGCAGGACTCCCGGCAACCCGCGTTGCCAAACCAGGGTTGGCTGCTTGCCAATGCTCCACGCGAACCGGCGAGCGGTTGAAAATGGTCAGGCGATGGCCTGCATTGCCGATGTGGCGGGCGATTGCCCCGCCCATCACGCCGAGCCCGATGAAGGCGACTGTTCTGGTTTCACTCATGATGCAAGTCCTTAGCGGCTGGCTGGCGCGCAGTCAGCCCCTGCTGTGCTGCCCTGTTGCCAGACCCGGAATTTTCCTAACTTGCCTTGACGCATCAGTCGTATATTCGCGTGCGGCAATGGCATGGCTCCAAACACCCCGGTTTCAGCTCGCCATGCGGCTGTTGTTCTGGATGGCGTTGATATTTGCCGTGGTGATGGCTGATTTACCCAAGCCGCCTAAGCTGCCGATCGACAGCTATGGCGACAAATTCGAGCACATCCTGGCGTTTTCGACGCTCGCAGCGCTGGCTGCGCTTGGCTTTCCATCCGCCTTTCGCTGGCGCGTCGCCGAGCGCTTGTCATTCCTCGGTGCGCTTATCGAAGTTACGCAGAGCATTCCGGCCTTGCACCGCGACTGCGACATTCGCGACTGGCTCGCCGATACTGCGGCGATCATTGTTGTTACTGCAATTATGGGGCTGTTGCTCCGGCGAAGGCGCCCCGAACCAAGCGCGTCAGTTTAGCGCAGGCTAATCGCGGTTTTCATTTCCGGCGTATTTGGTTTAGGGCCCGCGAGATGCATAAACCAGCCGCTCTGACCACCAGCGATACCTCGCTGCTCACCGCCGAAGATGTCCGGGCCGCCGCCGCACGCATCGCCGGTGCTGTCGTCCGCACACCGACGCTTCACAGCCAGACGCTGAGCGCGATGACTGGTGCGGATATTTATCTCAAGTTCGAGAACCTGCAGTTTACAGCCGCTTACAAGGAGCGGGGCGCGCTTAATGCCATGCTGCTGCTGGGCGGCGCCAAGATCAATCGCGGGGTGATTGCTGCATCGGCGGGAAACCACGCGCAGGGGCTGTCGTATCACGGCAAGAGGCTGGGCGTTCCGGTTACCATTGTCATGCCGAAGACCACGCCGACCATCAAGGTCATGCAAACCGAAAGCGTCGGCGGGACAGTGGTACTTGAGGGCGAAAGCTTCGATGAAGCCTATGCTCATGCCCGCAAGCTGGAAATCGAGTTGGGCCTGACATTCATCCACCCATTCGACGATCCTCACGTCGCTGCGGGGCAGGGGACAGTTGCGCTTGAAATGCTCGAGGACGTGCCCGGACTCGACATGCTGGTGCTGCCGGTTGGAGGCGGAGGGCTGAGTTCAGGGATGGGGACGATTGCGCGGGCGATCAAGCCTGACATCGGCCTGATCGGCGTCGAGGCGGAGTTGTTCCCGTCGATGTTCAACCTGCTGCGCGGCGAGAACCGTCCGATCGGCGGCGACACCTTGGCCGAAGGTATCGCGGTGTTTGAGCCGGGTGCCTTCACATCGAAGGTTCTGGCCGGGCTGCTCGACGATTTTGTGCTCGTGACCGAATCTCAGCTGGAAGGCGCATTGGCTTTGCTGCTGCAGATCGAAAAGACCGTCGTGGAAGGCGCGGGCGCTGCGGGTCTCGCAGCCGTTCTGGCTCATCGCCAACTGTTCGAGGGGCGCAAGGTCGGCATCGTGCTGTCTGGCGGGAATATCGATACTCGGCTTCTCGCCAATGTTCTGCTGCGCGATCTCGCGCGGTCAGGTCGTCTCGCGCGGTTGCGGCTGACGCTGCAGGATCGCCCGGGCGCACTGTTCAAGGTGATGAAGGAATTTGATGCCCATAACATCAACATCATTGAAATCTGGCACCAGCGGATTTTTACCCACCTGCCGGCCAAAGGCCTGATCACCGATATCGAATGCGAAGCTCGCGACAGGGAGCAACTTGACGGTCTGGTTGCGGCATTGCGGGCCAAAGGCTATGCTGTGAGCCAGGTGGAATTGAATTGATCGCGGCTGATCCGTACTCATTTCCCCCGGTTTGCGCGGATTATCCCGGTGCTTGTGCAAAATATGAGTTCGTTAACCTAGTTTCTTGGTTAAAAGCCTTTTCACGGCGGATGTGGGGGCATATGCCTTGATACGTTGACAACAAATCAGAGGATTTCGCCTGGTCGTGACGGCACCTGTTCGCTTTCCCCGGTTTTTTGTGACCAGCACTGCGCCGTGCCCCTATTTGCCGGGGCGGACCGAGCGCAAGGTGTTCACGGAACTGCGCGGGACGCATGCCGATGCCCTTAACGATGCGCTGAGCCGGATCGGTTTTCGCCGCAGTCAGACCGTTGCCTATCGCCCCTCCTGCATCGAGTGTTCGGCCTGCATTTCAGTGAGGGTGGTAGCCGCTGAATTTCAGCCTTCGGGCACCCAGCGCAAGGACCTCAAGCGCAATTCCGATTTGGAAGTAACGCTGTGCCGCCCGTGGTCGACGGTCGAGCAGTTCGAACTGCTTCAGCGCTATCTCGGCGTGCGCCATCCGGGTGGCGGCATGGCTTCAATGGACGAAGTCGATTTCTCGGACATGGTGGAACACACTCCTGTCACCAGTTACGTTGTCGAGTATCGCGAGCCTTCGGCCGATGGAGTAACGCCCGGCCGCCTGGTTGGTGCCTGTCTGACCGACCGGCAGGGCGATGGCTTGTCAATGATCTACAGCTTCTATGACCCCGATCATGAAGCGCGGACGGGCCTTGGCAATTTCATTATCATGGATCATATTCGCCGTGCAGGGGTTATGGGTCTGGCTTACGTCTATCTCGGCTATTGGGTCGAAGGCTCGGCCAGAATGCAATACAAGGTGCGCTATCGTCCTCTCGAACGCCTCACCCGCAGCGGCTGGGAAAGAATTTCCGCCGAAGAACAGGACGCCCTCATCACCGCTGCCGTCCGCGCCCGGCGTAACGCTTTGCCCACGCCCGAAGGTTCAGGCAAGGATGGGGTGCCTGGCGGTCAGGAACAATACCGTCTGGCAGACTGAGCGCCGACTCGCGGAAATGTTCGTCCGAACTGCGTTGGTAGCTGCGCTTCTGCTGGCAAAACCTGCTTTCGCACAAAACCGAGATCCGGACGCCGAACTCAAGGCCTTGATCCCCGATTCAGCGGTCGAAAATCCCGACTCCTGGGCCAAAGCGCCGTCGCCCGCCCAAGCTGAGAAGTCGGCGCAGGAAGCGGCTGCATTGCCGCAACTGGATCCCAATTCGCCCCTGGCCGAAGACGGCGGCATCCATCTTCCCTGGCCCGATGAGCAATTCACGGTGCCCGACCTGGTTTCGCTGGAGCCTGATCCTGATCTTGCCGAAGCACTCAAAGCTTCGCAAAGTGCTCCTCTGCCGGAACGGGTCGAGGGCGATGTCCAGCAGATCTCCCGCCGTCTCGCGCTGGTCTTTCCTGCTGATCCGGCTGTCATGCCGATGCGCAAGGATTTCGCCGAGCGCTTTTCTTCGCTATCGACGATCAAGCGCTTGTCTGGTGAGGGCGAGGACAATATCGCGCAACTCTCGGCTCGGGCCCGCACTGATAACAACCTGCTGCTGCGGATGTTGCGGGTCTATGGCTATTACGATGCCGAAGTCACCCAGACCGTCAGCGGCATTGAGCCCGGAGCCACGGCCGCTGTCCTGGCCCCGTCCGTCCGCTTCGAAATATCGCCAGGGCCGCGATATCGCTTCGGGTCGATCACGCTGGGTGACCTGGCAGGAACTGGCCCTCAATATCCAGCCCTGCGCAGCGCGTTTGGTATCCAGACTGGCGATCCGCTGGACAACGACCGCATTGTCGTCAGCCAACAAAAGCTCGACGAGGCGCTGGGCGAACAGGGCTATGCGTTTGCGAAGCTGGGAGAGGCCGAACTGGTCGCCGATCATCGCCGGGAGGAAGGCGATCTGTCAATCCCGGTCACCACGGGAGCGCAGTATCGCTTTGGGGGAGTTGTCAGCAAGCTCCCGGATTTCCTCTCGAGCAAGCATCTGGAGGATATCGCCAGGTTTGAGCGCGGCGACCTCTACAAGCGCAGCCTGGTAAAAGATTTGCGCCAGGCAATCGTTGCAACCGGGCTGGTATCAAGCGTTGTCCTTGAGCCCCGCGAAACCGTATCGCCGCAGAATGGCGAACCGGGAACCCTGGTGCTTGACGCGGCCATTGCCAAGGCACCGCTGCGCACCATTGCCGGAGCCATCGGCTATGATTCAGGCGAAGGCTTCCGGCTTGAGGCCAGCTGGGAGCATCGCAACCTGTTTCCGCCCGAAGGCATGCTGCGGCTCCGCGCTGTTGCCGGGACCAAGGAGCAACTGGCCGGCGTGACCTTGCGCCGAAACAATTTCCGCGGCCGCGATCAGGTGTTGACCTTCGATGTCTATGGCAACCTGGTCAAGCGCACCGCCTATGTCGCCAAGACAGTTGCCGCAACGGCCACATTCGAAAAACTGACGACCCTGATTTTCCAGAAGCCGTGGGTGTGGTCAGTCGGGCTCGAGGCCGTTGCTTCGAATGAGCGGCCCGGCAATACCGCGGGCATCGTCGTTACACCGCAGACCTACTATGTCCTGGCCCTGCCACTGCGCGGCGCGGTGGACACCAGCGACAACCTGCTCGATCCGACGCACGGCTTCCGCGCCGCCTTGCGGATCTCGCCGGAATTGTCGCTAAGTAGCGGTCGCAAGGTCGGTTATGCCCGGCTCCAGGCCGATGCCAGTGTCTATGTTCCGCTTGGCAAGGCGGCAGTGGTTGCCGCACGGGTGCGGTTCGGTTCGATTACCGGTGCCGCTATCGGCGACATTGCACCATCACGCCGCTTTTACGCGGGCGGCGGCGGCTCGGTCCGCGGCTACGGATATCAGGAAATCGGTCCGCGCGATGCGCAGGGCCTGCCCAGCGGCGGTCGTTCACTCAGCGAATTCTCGCTTGAGGCGCGGGTCAAGACCGGGCTGTTCGGCAGCGGATTGTCGGTGGTTCCGTTTATCGATGGCGGCACTGCCGAGGTCGAATCGACGCCGCACTTCAGGGATATCAGGTTGGGGGCGGGGCTGGGGCTGCGCTATCAGACCGGCTTCGGGCCGATCCGCGTCGACGTTGCCACACCGATTGGCCGGCGCGCCGGCGAAAGCGTAGTCGCGGTCTACGTTTCGCTGGGTCAGGCCTTCTGATGGCAGGCGTGATCCCGCCTGCGGGCGATGAGCCCGGCACTGCCGAGCCGCCACCCGTGCGGCGACGGACCCGCTGGCTGCGGATTCTGGTATTTCCGCTTGTGCTTGCCGCACTTGCCGCCTTCGCACTGTTGGTGCTGGATACGCCGCTGGGGCATCGCCTGATTGCCGACCGCATCGCTGCTTTTGCGCCGACTTCGGGGCTGCGCATTACTGTCGGACGAATCGAGGGCTCGATTTTCGGCAAATCACGGCTCAGCGATGTCAGTCTGGCTGATCCGCAGGGCGTATTCGCGAGAGTGCCCGAGGCCGAGCTCGATTGGCGGTTAGTCAATTGGATCAGTTCGGGGCTTGATATTCGCGAGCTGACATTGCGGCGCGGCATATTGCTGCGCATTCCCAAGCTCAAGCCAGGGGACCCCGAAGCGCCAATCTTGCCGGACTTCGATATCCGGATCGATCATCTCGCAATCGAACGGCTTAGCGTTGCGAAAGGGGTGCTCGGCGACGCCAGGCGGGTTGACCTGACGGCCGGCGTGCTCATTCGCAGCGGCAGGGCGCTCATCCGGGGCGATGGCAAACTCGGCGGCGGAGACCGTCTGTTCGCGCTGCTCGACGCCGACCCTGACCGGGATCGATTCGATCTCAAGCTGGATTATGCCGCGCCCAAAGGCGGGCTCCTGGCCGGGCTATCGGGTGTTCAGGATGGCATGCAACTCGCCATCGGAGGCAAAGGCTCGTGGCGCCAGTGGAACGGAGCATTGCTTGCCCAGATCGCGGGCAAGCCGGTCGCCGCGTTGCAATTGACCAATCGGGCGGGGACTTATGGCGTGCTCGGCCTCGCCTGGCCCGAAGGCCGTTTGAGCGGTATCGCGGCCCGGGCAGCCGGGCGGTCTGTCGCCATTTCGGGCCATGGAAAGCTGGCCAACCGCATAGTCGATGGCGCTTTCGGGCTGATGGGCGAGGGCCTGGCGGTGCAGGGCCAAGGCGGTGTGGACCTAACCGGCAATCGCTTCATTGGCCTGCGTCTCGCCGCAGAGCTGCGTTCGCCCCAAGCAGTGATACCGGGGATGGGATTGGAAGGTGCCCGAATGACCGCGCTGCTGGAAGGCCCGTTCCGCAGCCTGACAGCAACCCACCAGCTAAGCGTTGCCCGCCTGACCAGCGGCTCTACCCAGGTTCAAAATCTCACCCAAACCGGCACCGCAAGCTATAACGGCACGACCTGGTCCGTGCCGCTCGACGCGTCAGCTGCACGTGTTATCACTGGCGATGCCAGGCTAGACGGCAGACTGACGAATGTGCGGGCCAGGGGATTGCTTACCCTGACTGGCACGCGCCTTTCATCTGATGGCCTTGCCCTGACCGCGCCCGGGTCCGCCGCGCGGCTGACCCTGCGCGGCGACACTGCGCGTGGCGGTTATGCCCTTGCGGGTCCGGCAGCGGTTCTGGGCTTTCCGATCCCCGACATCGGCAGCGCCGACGCCGACGGGCGGCTAACTTTCGCATTCGGAAATGCGCCGTGGACGCTTGATGCGACGCTAAGCGGCAAGTTGGCCCGGGTGGATAACGCCACTTTGACCACCCTCGCCGGCACTGGCATTCGCTTCGGTGGACATTTCAAGCTGAGCCAGAGCCAGCCGCTGCTGTTCGAACAAGCGACGTTGAGCGGCACAAAGTTGGCGCTTGGCCTCGCCGGACGCCGCATGCCTGATGGCCGCACGACTCTTTCGGGCCGGGGCAAGCAAGTTGATTATGGCCCATTCACGATCCAGGCCGATGTCGCCGGCGATGGGCCCCATGCGGTGCTCGTATTCGCCGATCCGCTGCCGGCAGCAGGTCTCAAGGATGTGCGCGTGGCCCTTTCGCCGATTGCCCAGGGTTTCCGGATCGAAACGCGTGGCGATTCCACGCTTGGCGCCTTTAGCGGCGTGCTTGGACTGTTTGCGCAAAGCGGCGGCCCAACGCGTATCGACATTCAGAAGCTGGAAGTCTCGAAGACTTCGATAACCGGCAGGCTGGCGCTTGATCGCGGCTTTGCCAGCGGTAATCTCGCCCTTTCCGGCGGGGGCGTCAGCGGCACAATTGCCCTGTCTGCCCGGGATAGCGGACAGGGCTTCACCCTCGCGCTGGTCGCCAACGATGCAAGTTTCGGCGGCGCCGTTCCCCTGACCATTGCAAACGGTCGCCTTGATGCGTCCGGGCTGCTGCGCAAGGGACATAGCACGATTACAGGCAACTTGCTGGGACAGGGCATCGGGCGCGGCCAGTTGTTCATCGGGCGACTTGCAGCTAACGCCAAGCTCAATGACGGGCAGGGGCAAGTCACCGCATCGCTGTCAGGACGGCGCGGCAGCCGGTTTGAGCTGCAGCTGCTGGGCGATGTGGCGCCGCAGCGAGTTGCGGTTGCGGCTCAGGGCCAATTCGCCGGCCAGCGCATTACAATGCCGCGCCGGGCCATTCTAACCCGAGAAGCTGGGGGGTGGCGGCTCGCTCCAACCCAGATCGACTTTGCAGGGGGGCGGGCCATTGCATCGGGCCTGTCAGGCACCGGCGCCAGCGATCTGCACTTGGCTCTCGCAAACATGCCTCTGTCGCTCGCGGACGTGTTGATTGCCGATCTTGGGTTGGGGGGCAAGATTTCCGGACTGGTCGATTACCATCAGGCGCGGGGTGCTCCGCCGACCGGTGACGTTAAGGTCCAGATCGCGAGCATTTCCCGCTCTGGACTGGTACTCACCTCGCGCCCGGCCGATATTGCCCTGGTCGGGCAATTACTGCCGGACCGCGTCGAAATGCGTGCAATTATCAGCGAGGGCGGAGCGGTTCGCGGGCGCCTCCAAGGGCGAATCGCTGGTCTCGCGCGCGCAGGCGGGCTGGCGGACCGCATTCAGAACGGAGCCCTGTTTGCCCAGTTGCGATATGCTGGCCCTGCCGATGTCCTATGGCGGCTGGCAGCACTCGACAGCTTCGATCTGACCGGGCCGTTGTCCGTGGCTGCCGACATCACAGGTTCGCCGGCCGATCCCTCGTTTCGCGGCTCGCTTGCCGGCAGAGGCTTGCAGTTGCAGAGTGCGATCACCGGCACCAGCATCACCGGCCTTAGTGCTCAAGGCAGTTTTTCGGGTTCGCGGCTGGTTCTTACTGGTTTCTCAGGACAAACGGCGGGCGGAGGAACGGTGGGCGGCAGCGGCAGCTTTGATTTCACCGGCATTGGGGAACACGGACCAGCAATCGATCTGCGGCTGGCAGCGCACAGTGCTCGGCTGCTGGCGCGCGATGATATGGGCGCAACCGTTACTGGACCTCTGGCGATCCGCTCGGATGGCAATGGCGGGGTTATTGCCGGACGACTGGCTATCGATCGCGCCAGCTGGCAGCTTGGCCGGGGGACCGCTGCCGAGCAATTGCCCAACATCCGGACTCAGGAGATCAACCGTCTGGCCGATCAGATCGCGCCGCGCGGCGAAGCTTCGCCATGGCGCTTCCTGATCGATGCCACGGGCCCGGGACGTGTCGATGTGCGCGGCCTGGGGCTCGACAGCGAGTGGAGCGCAGACATCCAGCTGCGCGGCAATACGGCATACCCCGTCATCCTGGGGCGCGCCGACCTGGTTCGCGGTGGGTATGAATTTGCCGGCAAACGTTTCGAACTGCAGCGCGGCCGTATCGTCTTCGATGGATCCAGTCCGCCCAACCCCCGGCTCGATATCATCGCAGAAGATCAGCAGAGCGGACTGACTGCCCGCATTGCCGTAACAGGGACTGCGCTGCGGCCGCTTATTGCTTTCTCGTCGACACCGGCGCTGCCTGATGAAGAGCTGCTTTCCCGGCTGTTGTTCGGGCAATCGATCACCAACATATCCGCGCCAGAGGCCTTGCAATTGGGGGCCGCGCTGGCCTCGCTGAGAGGCGGCGGGGGGCTTGATCCCATCAACAAGCTTCGTAGAGCGGTGGGGCTGGACCGGCTGCGAATTGTCCCGGCCGATGTCGCGACAGGACGGGGAACAAGCGTTGCCGCCGGAAAATACATCACGCGTCGCCTCTATGCCGAAGTTATCAGCGACGGGCGCGGCTATAATGCCACCCAGCTTGAATTCCGGTTAACCAGCTGGCTGTCGCTGCTGTCGGCAGTCTCGACGATCGGCCGCGAGAGTATTAACGCGCGGATCAGTAAGGATTATTGATCAGCGACTTGAATAGAGTCGGGCCTCATCGGCGCGTCGTCTGATCAGGCCCTGCATGGGCTTGCCATTGTTGTTGACCCATTTGCCGAATTCCTTCGCCGCCGCGGAATAGCGACCCTGTTTGTGCAATCTGCTAAGCTCGGCAGAAGCAATCGCGCCGGTGTTGTAATGAAATGAGACCAGTGCGTCGAATTGGTTCTGATTAGTCGCTGTGGAACCGAGCGCTTTGGCAACAGCAGCGACATAGCGTTGGATATCGATGTCAAAGCGGGCATCGCACTGCGCTTGGGTCCAGATAACACCTTTGCGGACATCTGGCCCGGTCGAGCCCCAGCCGATTGTCCATGGAGTGCCATCCTTGGTGCCGGGATCGGGATAGGCATCGAAGCATCCGTCGCTGCGGTGCTTGGCGCAGCCTTCCCAGTGCTTGATTAGTGCCTTGCCTGGCTCGCCCAGTCTGTGAGCGAGGCCAGTGTACTGCACAACGTCCATGCGAATCGCCTCCTGTAGTGAGGCGGGACAACTAAAT
>JBDSSP010000056.1:0-4612 GCA_039928735.1 Novosphingobium sp. | reverse complement strand
GTGGGCGAGCCGCCCTTGGCATTGCGGAAGTGATCCAGACGCGTGAGCGAGAAGTCTTCGCTGCCCCTGGGCAGTTCCTCGAAAGCCTCGCCGGGCTTGATCGTATCGCGCAACCGATGCCCGGTGGCGCGGCCGAATACAACGAGATCGATCAGTGAATTGGAGCCGAGGCGGTTGGCGCCGTGCACCGAGACGCAGGCCGCCTCGCCCACCGCGAACAGGCCGGGGACCGCGGTTTCGGGATCGCCATCCGCGCCGATGGTCATAACTTCGCCGTGATAATTGGTCGGGATGCCGCCCATGTTGTAATGCACCGTCGGGCAAACCGGCAGCGGCTGGCGGGTCAGATCGACGCCCGCGAAGATCTTGCCGCTCTCGGTGATGCCGGGCAGGCGCTCGGCCAGCACCTTGGGATCAATGTGATCGAGGTGCAGGTAAATGTAATCCTTGTTCGGACCGACGCCGCGCCCCTCGCGCATTTCCAGCGCCATCGAGCGGCTGACGACGTCGCGACTGGCAAGGTCCTTGGCGCTCGGCGCATAGCGTTCCATGAAGCGCTCGCCTTCGGAGTTGGTCAGATAGCCGCCCTCGCCGCGCGCGCCTTCGGTGATCAGCACGCCTGCGCCGTAAATCCCGGTCGGGTGGAACTGGACGAATTCCATGTCCTGTAGCGGCAAGCCCGCGCGCAGCACCATGCCGCCGCCGTCGCCGGTGCAGGTGTGGGCGCTGGTGGCAGTGAAATAGGCGCGGCCATAGCCGCCCGTTGCCAGCACCACGGCCTTGGAACGGAAGCGGTGGATCGTGCCATCATCCATGCACAGCGCGATCACGCCAACGCATTTCCCGCCATCCATGATCAGGTCGATAGCGAAGTATTCGATGAAGAAGTCCGCCGCATACTTCAGGCTCTGCTGGTAGAGCGCGTGGAGCATGGCATGGCCGGTCCGGTCGGCGGCGGCGCACGTGCGCTGCACCGGGGGGCCTTCGCCCATGTTCTGCATGTGGCCGCCGAACGGGCGCTGGTAGATCGTGCCATCGTCATTGCGCGAGAAGGGCACGCCGGCATGCTCGAGCTCGTAAACCGCTGCGGGCGCCTCGCGCACCATGTACTCGATGGCGTCCTGATCGCCCAGCCAGTCCGACCCCTTGACGGTATCGTACATGTGCCACGTCCAGTGGTCGGGAGTGTTGTTCTGGAGCGAAGCGGCAATGCCGCCTTGCGCCGCAACGGTGTGGCTGCGGGTCGGGAACACTTTGGTGATGCAGGCCGTTTTCAGCCCGGCCTCGGCGCTGCCCATAGTGGCGCGCAGGCCCGAGCCGCCCGCGCCGACGACGACCGTGTCATAAGTGTGATCGATGATCTTGTAAGCTGGAGCGGACATCTTAGGCGCCTCCCAGCGCGAGGCGGAGAACGCAGAACAGGCCGAAGGCCGCCCCGCCGAAAGTCACGAGATTGAGCAGGGCGAAGACCACGAATTTGTTGCCGCTTTCATGGACATAATCCTCGAACATCACCTGCATTCCCAGCCGCGCGTGCCAGCATGTCGACAGGATCAGCAGCGCCATCGCGGTGGCGGGCACTGGCCGCGCCAGCCATTCGCGCACGGTCAGATAATGCATGTTCGGCAGCAGCAGAACTGAAACGATGAACCACAGCACCAGAAGCAGATTGCCGATCGCCGTGAAGCGCTGGAGCAGCCAATGATGGCTGCCGCTGTGCGACGAACCCAGCCCGCGCACTTTGCCGATGGAAGTTCCGTTACCCATATTCAGTGTCCTCAGCGCAGCAGTACGATTGCCCAGAAGGCAGCAGTAAGAAGGATCCCGGCGATCGGCGTCAACACTGACCAAAGGGCATTCCGGTCAAGTTCGTAACCTGCGCCCACGTCCATCACGAAGTGGCGCAGGCCTGAGGACATGTGGCTGAAGAACGCCCAGCTGATCCCGACCAGCACGACCATACCATACCAGGCCGAGGCATGTTTGGTGAACGTCGCATAGCTCGCCTCGCCGCCCGCCAGCGCGCCGAGCCACCACAGCAGCACGCCGAGGCCCGCGACGGCCAGGCCATTGCCGGTGACCCGGTGGAGGATCGAAGTGAACATCGCCGGGCCCCAGCGCCAGATTTGCAGGTGCGGCGATAAAGGACGATTTTTGGCTTCGGCCATGCGCAGTCTTCCTCATTGGGCGAATGGCTTCCCCTTAGCCAAATTGCCGGGTGGCGCAAGCGGGCAACGGACTTGCCAAATCGGGCTGCGCCGGCGTCGCCCCGGCGAACCAAATTTCCCCCCAGCGCAAATCACGCTATGGCCGCCCGATGATGCAGAGTTGGAAAATCACGGCATTCGCCCCGCGCCCGGTGATTCAGGCGGCGCTGATTGCGCATGAAGAGGCCTGGGACTGGGACAGCGAAATAGTCCTTGCCGGATTCGAGATCGCCGATGACCGGCCGGAGGAATGGAAGCTGGAGGCATGGTTGCCGCGCAATCCTTCCAAGGCCGACAAGGCCGCAATTGCGACGCTGTTCGAAGGCGCTGCGCCGGAGTTCGACATCGAATTGCTGCCAGAAACCGACTGGGTCACCCAGAGCCAGCAGGGCATCGAGCCGATCCGCGCCGGCCGCTTTTACGTCCACACCCCCGACTACCCCCCCTCCAGTGATCCGGCTTTCCGCAATTTCGTCATCCCCGCCAGCCGCGCTTTCGGCACGGGGCAGCACGCAACCACTGCTGGCTGTCTCGCGATGCTGAGCGAAATGAAGGCGCGGGGGACTGTGGTTCGCAACTGCGCCGATATCGGGACAGGCACAGGCCTGCTCGCCTTCGCCGCGCTGCAACTGTGGCCGCGCGCCCTGGCACTGGCGAGCGATATCGATCCGGTGTGCCTCGATGTGGTTCAGACCAACGCCGCACTCAATGGCGTGCCGATCGGCGCGCAGGCGGGAGAGTTGACGATTGCAGTGGCTGACGGGATGGATGACCCACTGATCGAAGTGCGCGGACCTTACGATCTGATCATCGCCAACATCCTTGCCGGGCCGCTGATTGAATTGGCTCCCGACTTTTCGGGGGCGCTGGTGCCTGGGGGGAGTTTGTTGCTGTCGGGTCTGCTTGAAACACAGGAAGCAGCCGTGCGAACTGCCTGCCGCCGCGTGGGGCTGAGGCTTGCGCGGCGCGCGGTGCACGGCGACTGGTCGGTGCTGTGGCTGCGAAAGCGACCGGACTGGGCAAAGGGGTGATGAAAAAGGCCACCTGCGGCCTCAGTTCACACCCATCATCCTTGGCACGAATGCCTGCCACCAAGTCGTATTCCAAAGCAAGATGACCAGCACCCCTGTTGGCAGGACCAAGCCCAGCCAAATCCGATATGCGCGCTGGATGCCGCCTAGGCGATACAGGTCCCAAGCAAAAAGTGGCAGCGCAATAAGCAGGATGTAAATCTCCGGACCCCACGGGGTGACCGGCATTGAGTTTGGCAACCAAGAAATGCGGTCGACCGCAGCCGGCATCGCCGCGATCGGGGCCAGCACCATCAAGCGCTTGTGGGTCGCCCCGTCATGCTTGCGCGCCCGCAAGGCCAGTACCACCACTGTCGCAAAGACCACTCCGACCTGCATCTGCAGCAGGGCGATGTTGCCCTTGATCGCAACCGCCGCCAGCCCGGCAGCATCAGCTCCGCCCGGAACCGCGTGCGCGGAATCCCAAACTTGCCGGTACATGGTGGGTACCAGCACCACGCCGATCACGACCACCGCCGGAGCGAGCAGCATAGCTATCATTCCAAGTTGCTTGTGCCCCTGGCGCCGCCCGCTGGCCATCAAGCTGGTCTGGGCCAGCAGGAGCAGCAGCCAGCTCCCCATCGCGATGGCGTGAAGGTGCAGGACCGGCGGGAATGGCGGCCGGTTACCCGTTTCGACCATCCCGACTTTCATGATCGAATCCGGAATGAAGCCAGTCAATGTCACCACGATCAGAAACACCGCCATCGCGACGAAAATCCAGCGATCGACAAAGTCTATGAAGGTAACACCCTGTCCGGACGTCGAATTTTCTTTCGGTAAATCGGCAACAGTCACCATAGCGTTTCACCCCCACCTCGTGACTTCTTTGCACAGAATATCCCGAGGTGGAGGATAGGCAAGTTAATTCGTTTATCCCGCCCCCTTCACAATCTCCGTCCATTTCGCCTCGTCAATCACTTCAATACCCAGCTTCTCCGCCTGCTTGAGCTTCGACCCCGCGCCCGGGCCGGCGACCACCAAATCGGTTTTGGCGCTCACCGAGCCCGCCGTGCGCGCGCCCAATGCCTCGGCCTGCGACTTGGCCTCGTCGCGGCTCATGGTTTCGAGCTTGCCGGTGAAGACCACGGTTTTGCCGGAAACCGGGCTGTCCTTCATTTCGACCACATAGCGCGGCGGGGTGACCTCGCCGAGCAGATCGTCCCACACCGCGACATTGTGCGGCTCGTGGAAGAAGTCGCCCAGCGCCTCGACCACGGCGGGGCCGATGCCGTCGATGGCGAGCAATTCGGCAACTTTCTGGCCGCGCAGGTTGCCGAGAACTTCGAGAAATACGGCAAAAACCACGATCTCAAGATGGCGCTGCTGATCGGC
>JBDSSP010000055.1:0-4515 GCA_039928735.1 Novosphingobium sp. | reverse complement strand
CTGCGCCACCAGGGGCTGACCTTTTCCGAGCGCTTCGATGCCAACAGCTACCTCTACATCACCAGGGCGATGAGCTACTTCGACCTCGCAGAGGACCATGGCGGCAGGCTCGCCGATGCCTTCGCCGCGACCAAGGCGCGATTCTGCGTGGTCAGCTTCGATTCCGATTGGCTCTACCCGACCGAACTATCGCGCGGTCTCGCCCATGCGCTCAATGCTGCGGGCGCTCCGGTCAGCTTCGTCGAACTCTCCGCACCGTTTGGCCATGACAGCTTCCTGCTCGACGTGCCCGAGCTTGACCGGGTGGTGGCGGGGTTTTTGCGGCAATGACCACGCTCCGTCCCGATCTCGCGCTGATCGCCGCCCACGTTGCAAAGGGCAGCCGCGTGCTCGATGTCGGCTGCGGCGATGGAGCACTGCTCGAAGCCTTGCGCGATGAACGCGGCTGCGATGCGCGCGGCATGGAGATCGATGCCGCCAACGTCGCGGCCTGCGTCGCCAAGGGACTTTCGGTGATTCAGGGCGATGCTGGAGCCGATCTTGCCTTCTATCCTGACCAGTCGTTCGACTTTGCCATCCTCAGCGAAACCCTGCAGACGATGATGCGCCCCGATCTGGTGCTCGAGGAACTGCTGCGGATCGGTCGCCATGCCTTTGTCAGCTTTCCCAATTTTGCCCATTGGCGGGTGCGGCTGTCGCTGCTGTTTGGCGGGAAGATGCCGGTGACGCGGCTGCTGCCGGTCGCTTGGTATGAGACGCCGAACATTCATCACCTGACTGTCGACGATTTCAAGGAACTGGTGCGGAGCCGCGGCATCACGGTCGAACAGGCGTGGTTTCTCTCAGGCGATAGCCAGATCGGCGCAGGCGCGGCGAATCTGCGGGCGGAGCATGCGATTTTCGTTTTGGGTCAGTGAAAGCTCAGGCAGTCACTTCCAGCACTGAATCGTCCCGCGCCAGCACCCACAGGCTGAGCCCCGCAGTCCTCGCCCGGTTCACTGCCATGCTCGTCGGCAAGGACATGGTGACCAGCGATGTCGCACCGGCACGCACCGCTTTCTCGACAATCTCGTAGGAACAACGCGCCGTCGACAGCACGAAGCCGGGTGCCAATGCCCGCCCCTCACGCGCCATGGCACCGATCAGCTTGTCGAGTGCATTGTGCCGCCCGACATCCTCGCGCAGGCAGCCAATCGGCCCCTCCGGGTCACACCAGGCCGCAGCATGCGCGGCGCCGGTCGTCATGCCAAGCGGCTGGCGATCCTGAATCGCGGCCAAGGCGGCGAATATCGCAGCGGGCGCGATGGCATCATGCGGCGCAACGGGCGGAAGCGGCCGTGCCACCGCCTCAAGGTTTTCGATTCCGCACAGGCCGCAACTCGATTCGGCAACCCGGCTGCGGACCCGTTCACCCAATTGCTCTGCGCCCAGACCGAATAGAGCGGCCCGTATGATCCAGCCCTTTTCGACTTCGGCAACGGCTAGGTCGGTGACCTCACCGGCATGCGCCGCAAGCCCTTCCGTCAGCGCAAAGCCAGTAGCGAAATCCTCGAGATCAGCCGGGGTCGCCATCATCACGGCATAGGCGAGGCCATTGAATTCGAGCGCGACGGGCACTTCGCGCACCCATTCGCGCGTTACGGCGAGGCGGCTGCCGTCCCGATGGACTTGGGCCGCACTCGCCACAACAGCGCCTCAACCGATGTTGAGGTTGTAGAACGCCGCCAGCTTGTTGCCGTCGGGATCGCGCAGGTAAGCGCCAAAGGAGCCTGGGGCCTGCGGCTTGGGCTCGGCCTTGCCTTCGCAGGAACCGCCGTTGGCAAGGCCTGCTGCGTGCCACGCCGCGACCTGTTCCTCGCTGTCTGCGCCGAACAGGATAGTTCCGCCATTGGCATGGGTTGCTGGCTGGCCGTCGCGCGCCGGACCAACCGCAAAGTTGGGCCCGCCCGGCAACTTGTACATCGCGATCGGATATTCCGGCGGCATCTGCGTGCGCTCCACGCCGAGCGCGCCGAATGTCGCGTCATAAAAGGCGCGGGCCTTGTCAAGATCGTTGCAGCCGACCCGCAGGTTCATAAGTTTCATGGGTTGTCTCCTCTCAGGCAGCCGGCAGCATGGCGCAAAGCTTGTTGCCATCGGGATCGCGCAGGTAGGCGAGATAGAGCTTGGCGAATCCGAGATCGCGCACCCCCGGCGGGTCTTCGCATGATGCCCCGCCCGCTGCGACGCCGGCATCGTGCCAGGCATTGGCCTGCTCGTTGCTGTCCATGGAAAAGCCGATGGTGCCGCCATTGGCAAAGCTGGCCGGCTCGCCGTTGATTGGCGTCGTCACCATGAAGTTGCCCCCCTTGTGCGAATAGGCAAGCCGCGTGCCCATGTCCGCACCGGGATTGGCGCCAATGGCAGTGAAAATGGCATCATAAAACTTCTTTGATTTGGCAAGATCGTTGCTGCCAACCACGACGTGGGTAAACATGGGCATCTCCCTTTTGCTGTTGAGTCGGGGCTACATAGGTCGTGCCCAAAAGGTTATCCACTCGATTTCGTAGGGCCGTCGCAATCTGCCGGGTGGACGCCGCACTGCAGCTTGGGCAATAGCCGCGTGATATGTGGCAGCTCTACCAATTTCCCCTGTGCCCGTTCAGCCGCAAGCTGCGCCTGCTGATGAGCGAAAAGGGCATCGGCTATGAATTGTGGCGCGAAAACCCGTGGGAGCGCCGCGACGATTTCCTGAAAATGAACCCTGCAGTACGTACCCCGGTGCTGCACGATCCGGAAAAGGATCTGTCGCTGTGCGACAGCCGGGCGATCTGCGAATATCTCGAGGAAACCGTCGACACCTGCCCGATGATTCGGGGCAGTGCAGCCGAGCGCGCTGAAGTGCGCCGCCTGGTCGCGCTGTTCGATGAGAACTTCTATGAGGACGTGACTACTGCATTCCTGCTCGAGCGAATGAAAAAGCGGCTGATCCTGCGGCAGTCGCCCGATTCGAAGGCCTTACGCGAAGGCATGAAGCTGGCGCACGAGCATCTCTACTATATCGACTACCTGATCGATCGCCGCCCCTGGCTGGCCGGCGCGACGATGAGCCTGGCCGATCTTGCCGCCGCCGCGCAGATTTCGGTGGTCGATTATCTCGGCGGCATCGACTGGACCGGCCACGATCAATCGCGCGGCTGGTACTCGGTAATCAAAAGCCGCCCAAGCTTCCGCCCGCTGCTGTCAGAACGCATGGATGTGATCCAGCCGCCCGCGCATTACGGCGATGTCGATGGCTAGGTTAGCTTAAGCCGCGCGCGATTTCTCGCCAAACCGGCCGTGCTGGCGGTAGCGAACCATCCAGCGGTCGAGATAGAGCCCCAAGGGATGCGCAACGACGCCAAGTTCCGCCAGCCCAGGCAGCTTGCCTGAAGCCACGTTCCCCGCCTTGAGCAGCGCCCACTGATCGCTGGTGATCGGTGCGCCGGGCAGCCAACCGGTGAGCGTGGCGAATGCACCCGAGATGAAATCAGGCAGTTCGACAAACAGCCGCTCGCGGCCCTGTGCAGCGGCGATGCGCTGGTGCAATTCGAGCATGGACAGCACTTCCGGACCCGCCAGTTCATAGATCTTGCCGCCATGCGCGGCGGGATCGACCAATGCGGCAGCCACCGCTTCGGCCGCGTCATCAACAAACACAGGCTGCAACTTCGCCGTGGGTCCGAACACCGGCAATGTCGGCAGTTTGGCAATCAGGCCGGCGAACATGTTCACGAAATTATCGTCCGGGGCGAACAGCAGCGACGGGCGCAAAATCGTCGCCGAAGGGAAGGCGGCCAGCACTGCGGCCTCGCCCTCGCCCTTGGTGCGGGCATAAGGGATCGGGGATGCGGCATCTGCGCCGATCGCCGAGACCTGGACAAACGCACTGGCACCAGCCGCCCGGGCTGCGGCCGCCACTCGTCCCGCGCCCTCGCCCTGCAGGCTGTCGAGGTCGCCGGCAAAGGCACCAACCAGATTGACCACGCCGGCCGCTCCGGACAGCGCGGGCGCAAGGCTTTCAGGCCGCGTAACATCCCCGCGCAGGAATTGGACCTGGCCGAGATTGCCGAGCGGCCTGATCGCAAAGGCGCGCTCGGGATGCCGGCTCACAATGCGCAGCCGCGCGCCTGCCGTCAGCAGCTCCTGCGCGACATGCCGACCGAAAAAGCCGCTGCCGCCAAGCAGCACGATCAGCCTGTCACGCAGCGGCGCGTGAACGCCCGAGCCATTCCCCGAGCTGTTCTTTGTATCAACCATCGTCGCAATTCCCGAATACCAGTGCGCCCCATGCCACAGCCGCGCGTCGCGGCGCAACCGGCCATGGCGATTGACATTGACAAGCCGCGACAAGCCCCGCTATCGGCCCGCTCCTACCCGGCGCCCTGCGATTTCGCGGAAGCGCCCCGTGCCCAGATGGCGGAATTGGTAGACGCACCAGCTTCAGGTGCTGGCGCTCGCAAGGGCGTGGAGGTTCGAGTCCTCTTCTGGGCACCA
>JBDSSP010000054.1:0-10497 GCA_039928735.1 Novosphingobium sp. | reverse complement strand
CACGGGCTGATGCGGGTGCGCCAGTTCACCCAGGACGACGCGCATATCTTCTGCCGCGAAGACCAGATCGTCGAGGAAGTGCGCAATTTCTGCGCGCTGGCCGACCGGGTCTACCAGCATTTCGGCTTCACCTATTCGATCAAGCTGGCGCTGCGCCCCGATAACCGTATCGGCAGCGACGAATTGTGGGATCTCGCCGAAGCGGAGCTGCGCGGCGCGGTCGCGGCGGCTGGGCTCGATACGCCCGAATATGGCTGGGAAGAGCTGCCCGGCGAGGGGGCCTTCTATGCCCCCAAGCTCGAATGGCACCTGACCGACGCGATCGGTCGCACCTGGCAGGTCGGCACGATCCAGTCCGACCGCATGCTGCCCGAACGGCTCGATGCGAGCTACGTCGGCGAGGATGGCGGCAAGCACCGCCCGGTCATGCTCCACCGCGCGATTTTCGGCTCCTATGAGCGCTTCATTGGCATTCTGATCGAGCACTTCGCCGGCAAGCTGCCGGTCTGGCTGGCCCCGGTCCAGGCGGTAGTGGCGACTATTGTTTCGGACGCAGATGACTATGCGGGCGAAGTGGTGGCGCAATTGAAGGCGGCGGGCATTCGCGTGGAAAGCGATCTGCGCAACGAGAAGATCAATTACAAGGTGCGCGAGCATTCACTGGCCAAGGTCCCGCACTTGCTGGTGGTCGGCAAGCGCGAGGCGGAGGAAGGCACTGTCGCGATCCGCACTCTGGGCGAGGAGCGTCAGAGGTTCATGCCGCTGGCCGAAGCGATTGCCATGCTCAAGCTGGAGGCGACGCCACCGGACCTGCTTCTTTAGGGATTCACTTCACAAATCCTATCGGCCAATGTTAACACAAAGGCATGACAGGGGTCCAAATAGCAAGCTCGCCAAATCCGCGCAGCGAATTCATCGTCTATGTGGACGAGAGCGGCGACCATTCTTTGGAAAAGGTCGATGACGCATATCCGGTATTTGTGTTGTCATTCTGTGTATTTTACAAAGAAAACTACGTAAAAAATGTCGTATCCGCATTGGAGAGATTAAAATTTGAGAAATTTGGGCACGACATTATAATTTTGCATGAGCGAGAAATTAGGAAAGAGCTAGGAATTTTCAAATTCCGAAATCGTGGGGACAAAGAAGATTTTCTGAATAAACTGTCCATAATAATTGATGACAGCAAATTTATTTTAATATCTGCTGTGATTGACAAGAGAAATCTAAATTTTTTGGATAGGGAACCTCCAAATCCATATCATGTCGCGCTTGACCTTTGCCTGGAAACGCTGGTCGATTTCTTGACCGAGAAAGGTCAGGAGAATTTGCAGACTCATATCGTTTTCGAGCGGAGGGGAGATAAGGAAGACAAGGAGCTTGAGCTTGAATTCAGGCGAATATGCGACGGTGCAAATAGGCTGGGTCGACGCCTTCCGTTCGAGATAATTCTTGCCGACAAACGGGTAAATTCAGCCGGCCTCCAGCTTGCTGACCTTGTGGCAAGACCCGTTGGGATTCATTATCTTAGGCCATCACAGATTAATAGAGCATTTGAGATTCTCAAGATGAAATTCTTCTGTCGCGGTGGTCGGCAAGAGCTCGGAAACGGATATGAGGGGTGGGGGCTTAAAATTTACAAGGAGCCAAAAAGCGAAAAGCCCCGATGAAACTCACCGAGGCTATGACGCCGACCGGGAACCCCCAATCCATTTATCAAGACAATTAGCAATCGACTCGCAAATCCGCAAGGGTTCGAATCAAAAAATATGCGTTGTCAACCCAAGCTTATCCACAGATGTGGGAAACGTATCTAGGCGCTATCAGCGCCATGGCGCATCCGCAGACGAACAGCGTGCGAAGCAAGTCGGTCCGGGAAAGTCGCAGCGGTGCAGCGGATGCGAAAGCGATGACTTGTACCATAGACAAGACAATGCGGCGGGCCGGGTTACCAAAGAGTTAAACCACTGCGGGCATCTGCTGGCAGGCACAATGAAACCCGCCTCCGCCTGCCAGCACGGCATCGGCAGGCAGGCCAATGGTCTCGCGATCCGGGAACAGTGCCGCCACTGCCGCAACCCCCTCGGCGTCGTAAGAGCAGCCGAAAGTCGGCACCACCACCAGACGGGTGGTGATCGCGAAATTCATGTAGCTCGCCGGTTCCGCCCGGCCATCGGTCTCAATCCGGCCAGGCGACGGCACCTCGCGTACCGCCACGCCAAACGCCTCGGCGCGCTCCTTTGCATCAGCATAGACTGCCGCATTGGGATCGTCCGCACCCGTCGCGCGCGGCACGGCCAGCACTCCCGGCGCAACGAACCGCGCCAGATTATCGACGTGGCCATCGGTATGATCATGGAGCAGGCCTTCGCCGAGCCACAACACCCGGTTGAAGCCAAGATCACGCTCCAGCCGGTACTCAATGTCGGACTGCGACAATTCGGGATTGCGGTTGGGGTTGAGCAGGCACTGCTCGGTTGTCGCCACCAGCCCGGTGCCATCGCCGTCCAGCGCGCCGCTTTCGAGAATCCAGTCGCAGGTCGTGACATGCAGGGCGGCATCATGCGCCAGCTCGGCGCCGATGGTCTGGTCGCCCGCCATCAGGTATTTCCCGCCCCAGCCATTGAAGCCGAAGCGCCGGGCCAGCCGCTTGCCACCGCCTGCCACCACCAGCGGTCCGGTGTCGCGCAGCCAGATATCGCCAAAGGTTTTCGGCTCGATATGGACCTTTGCGCACAGTTGGCGGCGCAAAGGTGCCGCATTGGCTGCCGCCGGATGTACCAGCAACCGCACATCCTGGCCGCTTTCCGCTACGGCATTGGCAAAAGCCAGAATCTGGACTTGGGCCGGTTCGAGGAACCCCGGCCACTCCGACTCATCGTGCGGAAATCCGATCCACAGCCAATCTTGCGGATGCCATTCGGGGGGGAGACGCCATGCCATGATCACACACGCTTAGCCGCCCGAGGCGCT
Organism: Novosphingobium sp.; assembly: GCA_039928735.1. GTDB lineage: Bacteria > Pseudomonadota > Alphaproteobacteria > Sphingomonadales > Sphingomonadaceae > Novosphingobium. The sequence continues at coordinate 7,524 of JBDSSP010000054.1, read as the reverse complement.
TGCGGGAAGCGCGGCGAGAGTCCATTCTTGCGGCATGGCATTTCCTGACTGGACTGGAGCACTCGAACGGGCCCAGGCGCATGCGCCGTTCCTGTCGAATGCGATGGAGCGGCTGCCGGATCTTGTTCCCTTGCTGGCGGCCGGTGAGGGCGCGGCGGCGCTGGCATGGGCGAAAGCGGCCGGGGCAGATGCACCCGATGTTGCCATCGCCCTGCGGCGCGAGCGGCTGGCGCTCGCGCTGGCCTTGGCGGTCGGCGATCTTGCCGGGGCTTTCCCGCTCGCCCGCGTTACTGCCGAACTGTCGGCCTTTGCCGATCGGGCGATGGATGCCGCGATCGGCCATGCCATCCGCCGCTATCTGCCGGACGCGGAGCCGGCCGGCTTCATCGTGCTGGCGCTTGGCAAGCACGGCGCGGGCGAGCTCAACTACTCCTCGGACATCGATCCGATCCTGCTTTACGATCCGGTGCTGCTCCCCCGGCGCAGCCGCGACGATCCGGGCGAGGCAGCGCAGCGGGTGGCGCGGTTGCTGGTCGAAACACTCTCGGCGATGACCGATGAAGGCTATGTCTTCCGCGTTGACTTGCGCCTGCGCCCGCAATCGGAAGTCAGCCCGCTGGCGATACCCATCGAAGCGGCGCTGGCACATTACGAGAGCGCGGGTCTCGCCTGGGAGCGCGCCGCCTTTATCCGCGCGCGGGCTTGCGCTGGCGACATTGCGGCCGGCAATGCCTTTCTCGCCGCGATCCGGCCGTTCGTCTGGCGCAAGAGCCTCGACTTCGGGGCGATTCGCGAAATTGCCCGGTTGACCGCGCAAATTCGCGCCAACCACGCCAGCGTCCAGCGCCCCGGGCCGGGGTTCGACATCAAGCGCGGGCGCGGCGGCATTCGCGAGATCGAGTTTTTCGCGCAGACGCATCAGTTGATCCACGGCGGGCGCAATCCCGCGCTGCGCCTTCGCGGCACGCGCGCCAGCCTCGATGCCTTGGCTGCGGCCGGGATCGTTGCAGGCGATGACGCGCAGCTGCTGGGGACACGCTATGAACGGCTGCGCGAAATCGAGCACCGTTTGCAGATGGTCGAGGACCGCCAGACGCACAGCCTTCCCAAAGACCCTGCCGCACTCGATGCGGTTGCCCGGCTCGATAGTCTCGAAAATGGCGCGGCACTCACCGCCGAGTTGGTGGAAATTACCGAGGCAGTGGGTAGCCGTTATGACCTCCTGATCGCCGCAGACAGCAGTGCGGCAATCGTGCCGGCCATGCCCACCAGCGGCCACACGCTTTCGGCGGAGCTTGCGCGGCTGGGCTTTGCCGATCCGCAGCATCTGGCGCAGCGGATCACCGGCTGGACTTCGGGCTCGCTGCGGGCGCTGCGCAGTGATGCCGCCCTCGCGGCCTTTGCCGCGATCCAGCCGCAGCTGCTGGGGGCGCTTGCGGCTGCGCCGGCGCCTGATCGCGCGATGGTGCGCTGGGAACAGATGCTCACCAATCTGCCGAGCGCGATCAATCTGTTTCGCCTGCTCGAAGCGCGCCCGGGCCTCCTGGAACTGCTGGTGCGGGTGCTGTCGCTCGCCGAGCCGCTGGCCGACGAGTTGGCCCGGCGCGGCGATTTGCTCGATCCGCTGATCGACGCCAGCGCATTGGATCTGCCGGGCGATGTCACGGACCTTGTACGCGACATGGCAGACGGCGAAACCGGCGACGACTACGAGCGGATACTCGACCGGGTGCGCCGCAAGGTCGGCGAGGGGCGCTTCATGCTGGGGGTCCAATTGGTCGAAGCGGCGCGCGATCCGCTGGACATTGCGGCAGCACTGGCGCGCATTGCGGAGGCGGCGATCCTAGTGCTGACCGACGCCACTATCGCCGATTTTGAACGGAGCCATGGCAGGATAGCCGGGTCCGAACTGGTCATCCTCGGGCTGGGGCGGATTGGTGGCGGCGCACTGACGCATGCCTCCGATCTTGATCTGGTGTTCCTCTTCACCGGTGAACCCGGCGGCGAATCGGATGGGGCGCGGCCGCTCAGCACCAGCCTCTATTTCAACCGCCTGGCCCAGCGGGTCAGCGCCGCCCTGAGCGTGCCGACGGCGGAAGGCGCGCTCTATGAGGTCGATACACGGCTGCGGCCCTCGGGCGAACAAGGCCCGCTGGCGGTCAGTTTTGGCAGCTTCGCGCTCTATCAACAGCGCGATGCCTGGACCTGGGAGCATCTCGCGCTGTGCCGCGCGCGGGTGCTCTATGGTTCGAAGGCCGCGCGCAACGAACTGGTCCGGATCGTGTCGGAGGCGCTGCTTCAGCGCCGCAACGCCGGCAAATTGCATAGCGATGTCCGGGAAATGCGCGCCAAGATCGCCGGACATAAGGCGCCCAAGGGGCCGCTTGACGTCAAGCTGGCGCGCGGCGGGCTGGTCGATCTGGAATTCCTCACCCACTTCCTGCAATTGCGCGATGGAGCCGGCATCCCCGGTGCCTTGACGCCGTTTCTGGGCGATGCCCTGGATGTACTCGACAAAGCAGGCCTGCTGCCGATGGAACTGGGTGAAGCGCATGATGTGCTGACCCGCATGCTGGTATCGATGCGGCTGCTGGCGACCGGCAGCGAACAGCCGTCGCCGCCTGCGCGCCTCGCTCTTGCCAAGGCCTGCGGATCGGGCGATTGGGAGGCCTTGCTGGCCAAGCTGGCGGGGGCGCGTGGCACAGTCGCAGCGGCCTGGCACGACATTTTTGGCGAGACACTGGAGATCTGAACGATGAGCACTTTTCCCGGCATTGGCGATCCAGTTCCCGATATTGCGCTGCAAATGCCCGATGGCGCGAGCATCCGGGCGTCGGACTTTGCCGGGAAAAAGCTGGTGCTGTTCTTCTATCCCAAGGACGATACGCCTGGCTGCACTACCGAAAACCAGGACTTCACCGCGCTGGCGGACCAATTCGCCGCAGCAGGCGTCGCACTGCTTGGCATCAGCAAGGATCCCCCGGCGCGCCACGCCAAATTCATTGCCAAGTATGGCCTCAAGGTGCCTCTTGCCAGCGATGCCGCGGAAGGGGGCCTGTCCGATGTGCTCGGCATCTGGGCGGAAAAGCAGAACTATGGCCGCAGCTATATGGGCATGGTCCGCACCACCTTGCTGATTGGCGCGGACGGCAAGATCGCGCGGGTCTGGAGCAAGGTGAAGGTCAAGGGCCACGCTGCCGAGGTGCTGGCAGCTGCCCAGGCGCTTTGACGCAGGCGTCCGTTGCCTCGGCGATTCGCGCCGCACTGCTTACTGCCGATCCCCGCGCCAAGGTCATGGCCGCGCGTGCGGTTGCGCGCGACTGGCGGCTGGGCCGACTGGACCATGCGTTCGATGTGGTGATGCCCGATCGCCCGGCGCGGCCGGCCCGGCCCGAACTGCTTCCTCCCAATCGCATGCCCAGGCGGGGGCGTGGCGGATCGGAAAAAGGGCGGATCGCGCTGTGGCATTCGCTGGCGCATATCGAATTTTCAGCAATCGACCTGGCGCTCGATGCGGCCGGGCGCTTCGGCGCTGAGCTGGGCGGGGAATTTACGGGAGATTTCCTGGCTGTTGCCGCTGATGAAGCGATGCATTTCGCGCTGCTTGAACGCCGCCTGCGTGCCCTGGGCAGCAGCTATGGCGCGCTGCCCGCGCACGATGGGCTGTGGGACGCAGCGCTTGAGACCCGCCACGATGCGGCCGCGCGACTTGCCGTCGTGCCGATGGTGCTCGAAGCGCGTGCACTCGATGTCTCCCCCGCGGCGATCGAACGGCTTCAGGCGATGGGAGATGTGGCGGGTGCGCGCCTTCTCGAACGAATCCTTGACGACGAAATCCGCCACGTTCGCATCGGCTCAAAGCACTTTATCGAGCTTTGCGAGCGGCGCGGAGAATCACCCGAAAAACATTGGAAAACCTTGGTACAGCGCCATTTTCGGGGGCAACTTAAGCCACCTTTCAACGACTCAGCGCGCGACGCAGCCGGTCTGTCGCGGAGTTTTTATGCAGGTATTGCCTTGGTAACCTGAACGCGGGTAGCCCAAAACCAACGAGACGGCGGGGGGTTCCGACCATCTCCAAAAAACAGCCATTTCGCCGCCAAGTGCGGTGAAAATGTCACGGTCGCACGGCTTAATCCGCAACTCGGATGGGCTGTCAAGACAAAGGTAATTGAGTTGGTCGATTTGAAGCTATTTGCGAAAATGCGGACATTCGCCGGAGCGGTAGTTCCAGTATCCCTCATGTTTGGAGCGCAGCCAGCTCTCGCCAGCAGCACCTCCGCCGATATCGCCGCCCCGCTTCGTGCGGCGCAGGATTCCCGTCAGTCGTCCCTCGGCAATGGTGATGAAGAATTCCGCCAACTGTTTGCTAACTGGCGTTCGCTCGACAAGCCCGTCGCCTTTGCAACGCCGAAATTCAATCCTGCGCTGACTGCAGCTGCTCCCTTTGCCGCCGCTCCGTTTATCGCTCCCCGCACAGTTTCGATTCCCTCGCGCATCCCGGTCGAAGGCGTCCGCCTGACCAGCGATTTCGGCATGCGCTGGCATCCGGTTACCGGAGGCCGCCACGCTCACAAGGGTGTTGATCTGGCCGGACCGATCGGTACCCCGGTCCATGCCAGTGCCGATGCCGTTGTCGGCAAGGCCGAATGGTTCAGTTCCTATGGGCTCTATGTCGCGCTGGAGCACGGCGGCGATATCGAAACCCGCTATGGCCACATGTCGCGGCTCAATGTCTATGCCGGGCAGCACGTCCACAAGGGCGATGTGATCGGTTATATCGGCACCACCGGCCGTTCGACCGGCCCGCATCTGCATTATGAAGTCCGCATCGCTGGCTTGGCGGTCAATCCGATCCCTTATATGCAGGCCGATCAGTTCAGCCGTCCGGCGCAGGAAAATGCGCTTCCGGTCCCTTCTTTCGGTCAGATTGCTGCACGGCGTTAAGCCGGTCGTTGCAATCGCCAGCCGCCTGATCCACTAGCCTTTACCAAATTCGGCGAGCAGCCGCTCAGCCATTGCGCGCACTTCGTCGGCCATATCCTCACGCGCCAGCGCGAGGGCCAGAGTCGCCTCGACGAAACCAAGCTTCGACCCGCAGTCATACCGCTTGCCGGCAAAGGTAACTGCGTGGAACGGTTGCTGGCCCAGCATCCGGGCCATCGCATCGGTCAACTGGATCTCGCCGCCGGCGCCTTTGCTCTGGCCTTCCAGCACGCCCATGATCTCTGGCTGCAGGATATAGCGGCCCGAGAGGATCAGGTTCGACGGCGCTTCGCTGGCCTTGGGCTTTTCGACCAGCCCGGTGACTTCGGTCAGGTTTCCCCCAAAACCGGCAACGCGCTTGCCCGGTGCGATCACCCCATAGCTCGACACTTCTTCCTGCGGCACTTCGAGCACGGAAATCAGGTTCCCGCCCACCTTGTTGTAGGCATCGACCATCTGCTTCATGCAGCCGCCCGGACCATCGCCATGGCCGATCATCAGCTCGTCTGGCAGGAAGATCGCAAACGGCTCGTCGCCGACAATGGCCCGCGCGCACCAGATGGCATGGCCGAGCCCCAGCGGCACCTGCTGGCGCACGGCGACAAGGTTGCCCGGGGCGAGCCGGGTCGGCTCAAGAACTTCCAGCGCCTTGTCCCGATCACGCATGGTCGCTTCGAGTTCGAAGGCCACGTCGAAATGATCGATGATCGCGGTCTTGCCGCGCCCGGTCACGAAGATCATCTGCTCGATCCCCGCCTCGCGCGCCTCGTCGACGGCATACTGGATCAGCGGCCGGTCGATGATCGGCAGCATTTCCTTGGGGATCGCCTTGGTCGCCGGCAAAAAACGGGTGCCAAGCCCCGCGACGGGGAACACGGCTTTGCGGATGGGCTTGCGCTGGGTCATCGCACGGCGGAATCGCAGGTCGGATTGGCGGCGTCAACCAGTTTGCCTACCCGGTTTTTCCGGCTAAGCCCGCGCGCATGGACAAGATCATCATTCAGGGCGGCAAGCGCCTTTCCGGCACTATCCCCATATCTGGCGCGAAGAATTCGGCGCTGACCCTGCTGCCTTGCGCGCTGCTTACTGACGAGCCGCTGACGCTGCGCAACTTGCCCCGCCTTGCCGATATCGACGGATTCCAGCATCTGCTCAACCAGTTCGGCATTTCCACGACGATTGCCGGCAGCCGGCCCGAGGATTTCGGCCGGGTGATGACGCTGGAAGCGACGCGGATCACCAGCTCGGTCGCGCCTTATGAGCTGGTCCGCAAGATGCGCGCCTCGATCCTGGTGCTGGGGCCGATGCTGGCGCGGATGGGCGAGGCGACGGTTTCGCTGCCGGGCGGCTGCGCCATCGGCAACCGGCCGATAGACTTGCACCTCAAGGTGCTTGAAGCGCTGGGCGCGACAATCGAGCTCGCCGCAGGCTATGTCCGCGCGATTGCGCCCGATGGCGGCCTTCCCGGCGGGCGCTACTCCTTCCCGGTGGTCTCGGTCGGCGCAACCGAAAACGGGCTGATGACCGCCGTGATGTGCAATGGCAAAACCACGCTGCACAACGCCGCGCGCGAGCCGGAGATTGTCGACCTGTGCAATCTGCTGGTCGATATGGGCGCGGAGATCGATGGCATCGGCACCAGCGACATCACCATCCACGGCGTCCCCCGCCTGCACGGCGCGACCTATCAGGTCATGCCTGATCGCATCGAGGCGGGCTCCTACGCCTGTGCGGCGGCGATCACCGGCGGCGAAGTGATGCTCAAAGGCGCACGGATCGAAGAGATGGATGCCACTGTTCAGGCCCTGCGCGATGCCGGAGTCAGCGTCGAGCCGGTGGCGAAGGGCATCCACGTTGCCGCCAATGGACCGTTGCGCGCCATAACCCTCTCCACCGCACCATACCCGGGATTCGCCACCGACATGCAGGCGCAATTGATGGCGCTGCTGTGCCGCGCGGAGGGGGCCAGCGTGCTGACCGAAACCATTTTCGAGAACCGCTACATGCACGTGCCCGAACTGAACCGCATGGGCGCGCATATCGAGACCAAGGGCCGAACCGCAGTGGTCCACGGCGTGCCCCGGCTGACCGGCGCGGAAGTCATGGCCACCGACCTGCGAGCCTCGATGAGCCTGGTGATTGCGGGGCTGGCGGCGGAAGGCGAGACCCAGGTGCATAGGCTCTATCACCTCGACCGGGGGTATGAGCGGTTGGAAGAGAAGCTGGCCCTGGTGGGGGCGCAGGTGGAGCGAGTTGGCGGGGATTGAGGGTTAGTGGACTGCGACGCTGGCGGGCTGACTCAGTTTCTGATCTAATGCCTGCGTGGCGACAGAACTCATCACTCCTCTAACGGCAGCCTATGGGGCTGGCGCGTGGTTTGCAGCTAGGATCCTTGAACCCATGACGTGACCTGACGTGACCCCCAACCTTCATCCGGTTGCAATTAGAGTCTCGGCATCGTTGTTGCGCATGAGCGCGGTTGAAGCAATGGCCTGCGTAGCGGAGCCGGTAGGGCGTAGCGAAGCAGGCCATTGCTTA
>JBDSSP010000053.1:0-5160 GCA_039928735.1 Novosphingobium sp. | reverse complement strand
AGCCAGACGTGGATCGAGAAACCGTCATAGATCTGCGCACAATCAACGTCCTTCGGCGTCATGTCCGTGCGGTTCCACAGCATGGTTCCGCAGTGCTCTGCCGGGATCATGGTGAAATCGCCGGTGTGCAGCCCTTCGCCGAATGCCCCCATCGACATGCCCATTGCCTCGATACTGATCGGCGGATTCCTGAGGTCCTTGGCGAGCTCTTTTGCCGATAGCAGGATCGCGGTCGAACCATCGATGTGGCTGTCGCAATCGTAGAGCCTGAGCGGCGTGGTGATCATGCGCGAGGCGAAATAATCCTCGATCGTGAGCGGCCTGCCTCGGTAGATAGCGTTGGGATTGTGCTGCGCATGGCGCCGGCCGTTGACCGCCACCCAGCCTAGTTGTTCCTCGGTTGCGCCATATTTGTCGAAATAAGCCTGGGCATAGAGCGCCCACAGATTGACCGGCGAGTAGGCGTGATAGGGAACGGAAAAAGCATTGTTGCCCGGATCGACCCGTTCGCGGTTACCCGTCAGCAAGGTCGACTGACGCGACTTGAGGCGCGAGCTGGCCTGCGCCACCGAACGGAAGCACAGGACATGTTTGCACAGCCCTGTGGCGATCGCCATGATGCCCTGGAAGATCGCCGCCATATGGCCCGGCCCCTCGTGGCTGGACGGGTTGGTCCAGACCGGCCGGATGCCCAGAGCCATCATGGTCTCGACCGTACCGACCGGCGAAATCCCGCCGCCCTCGGTGGTCTTGCCGGGGTGGCAGATCAGGCCGTCGACATCTTCGACCCTGATCCCCGCGTCATGGACGGCTTCAAGGCAAGCATCGAGCGTCAATTGCAGAGCCGAGCGGTTCGAAGGCCGCCCCGCCGGGGTCTGGCCAATGCCAGTGATGCAAACCTTGTGTTCGGGAAGTGTCTCGCGCGCCATCAGTTGCCATCCGCCAGTTGGAACATCGGCAGCCAGACGTCTTCGTGATGCTCGAAGCACACCCTGACCTTCATGCCACTGCGCACTTGATCGGGCGCGGCGAGGATGTTGGTGAAAACATAGAGCTCGGCTTGCTCCTCCAGTTCCACCGCCGCGAACACGAAGGGCTCGTCCAGACCCGGCACCCAGGCCTGATGATTGACCGTGAAGGTCTTGATCCTGGCCCTGCCCGAGACCGCAGTCGGCAGCACTGTCTCGGTGCGGCAGGCCGAGCAGATCGGCAGCGGCGGGTGCTGATAGAGGCCGCACTGGGTGCAGCGCTGAATCATCAGGCAACCGTCTTTGCCGCCGGTCCAAAACGCTTTGGTCTCGGCTGTGAGCAGCGGCAGCTTGCGGGCTGGCCCAGAGCGCCCAGTTCCCATCAGAACACTACTCCCTGAACCTTGAGGTCGATGATTGCGTCCTCGTCGTAGCCCAGGCTCTCCAGCACCGCATCGCTATCCGCGCCCAGCTCGGGCGAGCGGCGCACCGGCATTGGCTTGCCATCGAACAGCATCGGCAGGCCGACCATGGGGATCGTCGTGCCATCGCCATAGTCAGCCTTCTGGAGATAGCTATTGGCCTGGACTTGCGGATCGGCATGCATTTCGCCCACTTCCTGCACCACTTCCCACTGGCCATCCTGACGCAGCAAAATTTCGCGCCATTCGGCCAAGGTCCTGGATTCGAAGAGTGCTGTTATTTCCGCCCAGCAAGCTCCAGCATTTTCGCGCCTTGCCGCCGCGTCGATGAAACGCGGGTCGCTGGCGAGATCGCTGCGCCCAGCAACTTCGCAGAACGGCGCCCAGTATTTGTCCGCCTGCAGCATGCATAGTGCGAGGAAGCGGTTGTCACTGGTGCGGTAGTTGCCGACCAGCACGTTGAACGGGATCGGATTTACTGCACGCGGAAAGCGCAGCATGCCATCGGCGGTCGATTGGCAAATCAGCCGCTGCATTGACCACATAGCCGTCCCCAGCAGCGACACATCGACCGTGCTGCCCTCGCCCGTGCGCAGCTTCTTGACCAGCGCCGCACAGATCGCGCCCGACAGCATCGCGCCTGATGCCGTGTCCCCGAAAGCTGGCCCGGGAGGCCCTACCGGGCGCGTCGCGCCGTCCTCTGTCATCGTCGCCGAGATTGAGCCGCGCGCCCAATAGGAGATGGCATCATAGCCGCCTTTGTCCTGCTCCGGACCATTCGGGCCCGAACCGCTGCCGCTGGCGTAGATAATGTCGGGAAAGCGAGCGCGGATGGAATCTGCGTCGATCCCCATGCTCCGCCGCGCAGGCGGCAGCAGGTTGGTGAGGAATACGTCCGCGCCGTCGACGAGTTTCATCAGCACTTCACGCCCGGCTTCGGTCTTGAGATCGAGCGTAATCGAGCGTTTGCCGCGGTTATAGCTTTCCCAGCTATAGTCGATCGTGCGGGTTGCGTTCTCGCTGATCGAACCGATCTGCAGCCCGCGTAAAGGATCTCCGCTTGGTGGCTCAACCTTGATGACGTCCGCGCCCAGGTCCGACAGCATGCCGCCACAGGCCGGGACAAAAGCCCACATTGCAACCTCGATCACCTTGATGCCGTCAAGCGGCCGGTTGCCTTGCTGCGAAATGCTCATGACTCTCCCTTTGCATTCTCTATTGTGACGCAAGAAACGAAATCGCGAATCGCGTCAAGCTGCTGGCTCGCGTGATCCAATGGGAGAGTAACAATGACAGAGGCTGTGGCAACCAAACCTGTGCGTGAACTGGCGTCCGCTGTGCCAGCTACTCTCGACGAGGCATTGGCGCCCGAATTCCTGAGTCATGCGCTCGGCTGCAAGGTCGCATCCGTCAAAATAACCGAACTGCTCAAAACCGTCGCCACCAAGGTGCGCTTTGCCGTGACTTTCGACGACGGCTCGACAGATGACTATTGCCTCAAGGGCCTGCTCGATGTCGATGAGATGACCAAGATGGGCGGATCGACCTGCGTCCTGGAAGGCGATTTCTATGTGAAGCTCGCGCCACAGCTGGATGTCCAGCTCCCCGAAGCGGTCGCCGTCGTCACTGATCGCGAAGCAAAACAAAGCGTACTGATCATGAAGGACCTGATCGTCGCGGGCGGGAAATTCTGTTCGGCGCTCGACCCGTTCACCGCCGACGATGCCGCGCAGAGCCTGCGACAGATCGCCAATCTCCATGCCGGCAGCCACTTGCTCGCCGGGCTCGACTGGGTGCGCCCCCGCGCCGCCGAGCTTGCCCGCATGGCGCACATGACACCCGAACTGTTGCAAAGCCAGCTCGACGATCCGCGCGGCGACAATCTCTCGCCCGAAGTGCGCAGCGGCGCTCGGCTGATCGAGGGGATGAAGGCGCTGGCCGATGTATCAGAAAGCCGGCCGCAATTCCTCGTCCACGGCGATGCCCATGCCGGCAACATCTTCCGCAATCAACACGGCGCCGGCCTGATCGACTGGCAAGTGCTGCAACGCGGCACCTGGGCAATCGACGTAGCCTATCACCTCTGCGCCGTTCTGCCGGTGGAGCTTGCCGAGCGCGAAGAGCGCAACTTGCTCAACACCTACCTCGCCATGGCAAACGCGCTTGGCCTGCCATTGCCCGATGCCGAACCGGCCTGGCTGCAATACCGCGAGGCTGTAGTCTATGGCTATTACATGTGGGGCATCACCCGCCGCGTCGAACCCGCGATCCGCGAGCAGTTTACCGACCGGCTTGGCCGTGCGGTGATGCGGCATGACAGCTTTGGGCTACTAGGGGTAGCTTGAGGCCAAAACAAAGCGGCGGAAGCGTTATCGATCCCGCCGCCTTTTGGTGTCGCATTCAGTCTTTGCGGTGTTGCCTCAGTTGCCGAAGCTGCATTTCAGGATGAGGGATGAGGAATTGCGCTGTGCTGTTGCAATTCCGCATCACTTTGCCAACACCAGTTGCAGAAGCGCCAGCGTGCCCGCCCAAGACGTCTTGTCGGCAATGGCGTCATATTCGATTCCCGGCATGCCGCCTTCGGCCTTCGGGTCAGTGAAGCCGTGCGCAACTTTGCCGAATTCGGTTATCTGCCAATTCGCCCCGGCGGCGATCATTTCCTTGCGGAATGCGGCAGTCTCGTCTGGTGGGCCGAATGGATCGAGTGCTCCGCACCAGGCCGCAACTTCACCCTTGATATCGCCGGGCTCCGCCGGAGCATGAGTGGTCAGTAATCCGTGGTAACTCACGGCGGCTTTCACATCTCGGCCACTTCGGGCGAGTTCCATCGTGCATTTTCCACCGAAACAGTATCCGATCGCGGCGATACGTGCAGCATCGACGTCGGGGTGGGCTGCAATAGTGTCGAACCACAATGCAGTGCGTGCGCGGAGCCGTTCGGGAGCCTGAAGCAGCGCCATGTAATGCGCGCCCGCTTTCTCCGGGGCGCTGAGATCGGCATCTTCGCCATACATATCGCTCGCGACGGCGAGATAGCCCAGCTCTGCCAACTTGCTGGCGATGTCCTGCACCATATGATGCAGCCCAAGCGCGCTGTGCATCACCAGCACGGCAGGGTAAGGCCCCTGCCCGCTTGGGACGGCGGCAAGCCCGCGCAGCTTTACGCCTTCGTGGTTACAACGGACGGGCTGCAGATCACTCGCCATAACGCTTCGTCTCCCTGTCGCGGCGGCTGCCCTGTTCAGGTGCGCCTGCCGGCATGTGGAGCCGCACTACCATCGCAGCAGCGCCGCGCAACCCAGCTCGGGGCGATAGAGTGTTGTCATGGATCAAAGCAGGGCTAGACTGTGCGGGATAGCACTGCCGGGCGATCAAGCACTGGCGGGCAATCACGAGAGAGTGCTATGGAATACAACATTATATCTGCTGCCGTTGGAATACCGCGACCGTGCGCCCCAGGTGCTCGATGACAAGGTCGGCTTCGATCTGGTCGCCGATTATCCGAAGATGGCTGACCTCGCGCTGTTTTCGACCGGCTATCCGCATTCGATCTGCCTGTGGCCGGACACCAAGGCCTACATCGAAACATCAACGGTCAACTGCCCGCCCGAGGCTACCAAGAAGTTTTTGGCGGGAAAGGCGGTGAAACTGTTCAATTTGATTTGCTCACGAGGGCTTGTCAGCTCGAGCGTTTTGCGCTAATGAAACGGTCGAGTAGCCATTATGGCTCCAAGGAGTTTACGCAATGAACACCCTGACAGACCTTAGCA
>JBDSSP010000052.1:0-16614 GCA_039928735.1 Novosphingobium sp. | reverse complement strand
GCGCTTTGCCAGCTCTTCCTGGCCCGCCGCGACCTCGAAACCGTCGCTGTCGATATAGCCTTCATCGTTGAGCGGATAGAGTTCCGGGGCGATGGCCCAACAACGGGCATTGCCAGTGCAGCGCGCCCGGTCGATGCGGATTTTCATGTCAAGCTCTCCTCTCGTGCAATTGCCGCGCATTCTTTGCCACGGTTGCAAAGCGCTTGTCGATGCCAGGATTGCGGGGCACAATCGCGCCATGCCTGATCCGAAACAGTTCCTGAACCTGCCCGGCTTTCACCGCCGGATTGTCGTGGAGGCGCGCCGCGGCGTAGTCGCAGCGATGCTGGAGGATGATATCCACTGCCTCGCGGTCGTCCTGCGGCATGATGGCGTTCAGGTAACGTCGATCGAACCGCAATTCGATCGGCTGCCTTGGGATACCTGCCCCGGGGCGCAGGCCAAACTGGTCGAGACATTTGCGGGTATTCCGCTCACGGAAGTGACCGCCCGGCGCGACAAGAAGCAGAACTGCACCCACTTCCACGACATGGCCGTGCTGGCGGCATCGCATGCGGGCGAGCAGGGCCGGGTGGTTTACGATCTCCTCGCCACTGATCCCATAGAAGGCGAAAGGCTGCTAGAAATCCGCCGCAACGGCGCGCTGCTGCATAGTTGGCGAGAGCAAGACGGGGTGCTGTGCACACCTGCCGATCTGGCCGGAAAGACACTGTTCACCCTGCGCGATTGGATCGGCGGGTTGACCGGCCAGCGGCAGGAAGCTGCGCGGCTGCTGCAATGGGGGGCCATTGTTGCGCATGGGCGCACCATGCCGATGGAGAGCCAGTCGGAAGCCAGTGAAATTCCGCCAAATTGCTACACGTTCCAGCCCCATCGCGCGAAGCATGCGGTGCGCAATGGCGAGCGCCGCGATTTCAGCCTGGATTCTCAACAGCCGCTGTCCGGGTTTGGCGACAAGGTGCTGGCACGCCTTTGAACATGGACGTTGCGGATCTGACCATTGATGCCCGCCGTCTTTGGAGCGGCGAGGCGCAGTGGGATGGGCCTGTCGCCTTTGTCGATCTTGACAAAACCAAAGAGGCGCCGACGGATTTGATCCTGCCGCCGTGCCCGGTGATTGCGCTGGGCGACCTTTTGCATCCATTTGCTGCCAGCCTTGATGCAGTGATCGAGCCGCCTTTCACTGCCCCTGGGCTTGCCAACCAGGTGTTGAATTCACCGCTCGCGGCCGCGGTGATCGTCCAGTTGTTGCGGATATTGCCCCGCCTTTCGCCCGAGGACGGCCTGACCGCGGAATCGCTTGCATATGGCCTGCTACAGGGCAGTGTTGAGCACCGGGCGTGGATTGCGGAGCGGCATGGGCGCGATCAGGCCGCGCGCACGGCTGGCGCGGTTGCCGTGGAGCGCGAAGGTGACGTTCTGAACGTCACGCTCGAAAATCCCGCCAGCGGCAATGCCATCGACCGCGCCATGCGCGACGCGTTGTATGATGCCTTCACCTTGGCCGCACTCGATCCGGAACTGCGGACGATTGCGCTGCGCGGGGAAGGGCGCACTTTCAGCCTTGGTGCGGAGCTTGGCGAGTTCGGCACGACCAGTGATCCCGCAACCGCGCACGATATCCGCGCTCGCACTCTACCGGCCCGCGCCGTGGTTCGCTGCGCCCACAAATTTGAGGTTCATGTGCAGGGTGGCTGCGTGGGTGCCGGACTGGAGATCGCGGCTTGGGCCAAGCACTTCACCGCCGCGCCGGGTGCCTGGTTTCAGTTGCCCGAGCTGGCGATGGGAATATTGCCGGGGGCGGGTGGCTGTGTCTCGCTGACTCGGCGAATCGGGCGGCAGCGCACGGCACTGCTGACCCTGTCGGGCAGGCGGATTTCGGCGAAACGGGCGCTAGGTTGGGGGCTGATCGACGCCATCGTGGACCAACCGCCCGGCGATCATCGTGGCGCGGACAAGGTCTGCGCTTAGCCTTGCGCGCGCCTCGGCCCATGGCCGCGTCAGCAGGCACAGGTCGGCAGCCTCGCCGACGACAATGCGGCGCCGGCGGGTGAGGTCGTTGGGCGCGGCGAAATAGAGTTCCAGAGCCTGTTCCGGAGTCAGTGCTTCGGCTGCACCAATCACCTGGCCATCGCGGGTCTGCCGCGAGACGGCTGCCGCCATCGCCTGCCACGGATCATGACTGGCAAAGGGCGCGTCGCTGCCGCCGGCGAGCGTAACTCCTGCGGTTTGGAGGCTGGCGAGTCGATAGAGATCGCCGTGATGGCGGGGCTCGACATCGAACAGGTAACGGTCGCCGCGCTCATGGACGAAATGCGGCTGGACGCAAACCGACAGGCCAAGGTCCGCGATCCGTTCAACCAGTTCGGGTGAGGCCACCGAGGCATGCTCGATCCGGTCGCCGGCGCATGCTCCTGCCGCTTCGAACAGTGCGAGCGTGAACACCAGCTCGACTTCGCTGACGCAGTGTACGGCGACGGCGCGGCCTTGCTCGTGGGCGGCTGCAACAATGGCTGCAGCATCGTCGAAGTCTGGAAGGTCGGCCTCATGGAGATGCAACTTGGCCGGGCCAAGATGCCACGGCCCGGCGGAAGCATCGAACAGCGAAAGTTCGCCCGCCAGCCAGCAATGTTGCTGCAAGCTGCCGCGCACATGTTGCGCCGCAAAATGCACTGCCATGGCGGCATCATTGCGCGGCGACATGTCTGTGATCCCGGTGACGCCGGTTTGGGCGAGCGCGGCGGAAACCGCGGCAAAGTCGGGCGGCGCGCTACCCAAAGCATCGCGAAGCCACTGGTCCTCATCGAACAGGCGGCCAGTAAACCAGTCGCCGTCGCGCTCCAGCCCCGGCGGCGGCTCGGCGCAGGAAAGCAGCGCGTCGAGGGCAGGGCTGTTGAGCAGCCACATCCGGCCCGAGCGATGCTGCACGCGGATGGGACGATGCGGCTCAAGCAGGTCCAGAGTCTTCGCATCGGGCAGCCCCATCACACTTTCGTGATAGCCGATGCCCCGAAGCCAGCCCTCGCCGGGCTGTGACGCAAGCCGTATTGCCAGCGCCTCCGCATCCTCCACCTCCGGTGGTCCGCACCAAACCGAAGCGGCGCGTGCGGCGAGGCCGGCGAGGTGGATGTGGTGATCGTGCAGGCCGGGCAGCAGGGCAGCGCCCCTCGCGTCGAGACCTGACGGGCCGGAACAGCTGCGGTCTATCTCTGCAATCACGCCGCCCTCGATCCGCACATCCGCAACACCCGAACCCCAGATCTCGGCATTGCGGATCAGCATGGCAGATATTGCGCAGTATCCGCACCCAGTTCGTGGACCGGTTCATGCAGCATCCGGCGCGGGACTTTCGGAAATGGCTGGCCTGCTGCCGCGCCCCAGGCCTTGAGTTCCGCTTCCAGCAACGCTGCATCGAAGGCGCGCTCTTGTGCCAGCGCCCGCGCAGCAATTGCGCTCATCGCAAACCCGATGCGAGCACCCACCCCGCTTTGATAGGCCCGCCAGCCTTCGATCGCGGCGGTAATCCCGGTCAAGGGATCGGGCAGGGCATCGCCGACATAGCCGATCTCGCCCGTGACGTCCGCCATCGCGCGCGCCAGGCCCCCGGCGACGCCGCAATCGTGGCCAATTCCGGCCCAGTCCGCCGCCTCGCCACGCGCGCCGTGGCCAGTGACGGAGAGCCAGACTAGCCCCGGTGTTTCGCGCACCAGCACTTCGGCGTCGATGCCAAGGTGCTTGAGCGCGCGCACCCGCGAGCTTTCGATCACCACATCGGCGCGGCGAATCAGCGCGATCACCCTGGCAATGTCGGCCGCGTCGTAAAAGTCGGCAATGACGCTCGCTTTGCCCTGGTTGATCAGATCGAATGTCGCGGGATCATCGCGGCGGATCAGGTCGGGACGCGACAGGCTCTCTACCTTGACCACTTCCGCGCCCGCCAGCCACAGCAAGTGCCCTGCCAGCGGTCCGGCCCAGATTGCCGACAGATCGACCACCACCGGGCGGTGGCCCGGGGCGCGTTGGCGATGCTCGCCGCGCACCAGTACGTCGACCGGCGGCGAGGCAGGCACTTCATTGGCGCTGGCGACTGGCAGGCCCAGGGCGCGCCCGCGCTCGAGCAAATCGGCACAAGCATGTCGGCCAATCGCGCGGGCGATGTCGAGGTCATTTTCAACATCGACCGCATCGCCGAGGAAAAGCGCGGGCAGCAAGGTCCGGTCTTCGCCGCGCAAAATTGTCAGGGCAAACCAGCCGCCATCTTTCGTCCGGTTGAGCCGACTACCGCCAATGCCCGGCGAGACGCGGCCATTGATGCGGAAATTGCCGTTGGAGCCACGCTCGCCAACAAGTGTTGCCCCATCCAGCGCTGCGATCCGTGGCGATTCCGTTTCCGTTGCCAGCACCCGCAACTGCCGGTCAGCCCAGCGCGCCAGCGGGACGGCGGGCGCTTTAGTCAGCAAGGAGGACTTTGACCTCGCGGCGCAGCAGCTTGCCCATTTCGTTATAGGGCAACTGTTCGACAAACAGCACCTTGTCGGGCACCCGGCTGGAGCGGAGACGGCCGCGGATCAGTTCCTTGAGGTCGGCTTCGGCGGGCTGGACATGACCTTCGCGGGTGACCACGGCAATGCCGACGGCTTCGCCCCATTCGACCGAAGGGATCGCTACGGCGCAGGCCTCGGCGACGTCGGGATGGGTGAGCAAGACGTCTTCAATCTCGCCCGGCGACATGTTTTCGCCGCCGCGCACGATGACATCGTCGGCCCGCCCTGAGAGGAACAGATAGCCCTCTTCATCGATGTAACCTGCATCGCGTGTCGGGAACCAGCCTTCGGCGTCGAGCGCGCTCTTTTCTTTGTATTCGCCCGAGACCTGATCGCCGCGCACATAGATTTCGCCAGCCTCGCCGGGGGCGCAGCACCTGCCGTCTTCGTCGCGGATTTCAATCTCGACGGTCGGCAGCGGCTGGCCGACCGAAGCCAACCTGGTGCGGGCCTTGGGATCGTCCGAAAGGTGCGCCTTGCGGTGCTCGTCGGGGCCGAGCAGGGCGACTGTCGAACTGGTCTCGGTCAGGCCATAGGCATTGGTGAAACCGGTCTCGGGGAACAGTTCGAGCGCGCGGGAAATGATTTCCAGCGGCATCTTGCCGCCGCCGTAGGAGATCGCCCGCAGCGAGGCGATATCTACTTTTTCTTCCCCATTTGTCGAACTGGCGTCGAGCGTTTCGATGATCCGCGACAGCATGGTCGGCACGACGAAAGCATTGGTCACGCGCTCCGCTTCGGCCAGCTTGATCCAACTTTCTGGTGCGAACGCGGGCAGCAAGACAATGCGGCGTTGGGCATAGATCGAGCTCATCAGCGCCGAAATCCCGGCGATGTGATAGGGCGGCACACAGACCAGCGCAGCGTCGTCCTCGTCGGCACCGGCGAATTCGACCGTGCCGAGGATATAGGACATCAGGTTGGAATGGCGCAGGATCGCCGCTTTGGGCGAGGCGGTGGTGCCGCTGGTGAACAGCTGGACGGCGACGCCTTCGCCCTGATCATATTCGCGGCCTTCGGCCACCCGGGCGGCCTGTGCGCTGTCCACGAAGTGGGCCCGCAGGTGAATGGAATGGCCCTTGCCTGTCGATAGCCGCTCAACCCGATTGACATCGCCGACGATCAGCGCCGGGGCGATACGGTCAAGCAGGCCAGCCAGATCGGCATCGGCCAGCCGATAGTTGAGCGGGCAATAGGGCACACCTGCCAGACCTGCGCCAAACAGCGCCACCACGGCCGCTTCGCTGCTTTCATCAAGCAGTGCGACATGGCCGGCGCCGCTCGCCTCGATCAGTTCGGCTGCCCCGCGCGCTGCGGCGAGCAGCTCGGCATAGGTCCAGCGCTTGCCATCGCAGACCAGCCCGACGCGATCGGGCGCGGCTTCCGCCGCCATCTCGAGAAGGAGCGCAATGTTCATAGGGGGTGCGGTCCGTGCTTAGTCGGAAGCGGGCAGGGGCTTGGCGTCCTTGGTCACCAGCACCGCGCCATCGACCGAGAGCGAGCCCTTGCCGGGCTTGACACAAAGCAGTTCATAGGCGCCCGCCGCATCGACATAGCGTTTGCCCATCAGGGTGCCGGCAGCAAGATCGGCGCTCGGCTCGCCAGTGTTCCCGGTCTTGGCTTCGACCATGGCCGCGCCGCCGCATTCGATCTGGCCATCGCCGCTGCGGATCACCATCACTTCGGTGTCGCAAACCGCACTCTTCAAACGGGTACCGGGTTTCATGTCTTTATCCTCAAATGTTTGCGATCAGGCTATCGCGCCCGCCGTCTTTAGGCGCTCGATCCGCTCCCAATCAAGCCCGTGTTCGAGCAGGATCTGTTCGGTGTGTTCGAAAGCCTCTGGCGCGCGGGGCGCATGGAATGCTTCGCTATTGAACTGTACAGGCCCGCGCACCACCCGCAGTGGCGGGGAACCGTCGATTGGATCGACCTTATAGAACGCGTCGTTGGCGATTGCCTGCTGATCGTCCCCCAGATCGAGGAAGCTGTTTACCGCCGCCCACTGGCCCTTCATGGTCTTCAAATGTTCGCGCCAGTAGTCAAATGGCTTGGCGGCGAACGCTTCGCTTATCATTTTGCTGACCAGTGCGCTGTTTTCCGTAAGCTTTGCGCCACTTGCGAAGCGCGGGTCCTCCGCCGCCTCGGGCAGGCCGAGATGGATGAAAGTATCCTTGATATAGTGATCCGGGACCATGATGAACAGGCTGATCGCCCGTCCGTCGGAAGTGGGGAAATGCCCCATGAAGGGGTTCCACGCGGAGCCGCCCGCCTGCGGAATGCCGACCCGCATCTGCTTGCCCGTGTGGAGGTAGGGCGCGATCACCATGCCGGCCATCCACATCGCGGTGGACAGCAACGACACGTCAACCTCGCTCGTCTCGCCGGTTCGTTCGCGGTGGAACAGCGCTCCGGCGATTCCGCCGGCGAGGTGCATGCCCGCCTGCGAATCGCCCATGCCGCCGACACCCATGGTCAGCGGCACGTCGTATTCCTCCGGCGTCAGCGCGTGGGCGATGCCGCTGTGGATGTAGAATGCGGTGGCATCATAACCACCCCGGTCGCGGTCTTCGCCCTTATTGCCATAGCCGCTGCCGCGCGCATAGATGATCTGCGGGTTAGCTGCACGGATGTGCTCGAGGTCGATCTTCAGCTTTTGCCGGACAGCGGGCAAGTAGTTGGTGAGGAAGACGTCAGCATCCTTGCAGAGCTCATAGATCAGCGCCTGGCCTTCGGGTTTGCCGACATCGATGCCGATCGACCGCTTACCCTTGTTGGGGTGCTGGATCATCGGATTGGCCACCGGATCGAAGGTGACGCCCGCGATCTGGCGCATGCCGCGCTGCGCATCGCCGCGAACCGGGTGCTCGACCTTGATCACGTCCGCACCCCATTCCGCCAGCACCGCGCCGGTGGCCGGCACGAAGACGAATTGGGCCACTTCGACGACCTTGATGCCTTTCATGATCTGGGTCATTGCGTTGCCCCTGTTGGCATGGCGTTGATCTCCCCTCCTGCAGGCGGGAGGGATCGGGGGTGGGGGACTCGTGCCAATACACGCTTCGCTGGTGACTTGCCCACCCCTAGCCCCTCCCGCCTGCGGGAGGGGGACAAGTAATCACCGCCAGCATCACGCAATCGCTCCCTTGGCCTTCAGATCCTCGATCCGGTCCCATTCCATGCCCAATTCCATCAGCACCAGCTCGGTATGTTCGCTGGCCTGCGGCGCGCGGGTGGTTTCGAGTGGCTCGCCGTTCCATTGGACGGGGCCACGCACCAGCCGCAGCGGCGCACCGCCGTCAGCGCCTTCGACTTCGATGATCATGTCATTGGCAATGGTCTGGTCGTCGGTCAGCAGGTCTCGCATGGTCTGGACCGGTGCCCACTGACCCTTCATCGTCTTGAGGTGCTGGCGCCAATATTGGAAGGGCTTCTTCGAGAACGCATCGACGATATAGCCGCTGGCGATCGCCGCGTTCTGGAACAGGTTGACCGGCTCGGAAAAACGCGGGTCGTCGGCCAGTTCGGGCAGGCCGAAATGCTCGAAGCAATCGCGGATGATGCCCGTTGGGCTCAGCACGCACAGGTTGATCCAGCCGCCGTCGGCTGTGCGGAAATTGCCCATGAACGGATTGACGCTGACCCCGCCCGAGCGCGGCATGGCGTTAGGGCTGTACTGGTCGGTCTCCATCACCTGCGCCAGCAGCGCGCCCGAGGCCCACCAGGCGGACGACAGCAGAGAGACGTCCATTTCCGTCGTCTCGCCCGTGTTCTTGCGGTGATACAGCGCGGCGGAAATACCGCCGGCGATAAACATGCCACCGATTGAATCGCCGAAAGCTGGCATGCCCTGACCCAGCGGGCCATCGAGCTCGGCCGGGCTCATTGCGTGGGCAATGCCGCTGCGCGACCAAAAGCAGGTACCGTCAAAGCCGCCAATCTCGCGCTCCGGGCCCTTGTTGCCAAGTGCCGAACCGCGGGCATAGATGATGTCGGGATTCACCGCGCGGATATGTTCCACATCGAACTTGTTCTTCTGGCGATGCTGGGGAAGGTAGTTGGTCAGGAACACGTCGGCGGTCTTGGCCAGTTCATACAATACTTGCTGGCCTTCGGGCGTTGACAGATCGATTCCGATCGAGCGCTTGCCGCGATTGGGGTGTTCGATCAGGGTGTGGCGCAGCGGATCGAGCTTGACCCCGCCCATATTGAGAAAGCCGCGCTGGGTATCGCCGCGCACTGGATGTTCGACCTTGATGACATCGGCGCCCCAATCGGCGAGGATCGCGCCTGCAGCGGGAGTGAAGGTGAACTGCGCAACTTCAAGGATGCGCACGCCTTGCATAACTTTGGTCGCCATTGCGAAAAAATTCCTCTGCCAAAATATCCAGATCCATGCCCGTTCAGCGCCAATGCCACTGCCGAACCTGCTTCCGCCGAGTCGTGCGCGGAATTCACCAACTAATCAACCGCAGGCGTGATTGCCATGCCGCTCGCGCAAAAAACCATGCTTGCCGTTTGATGGCGTTTAGAGTTGCAATTTGTGCAAAGCAACATGCAAAAGATGCAATTGAAACCCAGGTTAGGATATACTAGCTATGCTTAGTAACTGGAGGCTGGCTCCTGCCAACCTTCCGTGGAGATTTTCCATGACCAAGTATGTTCCCCTCGCGCTGCTCGCCACTGTCGCCACGCTTGCGATCATTCCGCAGGCCGTGTTTGCCGCTGAAGCCAACCAGCAGGTCCGTGAGCCTGCCGGTTCGGTCGCCAATCTGTCGCTGAATGTGACTGCCGGCAAGATGCTCTATGGTCCCGATGGTCACCGCATTGCCTCGATCTATCGCGTTGCCGCCAATGGCGATGCGCAGGTCATTGTCGATGGCCGCCTGCTGACCGTACCGGTTGCCTCGCTTTCGACTGCTACTGGCAAGGTAGCCACCAGCCTGACCAAGAGCGAAATCACTCACCGGTAGTTCCCCCTGTCACAACCGGTGACGGTCGAAGGGCGGCGCATATGCGCCGCCCTTCCTGATTCCGGCTGGTCAATTCCGTTATTTGAGATGTTCGAATGTCAAGGCAGGTCAACTGACGTTTTTGTAGATGCGGTCCAGATAGCATTTCAGCGATATGAGCTCTTGTTGCGAAAAATCGTGAAAAATGCGCTGTTCGCCCTGCCGGGCAATTTCTGCAAGCTTGGCAAGCAAGGGCTCGGCCAATTTGGTCAGATAGACAGCCCGCGCCCGGCGATCGTCATAGCGTTCTTGCCGCTCAAGCAGGCCATCGGCGCAAAGCCGATCAATCAGGCGACCTGCGGACGCTTCCGACATTTCGAGAGCTTCGGCGATAACCCGCTGGGTCGCACCGGAATTGCGGGCAACGACGGCAATCATCGCCCATTGCGAGCGGGTCACATTGAGACTGCTGACCTGACGATCAAAGCTGTTGCGAAGCATTCGCGCCAGAACGCCCAGCTCTATGCCGATATCACGTTCCAGTTCCCCAGCGCGCTCAGCTGTCATGTTTTCGCTCATGCAATCGCCTCCCGAAGCCCTGCATAACGGGCATTGGAGGCGATTGCACTAAGCAAAGACGAGGACCGCTCTGCCCCTTTCAGGGAGTGCGGTCAGACTCGCTCGATAATGATTGCCGGGGCCATGCCGCCCGCCGCGCACATCGTGATCAGGCCATAGCGCCCGCCGGTGCGTTCCAGCTCATCAAGTGCCGTGCCGATCAGCATCACGCCAGTGCCGCCGATAGGGTGGCCCAGAGCGATGGAACCGCCGTTGGGGTTGACCTTGGCACGATCGAGCCCGAGGTCGCGGATCATCTTCTCGACTACCACAGCGAAGGCCTCATTGACTTCCCAAACGTCGATATCGTCCTTCGTCAGCCCGGCCTTGGCGAGAACCTTCAATGCCGCCGGCCCTGGCGCATTCAGCATCAAGGTCGGGCAATCGCCAGTCTCGGCCATAGCGACGATCCGGCCGCGCGGCTTCCAGCCATTCTTGTCGGCATATTCCTTTGAGGCGAGCAGAATCGCGCCTGCGCCATCCACCACGCCCGAGGAAATCCCGACATGGTGGATCGGCTTGATATCCACGTCGGGGTAAACCTGGTTGATCAGTTCGCGGTAGGTCTTCTGGCCTTCTGCCGAGGGCATATCTAGGTACATCTCGAAGGCCGGCTTGAGCTGGGCGAGGCCTTCTGCCGTGGTTTCGGGGCGGGGATACTCTTCGTGATCGAGGATCACATTGCCCTCATCATCCTTCACCACGATCGTCGAACTGGCGAAGCGGCCCTCGGCGAGCGCGACAGCAGCGCGGCGCTGGCTCTCGACGCCCATCGCTTCCAGCTCCTCGCGGGTGATGCCTTCCATAGCGGCTATCGCATCGGCGCAGACGCCCTGGTTGGTCTGCGGGTGCTTGGCCTGAAGGCGCGGATTTTTGGTGCCCATGCCGCCGCCGCCGATCCCCAGCTTGTGCATTTCCATGCCATACCAGTTGACGTAGCTCATCATCTCCATGCCGCCCGCAATCGCGCAGTCATGCGCGCCAGCCATGATCATGGCGGCGGCGAAATTGGTCGAAGTGATGGACGAGCCGCAGAACCGGTTGAGCGTGACGCCGCCCGCCTTGATATCATATCCGGCATCGAGCGCCGCATTGCGGCCGATGTCGCCCGCCTGCAGACCCAGGCCCGCCGAAACGCCCCAGATCACATCGTCGACTTCGGCGGTGTTCAGATTGTTGCGGTCGCGCAGCGCGGCAAGCACGGTAGCCGAAAGGTGTTCGGGATGCATCGTGGAGAGCGCGCCCTTGCCCATCTTTCCGATCGAGCGGGGGGTGCGGACGGTGTCGATAATGTAGGCGTCGGTCACAAAGCGTCTCCTCGGGAATTTGATTTGCCGCGCTCATGCTAGGCAGCTCAAAGAATTGCAATTGCTATTGCGTGATATGGGCTTCGCCGCAGCAATTGCCAGAGCTTGACCCCGAAGCTTGACCTGCGCGCGCGGGTCTGGCCAAGAGTGTGCTGACAAGGACTGACAAATGGCGGTGAATTCGGCAATGGCGGAAACAGGCAGATCAGCTGCGATTGCGCCGCTGCGCGAGCCGACCTTTCGCCGCATCTGGACCGCAAGCCTGTTCTCCAGCTTTGGCCAGTTGATTCTCGGCGTCGGCGCGGCCTGGGAAATGACCCGGCTCTCGAGTGATCCGAGCATGGTCGCGCTGGTGCAGTCGGCATTGATGCTGCCGCTGATGCTTGTGGCGCTCCCCGCTGGCGCGCTGGCCGACATGTTTGATCGCCGCAAGATCGCGCTCACCGGGTTGGGTTTCTCGATTTTCGCGGCGGCCGTGCTCACTGTCATTGCCTATTTCGGGCTGACCACGCCGTGGTTGCTGCTGCTGTTCTGCACCCTGATCGGCAGCGGCGTCGCGCTTTATTCGCCCTCGTGGCAGGCCTCGATCGGCGAGCAGGTTTCCGAGGAACATCTCCCCGCCGCCATCGCGCTGGGCACGATCAGCTATAATATTGCGCGTTCGATCGGACCGGCGCTGGGCGCGCTGATCATAGCATCGCTCGGCGCGCAGGCAGCGTTCGCGATTACGGCCAGCTTCTACATTCCGCTATGGCTGGCCTTCTTCGCATGGCAGCGGCTGCACACGCCATCGCGCCTGCCGCCCGAGCGGATTCACCGCGCTATTGCCTCGGGCGCCCGTTACGCCCGGCATTCGCCTGCGATCCGCACCGTGATGACCCGCGCGTTGCTGTTCAGCATGGCCGGTTCTTCCACCGCCGCGCTGGCGCCGCTGGTCGCAAAACAGCTGCTTGGCGGCAATGCCCTGGTGTTCGGCGCTTTATTGTGCAGCCAAGGGATTGGCGCAGTGATCGGCGCCTATTTCATGGCGCCGCTGCGCGAGCGCTTCACCACGGAAAACATCGTGCGGATGTGTACTCTTGTGACTGCTGTCGGGCTGGTTGTAATCGGCTTCAGTCATTCGATTCCGCTGACCTGCGCGGCTCTGTTCTTTGCCGGTGGCTGCAACATCGTCTCCTATGCCCAGCTCAACGTGAGCGTCCAACTCTCTGCCCCGCGCTGGGTGACCGCGCGGGCGCTGTCGCTTTATTCCGCCTCGCTCACCGGCGGCATTGCCATTGGTGCCTGGTTCTGGGGAAAGATCGCGTCGATGCACGACGTCAGCTTTGCCATCGTCGCTTCGGGCGTGGCCGTTGCCGCAACACTGATCCTGGGTTGGCTGCTTCCCCTGCCGCAGACCGAGGATGAGGATACCTCATCGGTCCGGATCGGCGAAGATCCGGAAGTCGAACTGGCGGTGACCATGCGCTCCGGGCCGATGGTGATCGAAGTCGAATACGATGTTGACCAGGACCGGGCGCGCGACTTCTATGCCGCGATGATGCAGATGGCCAATGTCCGCAAACGCATCGGCGGCTTCGATTGGTCGATCTCGCGAGATATTGCCGATCCCGCGATATGGGTCGAACGCTACCACTGCCCGACCTGGGGCGATTACCTGCGCATGCGCGATCGCTATACCCAGTCCGATCTCGCGATTCAGGAACTGGCCGACAGCTTCAACCGGTCAGGCGAGGGCAGGCGGGTGCGACGGCGGCTGGAGCGGCCCTATGGCTCGGTGCGCTGGAAAGCGGATTCGCCAGACCTTTATCGCGGAACAGTCGACTTCTTCGGGCCATGAGTTGGCTGTGGCTTATTTGCCACAACATGGCGCGATAAGGCGCTTATCCCCAAAACAGCGTTGAAATTGACGGAACACTGTTGTCTGTAGCGCTCCGGGACATCGCTGACATGGCGACGAAGGAGGATATCGTGAATTACAGCACACTTCGCATGATGACGTCGGCATTCGCATTGGCTGGCGTAGTCGCATTTGCGCCCGGTACCGTCTTTGCGCAAAGCAGCCCTCAGGCGACCAGCAACGATTCGGGCGATATTATCGTCACGGCGCGCAAGCGGCAGGAATCGATCCTCAAGGTTCCGGTCGTGCTGACTGCCGTAACCGGCGAGCAGCTGACAACCGCGCAGGTCACCTCTGTGACCGACCTGCCGAGGCTGGTCCCCGGCCTTGTCATTGCCGGCAACCTTCTGTCCATCGGGCCGCAAGTCACGATCCGCGGTGTAGGCACCTCATCCTTTGACCCCGGCGTCGATCAGTCGGTCTCGCTCAACATCGACGGGCTTTCGCTCGGCCAGGGCCTCGCTTTTGGCAGCGCCATGTTCGATGTCGGCCAGGTCGAAGTGCTTAAGGGTCCGCAGGCGCTGTTCTATGGCAAGAGCAGCCCGGGCGGCGTGATCTCGCTGCGCACGGCTGATCCGACTGGCCAGGTCGAGGTGATCGCCAGCGCCGGCTACGAGTTCGAAGGCCGCGAAGGCCGCGGCGAACTGATCGTTTCCGGGCCGCTGTCCGATACAATCAAGGCGCGCGTCTCGGCAATGTATTCCAAGGGCGCGGGCTACTTCATCAACAACGCGGTTCCCCAGCCCGGCACCGGCGCACTTGCGCCAACCCACGACCGCAACCCGCAACCCAAGAATTTCGTCATTCGCGGCACGGTGCTCGCCGACCTGGCCCCCAATTTCACGGCACGGCTGAAATTCACCCACGCGTACGACCATTCGGAAAATGCGGAGCTTAAGCAGCTTTCCAACTGCCCGGAGGGTAACGTGGGTGTCACTTTCGGAAGCGGCCTTGTCCCCGGTATTCCGGCCGCGCCGAACTTCCTGACGCCGGTCGATCCGATCAACTTCATCGGCTCCGACAACTGCAAGTATGATCGCTATGCAGCGCAGGTCTATCTCGATCCTGCAGCCTTCCCCGGCGTGCCCAACGGCGGCGTGCCCTACCTTCAGAACGAGCAGAATTTCGGCACGTTGGAATTGAACTACGATCCAACGTCGGAGCTGACGCTGACTTCGACCACGGCTTATTACAAGCTCAATTCGAGCAGCTCGGTCAATCCGACGCTGACCGCAGGCTCAGCGCCACTGTTCGGCGTGACCAACCGGTTTAGCCGCCGCGAATTTACGCAGGAACTGCGCCTCAACAGCGATTTCAAGAGCCCGCTGAACTTCACGCTCGGTGCGTTCTTTGAGGACGGCCAGCTGCGTGACCGGGTCCATTTCATCCGCAACACCAAGTTCGGCGCAATTAGCCCGGGCATCGTCGGCCAGCCGTTCCTGCCGTTCCTCGATATCCTAAACGACGACCGCGAATCTACGGTCAAGATCAAGACCTATTCGGCTTTCGGCCAGCTGCGTTACAAGATCTCTCCGCAGCTCGAACTGGCTGGCGGTGTGCGCTGGTCGGATGAGACCCGGACCCTTGGCGTTTTCGACTTCCACAACAATACGACGAACACGCCCGGCAAACCGGACCAGGTTGATATCACATCTCAACTGGCACCGGGTTCTACCCGGGTTCACTCGAGCACCTGGTCGCCCGAAGGTACCATTACCTGGACGCCGACCGACGACCTCACGATCTTCGGATCCTACAAGAAGGGCTACAAGTCCGGCTCGTTCAGCGTAGCAGTTCCGGCATCGGCAGGACAGAACAAGGCTTTCGGCGACGAAAAGGTCCAGGGTTATGAAATCGGCCTGAAGTCCCGTTTGATCGATCGCAGCCTGCTCGCCAATCTGGCCTGGTATGATTATCGCTACAATGGCCTCCAGGTCGGCGTGATCGAAGGCTTCGTCAACGGAACGCCGGTTATCAACACCCGCAATGCCGGTGGCTCGCGGACCTATGGCATCGATTTCGACATGAGCTTCCGCCCGCGCTCGATCCAAGGGCTGACGCTGAACGCTTCGCTCAATTGGAACAATGCGCATTACAAGCAGCTCGATACGCTCGGTTGCTATCCCAACCAGACATTTTCGCAGGGTTGCAATCTGAATCCGGTTGCAGTCACGCCAACTGCAACCAATCCCGCAACTGTTCGGTATCTGGCACAGAACCTCAACGGCGTGCAGATGATCCGCGCGCCGGAATGGTCGGGCAACTTCGGCTTCAGCTATGAGTTCCCGGTGAGCTCTGGCTGGAAGATGCAGTTTAACAACAACAACCAGTTCTCGTCGAAGTATGCGTCGTTCCTCGCCAATGGCCGGCCTATCCGCGCTGATACCGGCCTGCCCGACAACTTCCAGCCGCACTACTTCAAGTTCGACGCTGGCCTCTCGCTCAAGTCAGATGATAATCGCTGGGAGTTCGCGGTCATCGGCAAGAACCTGGGCGACAAGCTGGTTGCCTCCAACTGCTCGGCTTCAAATACCCAGGGCGGCGGCGTTTTCGGCGGCGAAACCTCGGGCTTTCCGACCCAGCAGGGCCAGGTGGGTTCAGCAGAAGCGCTTTGCTTCCCTGATGGGCCGGGTCGTTCGGTCTGGGTTCGTCTGACTTTCCGTCCGTTCAAGTAAACAACATTTATTGAATAGCCAGAACGCCGGTGAGGGGAGACCTTCTCCGGCGTTTCTGTGTAGTGGCTCATCCGGTACTCGAATCACGTTGACAAAACGAACCATATCGGTTATATGCGCCCAGGTCAGTTTCGACTGACGCAGCGCGGGTGCGGGGCGCGAGTGCGCATCGTTGCTCTCATCCCCCGCAAGGCCGGCGCCTACCAAGAGGAATCCTCCAGCGCGCACGATGGGCGGCTCGCAGGTTCCGAACGGAAGCGTCCGCGTGAATACGGATGCGAGGAGTGGCCGGCGATCTCCGGCCCGAAAGGTTGGGCTATGGTCCAACGGTCGGCGGACCAACTGCGAGCTCTAACCGCCACCGCCATCGCAACGCAGGGCCGAGCGCGTGAGATTGCCGAAGCTCACCGCCGTTCGCCACAAATTCGCGCAAAGCCACGCCCGTCTGGTCCGGGCCCCGAGCGCCGGCCAACCCGTCTGCTGCCATCGTATTAGAGCATCGTGCGGTTAATCTGCAACATAGCCTGCTGCCTTGAGGTAGTTGCAGCATTCATCTGGCGAGTAGAGTTCGCAGATTGATCCGACGGCCTGCCACAGCGCCTCGATAGTCCGTGCTTT
>JBDSSP010000051.1:0-5329 GCA_039928735.1 Novosphingobium sp. | reverse complement strand
TAGTATACTGTCCCTATAATTCTCTGTCCCTAATTCTCAGGGTTGCCATTCAACAACACATCCGGATTTAACTCTGAACTGATCGTGGTTCATTTCTAGCAACTCCCTGTCAGCCGCATTCAACAAGGCAAACTGATATATCCCGGCTTCGTGAAACAAAAGCTCCGGCTCATTCTCATTGGGTATGAGCGCATTGAACGTCCGCGCATCAACCGCGAAACTACTGCCATTCTTCGCGCTTTCCCAATCGATAGTTTCCGACGGAATGACAATGTCTTCGGTGTTTACCCCTGCCCCATAGCCAACATAAATAATGCGCATTGTTCCATCCGGAAGGATAACAGCAAGCGTGCCCATCCGGTCTGCCTTGCGCACCGGCAGAATAATCTGGAATTGGGAAGCATTTGCAGTCAGGCGGCTGGGCAGGCAAACAATCCCGGCATTTGTTTTATCGGGTAAGGTGGGCATTCTGGTAGCGGCGCCGTCGATGCCTTGGGTCGCGAGTGCAAAATTACGTTGCAAAGTAGCAAGCAAGGTTGCTGAATAGGGATGGGCGGTTGGTTGATTGGCTTTGCTTCGTTGGGCAGGCGGGTGTGATTGTCCAGTTACCGGCCACATTCGCTTAAGATCGCCATTCCACAGAATAGCAGCCAGCAAAATGAGCCCGCCGCCGAGCATCAGTGACCCCCAAACACGCAACGGTCGCCAGTTGAATTTTCGCAGCAATTCGAATCTACCGAAACTGGATATGAATGTGATTTTTTTCGACGGTCGCTGATTGCACCGACGGGTGATTGCGAATCGCGCGCAAAACATTTGCAGGAGGAGTACGAATATCGATGGCCCCGGACCGCATGTGAAGTGAAAGGAAGATACCGTTCCCGACCTGCCTCGAGAGGACATTTGCCATTTCAGTTATCGCGTGGTCGCGGCTCACCCCACTTCTCAGAGCCTGGTGATATGCAGTGCGTACTTCAGCCTCAGCAGCTTTGTTCAAATAATTCGGCACTCTATTGTTGAAGTAGTTATCGTACATTGCCGCAGCTTGTCGAACGGCATTTCGTCGACCACTAGTTACATGGATTCCATGTCCTGTCGCTTGCGAAACCGCGTCAGACAGGATGTTGGCCTTGTCAATCACCGGCCCGGGCAAATCTATTCCAAGGCTGTGACTGAAGCGAATCGTCGACAGTTGGGGCCGATTGTCGTCCGAATTTGCTTGATGGATATTGGGTCGCATCAGCTTGCTAACCGGCAAAACCACACGCACTGGATAGGTCGGCCCAACCGGCAATGCCACACGCACCGGATATGTCGGTTTGCGGGCATATATTCTTGCGCCAGTTGCACCAGAATTTGTTCCCGAGTGCCCGCCGCTCGTTCCAAATGTAAACTGCCCATTGTTCGGGTCATGATTGTGATTGAACTTGCGCTGAATTTCTTCGAGAAATACGTCAGTCTTCAGCAAATGGCCAGTCCGGAGATAATAACCGTGAGCGAGTTGCCTGGCCAATTCCAATGCAGGATATGAGCGTGTCTGCGTCATGCGAATCCTCAAACAAAAAGCTTGGGGACATTTCAGGAACAATTCCAACAAGTCAAGAAAAATAACCGTATTGGTTCATTTTGGATGAAATAAAGCTATCTCCCCGCCCGCTCCAGCGCCTCAACAATAACCCGCTTCGCCGTCTCCATATCGCCCCAGCCGTTCATCTTGACCCATTTGCCGGGTTCCAGATCCTTGTAGTGCTGGAAGAAGTGCTCGATCTGCTGGGTGACGATCTGCGGCAGGTCCATGTGGCCGGTGACTTCGCTGTAATAGGGGAAGGTCGCGTCGACTGGCACGGTGATCAGCTTTTCATCGCCGCCCTTGTCGTCTTCCATCAGCAGTACGCCGACCGGGCGCACCTTGATTACGGCTCCAGCGATGATCGGCGAGCGGGTGATAACCAGCGCGTCCAATGGATCGCCGTCTTCGCCGAGGGTGTGGGGCACGAAGCCATAGTTGGCGGGATAGCGCATCGGGGTGTGCAGGATGCGATCGACGAACAGCGCGCCGCTGGCCTTGTCGAATTCGTACTTCACCGGCTCGCCGCCGATCGGCACTTCGATCAGGACGTTGATTTCGTGGGGCGGATTATCGCCGGCGGGGATGAGGTCTATGCGCATGACCGGCCCCTAGCCGTGCCAATGCTGCACTGCAACACGCTATCCGCCTCCGCTCAGCGCATTTATCGTGAAGGCGATCACGCCGATGTTGAAAATGAACGAGAGCAGGCAATGCACAACCAGCACCCGGCGCACCCGTCCGCAAGTGACGTTCACATCGGACGCGGCAAAGCTCATGCCCGCAGTGAACGAGAAGTAGAGAAAATCCCAGTAGTCCGGCTCGGTGGTGCCGGGGAATTCAAAACCGCCGCGATGCCCCTTGCCTTCCCGCGTTTCGCCATAGTGCGAATGGGCATAGTGGAGCATGAACACCAGATTGGTGAAGGTCCAGGCCATGGTCAGAGTGAACACCAGCTTGATGACAGCCCAGCTGTCGCCATGCTTGGCCGAGGGCAGATCGCTCGCAATCGCGGCGAGGATCGCCAATGAGACCACAGCAGTGACCAGCAGCACCAGCGCACGGTTGGCGTCATTCTCCTTTGCGTGAATTCGCATTTGCGCAGCAGTATGATCGCGCCTGAGCGGCCAAAGCGATATGGTGAAGACAATCGCGGCCAGATTGAAACCGCGCACCAGGGCATTGCTCCAGTGGACGTGATCGAGCGCGAGCGTCCAGCCGACTGTCGCTGCCATGACCACAATGAACAGCAGAAAGCGGGGCGGAGCGATGCGGGAGCCGATGCCCCAGACAGGCGCCCTGTCTGGCTTTGGGCCCGGCGAGCTCACTTCACCAGACCAGTCGTCCGGCGCGGGGCCAATAGCAGGTCGAGCCCCGCCTGCCCCCGTGTACCCGGTATGCGTTCAAGCCAGGGATAGCGCAGGCCGCCATTCCACGTGACCGGCACTGTCAGATAGCGGTCGCCGCGCTTGATCAGCAGTTCGATGGGCTTGCCGGTGCCTTTGGCCGCGGTGATCGCGGCGGTGAGGCCATCAGCATCATAGGCCACTCCGTTCACCGCGATGACTTTGCTGCCGGTGACGATGCCGGCGTTGAACGCGGGGCTGTCCCAGCGCGGCGCGCTCACCACGCCGTCCTTGTCGAGCGTGATCCCCAGCGAATAGGTCAGCGGCAGATTGTGCGCATTTTCCATGCGCCCCTTGTCATAGCTGTTGGGCTGGTCTTTCCACACCAGCCGGTAACCCGCCCTCTCGATACCTGCCAAAGGCGCAGGCTGGCCGGGCAATTCGATCCGGGTCTTGAAGAAAGTCGCCCAGTCATAAGGATAGACGGCATTAAGCGCCGCAACGACATCTTCGAATTCATAGGTGACCACGCCCCAGTCGCCATCCTTGATGCCGAAGAAGCTCCGCGCGAAATCGTCGAGACCCTTGCGGCCTGCGGTGCCGGCCCGGATGATCTGGTCGGCTTCGAGCCAGACCAGCGCGCTTTCCTGATAATAGTCCTCGTCGCGCGCCATGGTGCGATAGGGCTTGGGCTTGCGCGCCGAAATGATCGGATCGAAGGTCGTATCCTCAACCGAGCGCCATGCGCGGCCGGGTTGGGTCGCATAGTTGCCGGCATAAGACGCGAGCGTGCCCAGCACCGTCTCCTTCGATTGCACTCCTGATCGCGCCGCCAGCACCAGCCCCCAGAACTGGTCCTGGCCTTCATAGACCCACAGCAGATTGTCCTGCATCGGCTGACGATAGTCCGGCGTCCACAGCTTTGCCGGGCGGCGGAACTTGCCGTCCCAGCTGTGCGACAATTCGTGCGGCAGGACATTGCGATCCCAATCGAACTTTTCCCATTCGACGAAGTTGCGCGGTTCCATCTGGTTCTCGCTCGAACGGTGATGTTCCTTGCCGATCCCTCCGATCCGGTCAGACAGCGCAACCAGCAGTTCGTAATGATCGAAGTGGCGGCTGCCGAAGGCGATCAGCGCCTCTTCGCCCATCGCGCGCAGCGCGGGCAGGCGCTCGGGCGGGAGCGCCAGCAGCTCGGGCTTGTCGGCGACAGCGTCCATGCTGATGCCGTTGCCCAGATCCCAGCGCCGTGCATAGGCCCCGGCGAAGATCGGCGAATCGACCAACGTTTCGTAGTCGGTTTCGGCCCATGCCAGCCGGTTGCCACTCGCCACCTGGCCATCGAGCGCGGTGTAGGCCGTCCAGCCCTGCGGCACCGTTACGCTAGGCTTGACGCGGATGCGCCGGACATAATGCCCGGCCGGGTAGAGCGTCATCTGCTCCCATTGCAGGTTGAGCATTTCCTGCGTCATCTCGATGCGCCCTTCGGAAGGCTGCAGCGGCGAGGTGTAGATAAACTTCGCCACCACTTCGCGTGCGCTGGCGGGCAGCGCTAGGTGATAGGCGTTAACCTCCAGCGGATCGCGCCGCCAGTCCACGGCCTTGCCCGCCACCGTAAAGCTCAGCGCTACCAGGCCCGCTGTCGTACCGCGCGGGGCATGGTGGCCCGGTTGCCACAGCGGATAGAGCAAGGTCAGTTCACGCACACCGGCGGTCAACGGGATAGCTTCGGTGACCCGGAAGGTGCCCCGCGCCGTGTCGCTGGCATCGATATCGAGCATGATCGTGCCGCCCGGATAGGCCAGGTCGGCGGCATCGGGAATGGTCGATATGGAAGCCACTGCCATGGGAGCGGACCGCGGCACCGCGACAGGCTTGATCGGCCTGGGCGGTGCTCCCGTTGCGCCCGAGCTCAGGATCAGGGCCGCCAGCAGCGGCAGGGCCTTCAGCATGTTCCTCATCAGCGCAATTCATGGCGGCAAGACGCCGTGTCCGCAACTCCTTCGCGCATGCTTTCCCACCGCGCGAAATCCCGATTCCCTGTTTGCCGCATTTTCCGAGCCGACAGGTGTTTCCACCTGACTAGAAAATGCTCTAAGCGCGCCTCCCATGGAAACACCGCAAGCGATCAGAGGCACCCAGGACATTTTCGGCGCCGAGGCCGAGGCCTTTGCGCATGTCGTCGAGACGTTCGAGCGCGTGCGCAAGCTCTATCGCTTCCGCCGCGCTGAAATGCCGGTATTTGAAAAGACCGCCGTGTTCAGCCGCAGCCTGGGCGAGACCACAGATGTCGTCTCCAAGGAGATGTACAGCTTCGAGGATCGCGGCGGGGATTCGCTGACCTTGCGGCCCGAGTTCACGGCAGGGATCGCGCGGGCCTACCTCACCAACGGCTGGCAACAACACGCACCGCTGA
>JBDSSP010000050.1:0-32538 GCA_039928735.1 Novosphingobium sp. | reverse complement strand
ATGATCTGGGCGGCGGTGTGTTCAAGAAGCGGTTGAGCAATAACCAACTGCGCTCGATCATCCTGGCGCGGGGCGGTAATTACTGGGTCTATCAGTTTCTGTTTGCCAAGCAGGATCGGGCCAACATTGATGACGAGGAACTGGCGCAGTTCGGCATGTTGGCCAAGCGGTATGCAGGCATGACGCCGCAGCAGGCGGACGCCCAAGTGGCTGACAGCCATTGGGTTGAGATATGTCGTGAAGAACTGGAGCAAGGAACATGACCAAGACACGGTTTAAGAGCGATGCCTTTGAGTCGATCTACGAATCGGCCACCGCGCTGCATCGCACAGGTGTGATCGACAAGACGACGCTTCGCGAGTTTGATGAAGCCTGCCTTGCGCCCGTCGCTACCTTTGCCCCGCGTGATATTCAGAAGCTGCGTGAGGCCAACAAGGTCAGCCAACCTGTTTTTGCCCGTTATCTCAACACCAGCGAGTCTACTGTCGAGAAGTGGGAGACCGGAGCCAAACGCCCCAGCGGTATGGCGGTCAAGCTGCTGACTATCGTCCAAAAGCACGGGCTCCAGATGCTGGCTTGATCGACATCATTTATCATAAGTAATAAATTATCAATCTCACATGATGAACGACGCGGTTGGTTCTATCTTGAAGTGCGATTTCCGAGGAGTTCTGGGGCTTTGCCCCCTTTCGGAGAAACGCCTATGTTGCAGTGCTACCGATTTTCCGGGACGCGGCTTCGTACGCCTCGGCCTTTCCCGGCCGGAGTTGGACTGTGGCCACGATGACGATCACTGAATGTCTCCTTGCAATTGTCGCGGCGGGTGCCCCATCAAGCTTGTGCGATGTCTCTGCCACGCACAATTCGGGTTGCAGGTGGTTCGGTGGCTGCGGAACCGATGAGCCGCGCGATGAGCATTCCACGGCGGCGCCCTGCGGTGTCGATCCGGTTCAGCGCCTCGGCAGGGATGTCAGGCCCGATCCGCACCCGGATGCGTCCGTCATCGTCCGCCTGGACATTGCGGTCATGCGCGCCCTGCGTCTGAAGGTTCTCGGTCCAGTGATTGTAGGCGTGCAGCGACCAATAGCCCGAAAGCCCCTCGGGCATCAGGACTTCGAGCCACTCGCCCTCGGCCAGCTCGTAATATCCCAGGAGATAGACCGTGTCGGGATCGCCCTGCACAGCGGCGGCAAGATGCGGCGGCGCGAAATCGAACCGGTTCGGCTTGGTGCTGGTAACCCGAGTCCATTCAAGAAACTGCCGGACTGTGTTCACCAGCCCGCGTGCAACGAAGGTTAGCGCGCCGTCCGTGCTGCCGGTTGCCAGTGTCAGGCCGGCCGACGACGGCGCGCCGTCCAGAACCAGCCGGGCGGGTTGCTCGCCGGGCGCGCGGTGCAGGGTGCGGATGAGCAGCGCGCGCGCCTCCGGGGTGATCGCCAGCCCGTCGGGGAGGGCATCGGGCGAGACCTCCAGCGAAAAACGCCCGCTCGCATCTGCGTTCCCGGCATCAAAGGCTTGATAGCCCACTTCGAAAGCCGTGCCGCTCGCGTCGAAGCGGTAGAGTCCGATACCGACACGGTCGGACGAATTGAGCTGGCCATGAACGGTATAACGGCTGTCCATCGACACGCCGGCATGGCGCATCAGATAGTCGGGATTGGGCCCGCCATGCGTCGGCAGTGCGCGCGCCAGCCCATCATCGGTCAGGAGATGACCGAGAAACGCATTAGCCAGCGTGGATGTCAGGATGCGTGCGACATAGGCTTCGCCTTCGACCGCCGTCTCCGCGTCCGGCGCGGCCGCGGCGATTTCGGCGCGCGCCGCGGCAATGGCTTCACTCACGGCCTGCCAGCCGCCGCTCATGTGCTTGCCCTTGAATGGGCGTTGCCCTCAGCTTCGCTCGGGATGTCGAAGTGGCGGGTATAGTCGGAAAACAGCTCGCGCGCCTCGCCCTCATCGATGCCGAACTGCTCGAGCGAATATTTGTTTTCGCCGCGCTTGCCCTTGGGGTTGGCACGTTGCCAGTTGGTAATCGCCTCACGCACATCGTCGGGCGAATCGGCGCTGATCGTGCCATGCACCTCGCTCAGCGTCTTGGCCGGATCAGCGACCAGGTGATAGTAGTCGACATGTGCCACACGGTGGGCATTCGGTCCGGTGCAGAAGGCCATGATGCGGTCAATGTGCCGCCGCACGAAGTCAAGCATCTGACGCCCGACGCGGTGCGGATCGACTGGCTCTGCCTCGCGGGCGGAGCGCAGCATGAAAGTCAGCTTGGCGATCGACGGCAGCGTCTGCACTGGGTCGCGGTGTGTCATGACGAAGTGAGCATCAGGATAGACCTGCAGCATTTCATCCATGGCAATAACATGGTTGGGGTATTTGCCCGCCCAGCGCTGTCGGGGTAGCCGCCACTGCAGCAGCTGCAACTGTCGTTTGTGGACCCCATAGGCAGCCGCCATGTCGACCTTGTCCATCAGATATTCGAAATACTCGGGCACGTCGTAGAGATTAAAAAACCCGGCAGCCGAAAAACTTTGCTCCAGATACATGCCGCATTCCTGCGGACCGTCCGCATCGATCAGGTGGAGCGCATCGAAGCCTTCGATCTCGAAGCGGATCTTGCCATTCGCCTCGGTCTCGATCGCCTTGCGCCGCGCCACTGATTCCGGATCGAAGCCGGGCGGCGGATTCGGCATGATCGCTTCCCAGGTGCGGATCAGACGGAAGCGGCGATCCCGGTCGAAAAGATATTGCAGATATGTGGTGCCAGAGCGCGGCAGGCCAGTAAGAAAGACCGGATCCGCAATCACCTCCTCGGCGATCTCGGGATATTCACCAATCCATTTCAGACCCTCAAGCCGGTCAGCCGCGCGATCGACCAGCCCCTGCCGGACCGGGCCGATACTTGCCTCGGCCAAGCCGCCAGTGTGACGCAGCGATTCGGTCAGAACATCAAGATTGGTGCTGAAATGCGGCTCGGGATCGTTGATCCCGACCTTGGCCTCTGCCTCGGCAATGATGGCTGCGGCATCAAACATGTATTGTTCTCCCGGTAGTTGTGCACTTTGTTCGTGGAGCCTGCTGGAATGCTCAAGTCAGGTTGCGTCAGGCCAACTGTTCGATCAATCTGGCGGTCTCGAGATCCTCATATGCCGTCATCGTCCGCAGATGGGCAAGGACCGTAATTTCCCAACCATAGTTCGGTACCGGCGTCGTGAGCCAGCCGATGTATACGCCCCACACCATGGCCCGGCTGTATTCGAGCCACAGCATGTCAGGCGACGGAACGTCCACAGCGCCCTTTTCCAACAGCAGCATTCTGTAATACGTCAGCAGTTCGCGCTCGTGCTTGCGCCGCTGGCCAACCGAGAGACCGGTCGCGACAAGATAGCTGACGTCGTGCATCGCAAAGCCGACGGATGCGAGCTGCCAGTCGAGCAGGCCCCCGCGATCGTCTGGCAGTATATAGGTATTGCCGATATGCGTATCGCCGTGACAGACGGTTTGCGGCAGCGTCGCCTGATGCTGTTGCACAAGCTGGAACTGCCGGAACAGGCCATCGACGGTCGTGCCGAGACGCTCCACCATCTCACGTTTGAACTGTTCGGTTGCCACCTGATTGGCAATATGGGCCGCCATGATGTTTGGATCGTTGAACTTGTCGTGAATTATTCCGCGTGTGTGAGCTTCCATCCAGTCTAGCGAGCCGCCATGCTCGGGATGGTTCCAGTATTTCGCATGGAGCGTGGCAAGCTGATCCAGCAGAGAGCGCATGCGATCCAGGCTGGTCGGTGTGGTCACACTCGCAAAGGTAACGCCCCTGTCCCGCAGGTCTTCAAGCAGAAGCATGAGCGAGTTCGACGTCTCGTCGTATGCGCCGCCCAGTGCCCGAGGCGCTTCCAGAAACTCGTTTGGCCTGAGCTCACGGTAGATCGCCACTTCGTTGCGGTACAAGGCACCGTGCGCCCCGGCGATCGGGTCGGGCGTCGTCGGATCGCCGGCAAGGGAATTCGCGACTTTCACCACGATGCGGCGCGGCAATTGGCTCGAACCGGTCTCGCCATATACCGGTTCAATTACGACCCGGCCTGCCGAAGAGGCCGTGCCACTGCCCCAGACGTGTTTTTCCATGACATCGAATCCGGTCAGCACAACGTCCGGAGTGAAGTCTGCTATCACGTCATTCAGGATGTCGACCGTCAGCTCTTCAGGAGCGGTGGGAAGCTTACGTTTGATCATTTTGAAACTCCAACTATGCGACCGCCAGTGAGCGGGCCGATGAACTTAAGCTGCATGCAGTTGTCGTGACCGCATTAGGCCTTGGCAATCGCCGCCTTCAGCTGCGGCATGATATCCCCAAACAGTTTGAGGCTTTTCCAGCCTTCCTGGCGACGAAGTGGTCCAACTCTATATCCGTGACGACGTCAGCTCCGTGCCCCGGCCGGTTCTGGAGCTGAAGCACTTCCGCCGCGTGACCTTGGCAGTGGGCGAAACGCAAACGGTCCGCTTCAACCTGACAGGCGACGATTTGGCATTCTGGGACATTGCGATGAAATGGACTTTGGAACGCGGAACTTTCACTATAGCAAGCGGATCAAGTTCGGCCAGCCTGAAATCTTCGACGCTGACCGTTGCATAAAGATCGACGCTAACCCGCAACATAAAGGAAGAGAAATGACTGGCATTGACCGACGCCAGCTACTCAGGGCCGGGGCGGCGGCGGCCGCACTCCCTGCTATAGCCCGTGCTGCGGCTCCAATAAAACCTGCACCGCGCAAATCGTTTACCCCCGGAGCAGCCTGGCTCGACACATCCGGCAAGCCGATCCAGGTGCGAGGCAGCTCGATCATCGCAGTAGGAGATACCTATTACTGGTACGGCGAGAACAAGGAACGCACCACCGGCAAGGACCGGATCTGGCACTGGGGGATGCGCTGCTATTCATCGCCGGACCTCTACAACTGGACCGACCTTGGCACATTCATCCCGCCAAATCTGAATGACCCAACATCGCCGCTCAACCCGTTCCAGTTTGCCGACCGGCCCCACATCCTGTTCAACAAGGCGACCGGCAAATTCGTCTGCTGGATCAAGATGCTGGATGATCCCTACCAGACCCGCTGCGTGTTAGTAGCCGACAAAATCACCGGGCCGTACACGCTGATCAAACGAGGTGTCCGCCCGCTCGGCATGAGCGCAGGTGACTTCGATCTTGTCGTTTGCCCGGATGATGGCAAGGCCTATATGTACTTCGAACGCGTCCACAGCGAGATGATCGTCGCCGACCTGACCGACGACTATACTGATTTCACCGGCTATTATTCCACTCATCTGCCCCGCAATGGGCCGCCTGAAGTGCGCGAAGGACTGACCTGGTTCAAGCGCGGCACGAAGCAATATCTCGCGAGTTCAGGCACCACCGGCTATTTCCCCAATCCAACGGAAATTGCCGAGGCCGAGACCTATCATGGTCCATGGACCACGCTGGGCGGGCTGGACCGAGGCGACCGCAGTGAAACCTCGTTCAATTCGCAGATCAGTTCGGTGTTCAAACATCCCGGCATGCAAGATCTCTACATCGCCATTGCCGACCGCTGGATGGGGCCGCTATCAGGCGCAGAGTTCGATAGCGGCGAGCTTTCTCGCAAGGTGCGCAAGGCTTTCGCCGATCGCTTCGTCAATCACCGCATCGACGCGGAGGACGACCGGCTGATGAAGCTCTACGGCGGGTTGGACGTGAACACCTCGCTGGGACGGCACGTCTGGCTGCCAATCCGCTTTGATGGCGACCACCCGTTCATCGAATGGCGCGATGAGTGGTCGCTGGATGAATTCGCGTGACGTCCGATCAGCAGGACGGCCCGGGCTGATCGAAAGCAATCGACAGGCTGCCTGACCCTCACACGGCGGGAAACAGTCGCCTCTGGCCGAACCAGTCGCTCAATCAATGGGCGGATTTGCGGATCGGCCAGCGCCTCGTGGACAAACCCATAGCTTCGCGCGAGGCCGAGGTAGGCCAGCGCCGAGTGCGCGCCGTTCAGCATACGCAGCTTCGCCGTCTCGTAGGCCGCGACGTCGCTCACCAGTTCCGCGCCCACCTTTTCCCAGCCAGGCCGCCCGGCGGCAAAATGGTCCTCGATGACCCACTGGCCGAACGGTTCGGTGACGATGGCCGCCGGCCGGTCTGAAGCTACCCGCGGAAACCTTGTGGAACAGCGCCTCGGCCGCGGCCGGCGGGAGATCGGCGGTCTCGGCACGGGTGGCGGGATCGGCCGGCAGCAACCTGTCGAAGTGCAGCTCAAGCGGGCGCGCCATCGCTGTCAGCGCGTGGTTTGCCGGTAGCGCGCGCGCTTGGCCTCGACCGCGCGGCGTGCTTCCTCGACCGCCTTCTCCTCGGTGGCGAACAACAGGCTGTCGAGCACAGCGGAAAGGTGCGTGCGCATCGCGACGCGGGCGGCAGCGGCGTCTCGCGCCCTGAGCGCTTCGAGCACGGCCCTATGCTCCTCGACCACCGGCTTCACGTTGGCAGTTCGCGCCTTCTTCAGCAGCAGCGCGGCCTCGGGCGAGGTGTAGCGCAGGTCCCAGAAGCGCACGATCGTCTCGTAGACCGCATGGTTGCGCGTCGCCCGGGCGATGGCGAGGTGGAAGGCGCGGTCGGCCTTGTCGGTTCCCCAGGGGTCCTGGTTTTCGCGGGCGATCTCATGCACCAGAGCCGCGATTTCGGCGACTTCCTCGTCGGTGATTTGCGTCGCGGCTAGCGCGGCTGCTTCGCCTTCGAACAGCAGCCGCGCCTCGGTCAGCTCGAAGGCGGTGATGTTGAAGCCCGGAATGTCGCCCTTGCCCGGCAGACGCACCACATAGGCACCCGAGCCGACGCGCACTTCGACCAGGCCCTGGACTTCCATAGCGATGACCGCCTCGCGTACGGTCGGACGGCTGACGTTGTATTGCTGGGCCAGCTCGCGCTCGGCCGGCAAGCGACTGCCCACCGGGTAGTTGCCGCCGGCGAGTTCAGCGATCAGCTTGCGGGCGAGGTCCTGATAGAGCCGGTCCTTCGCGCGCGTTTCGGAATTCTGCATCTTGCATTCCACCGGCCTGACCAATATTGAAAGGGATTGGCAGTCGGCTAGGCCATCGTCAAGCGCCTGGTAGAACCTGCGAACCGGAGAAGCCGCATATCATGAAAATCACCGCCGCCCGGGTCATCGTCACCTGCCCGGGGCGCAATTTCGTGACCTTGAAGATCGAGACCGATCAGGGCGTGTACGGCATCGGCGACGCGACGCTCAACGGGCGCGAGCTGGCGGTCGTCGCCTATCTCGAAGAGCACGTCATCCCCTGCCTGATTGGCATGGACCCGCGCAGGATCGAGGACATCTGGCAGTATCTCTACCGCGGCGCCTACTGGCGGCGCGGGCCGGTGACGATGCGGGCAGTCGCGGCGGTGGATGTCGCGCTGTGGGAT
Source organism: Novosphingobium sp. (assembly GCA_039928735.1). Lineage (GTDB taxonomy): Bacteria > Pseudomonadota > Alphaproteobacteria > Sphingomonadales > Sphingomonadaceae > Novosphingobium. Next base: position 25,070 of record JBDSSP010000050.1, on the reverse strand, counting down.
ATCAAGGCGAAGGTGGCGGGGATGCCGCTTTACCAGCTGCTGGGCGGGCGCAGCCGCGATGGGATCATGGTCTATGGCCACGCCAATGGCGCAGACATCGCCGAGACGGTCGATGCGGTCGGCCAGTATATCGACATGGGCTACAAGGCGATCCGCGCGCAGACCGGAGTGCCGGGGGTGAAGGACGCCTACGGGGTCGGGCGCGGCAAGCTTTACTATGAACCTGCCGACGCCGCGCTGCCTTCGGTGACCGGCTGGGATACGCGAAAAGCTCTGAATTATGTGCCCAAGCTGTTCGAGAAGCTGCGCGAAACCTATGGCTTCGATCACCACTTGCTCCACGATGGCCACCACCGCTACACGCCGCAGGAAGCCGCCAATCTCGGCAAGATGCTGGAGCCTTATCAGCTGTTTTGGCTGGAAGATTGCACCCCGGCGGAAAATCAGGAGGCGTTCAAACTGGTCCGCCAGCACACCGTCACTCCGCTGGCGGTTGGCGAGGTTTTCAGTACGATCTGGGATGCCAAGGACCTGATCCAGAACCAGTTGATCGACTATATCCGCTGCACTGTCGTGGGCGCGGGCGGCATCACCCATCTGCGCCGCATCGCCGACCTCGCGGCGCTTTACCAAGTCCGGACCGGCTGCCACGGCGCCACCGACCTCTCGCCCGTGACGATGGGCGCGGCGCTGCATTTCGATACCTGGGTTCCCAACTTCGGCATTCAGGAATACATGCGCCACAGCGAGGAAACCGACGCGGTGTTCCCTCACGACTATGCATTCAAGGCGGGCGAGCTGTTCTGCGGCGAGACGCCGGGGCACGGCGTCGACATCGACGAGGAGCTCGCCGCCAAATACCCCTACAAGCGCGCCTACCTGCCCGTCGCCCGGCTTGAGGACGGAACGATGTGGAACTGGTGAGACGAAAGGAAAGATAATGGCCCGCATCGTCTGCTTCGGCGATGCCGACGCGGTGGCGCACCACTGGCAAAGTCTCGGCTGTGCGGAAGCCCTGGTAAAGATCGGCGAGCGGGGCTGCCGCCTGCCCGATGGCAACATCATGCCGCCGCCCGTCCGCCTCGAACCAGTCGCCACCAGCGGCGGCGGCGATGCTTTCAATGCCGGCTATCTCGCCGGCCGCCTGGCCGACCTGACGGTGGATGATGCGGCCCGGGTAGGGCAGCACCTTGCCGGCTGCGTGATCATGCGACCTGGAGCAATCCCGGCGGCACCGGAATGGCCGGACCTATTGGAGTATGTCCGATGACGGCAATCGCAAGCGACAAGTCCTGGCGGCGCGGTAACAGCGGATACCAGTGGCTGGTCTTCGCCGTTGCGGGCGGCGCCTGGCTGTTCGACAACATGGACCAGCGCTTGTTCTCGCTGGCGCGGGTTTCGGCGCTCTCCAACCTGCTCGGCTTGCCGCCCGGCGACCTTTCGGTGCAAGCCTTCGGCAAGGTGGTGACGGCACTGTTCCTCATCGGCTGGGGACTCGGCGGGCTGACGATCGGCGCCTTGGGCGATCGCTTCGGCCGCGTGCGCCTGCTGACGGTCTCGATCCTTATCTATTCTCTCGGGACCGGCGCCACCGCTCTCTCCCAGAATGCCGACCAGTTCCTCGTCCTGCGGGTGATCGCCGGCTTTGGCATCGGCGGTGTCTTCGGCTTGGCGGTGGCGATTATTGCGGACAACTTCGCGGGCAGCACCCGTGTTGCCATGCTCGCCGGGCTGCAGGTTCTCTCGGTCGTGGGCAATATCGGCGCGGCGCTGACCAAGATCGGTTTCGACAGCCTCGCTGCCGGGGGCACGGTGGTACATGACCAGGTTTGGCGCTGGCTCTTCGCCGTGGGGATGCTTCCGATCATCATCGCCGCTGCTGCGTTGCTGTTTCTGCGGGAATCGGACAGCTGGCTCAAACTCAAAGCCGAAGGCAAGCTGCCCCAGGGCGCCTTCGGCTCTTATGCGTTGCTGCTGGCGGACCGTAAGGAACGGCGCAACCTCGCGATCGGCGCAATGCTGGCGCTGGGCGGGGTGGTGGGCCTCTGGGGCATCGGCGAATATGCAACCGACCTTCAGGACGCGATCTTCATCGCCTACTTCAAGGCCATCGCTCCTGCCAACCAGGTCGGGCAACTCGCCGCGCAGGCCAAAAACCTCGCCTATCTGCTGCAGATGATCGGTGCGGCGGTCGGCATGGCGCTGTTCACCTGGGGCGCCAACCGCTTCGGCCGGCGACCGGCCTTCATGACAGGCTTCGCCGCCGCGGGCGTGGTCACCGCACTGGTCTATGGCTGGATGGAGACGCCCTCCGATGCCTACTGGATGATTCCGCTGATGGGCATCGCCCAGTTCAGCGTCTTCGCGGGCTTCTCCATATACCTCCCCGAGTTGTTCAGCTCACGCATCCGCGGGACGGGTGTGTCGTTCTGTTATAATCTCGGCCGTTTCGCCGCAGCGGCGGGCGGCTTCCTTTCGGCCGCACTCACTACCAGGGTCTTTGCGGCCTATCCCAGCCCCTTGCCGCTGCGCTATTCGGCGATGGTGATGTGCTCGGTCTTCGCTGTCGGCTTGATCGCCGCCTGGATGGCCCCCGAAACCTTGGGCAAGGAGCTTGCTGACTGACATGACCTCCCCCCTGCGCATCGCCGTGATCGGCACCGGCTTCGCGGCACATTTTCACCTCGCCTCCTACCGCAAGGTCTATGGCGAGCGCTTCGAGATCGCCGCGATCTGCGGACGCAACGCCCAGCGCGCCAGTGCCCTGGCCGCGGAACACGGCATCGGTCGCTACGAAAGCGACTGGCAAGAGTTGCTGGCCGACCCCGCGATCGATGCGATCGACCTTTGTGCGCCAAATCACCTCCACGTGCCCATGATCCTCGCCGCGGCGAAAGCAGGCAAGCATATCATCTGCGAGAAGCCGCTCGGCGGCTATTTCGGCCCGACGGATGCCGGAGAGGATTGGAGCGCAGAGGGCTTTCCCCGCCAATCCATGCTCGATGCCGTCAGCGCACAGGCACAGCAGGTGCGCGAGGCTGTCACGCAATCGGGCGTCACCTTTTGCTACGGTGAAAATTGGGTTCACGCCCCGCCCATTGCCAAGCTCGACCAGTTGATGGCGGCGAGCGATTCGGCGATCCTCCGCATCGAGGGTGAGGAATCGCATTCGGGTTCGCACGCACCCTATTCGCGGCACTGGCGCACGGCCGGTGGCGGATCGCTGTTGCGGCTCGGCGTCCATCCGATCGGTGCCGCGCTGTGGCTCAAGCAACGGGAAGGTCGCCGCCGCGACGGCAGGCCGATCCGGCCAGCCAGCGTCACTGCGACCGTCGCTCGCCTCACCGACGTGGCCGCCTTCCGCGCGCAGCAGCCGCATCACGTGGTCGCCGATTGGGCCGACGTTGAGGATTTCGGCGCGGTGACGGTCAGCTTCAGCGACGGTTCGATTGCCCAGCTCACTTCGACCGACACGCGTCTGGGCGGCATCCGCAACTACCTGACCGCGCATGGCTCGCGCGCGCAAGTGACGGCGAACATCAATCCCAACACAATGTGCCAGGCCTATACGCCCGACGGCGCTTATTTCGCCGACGAATATCTCGTCGAGAAGACCGAGACCAAGGAAGGCTGGTCGTTCCCCGCGCCCGACGAGAATGCGGTTACGGGTTATCCCGAGGAACTGCGCGACTTCATCGGCGCGATCGCGCGAGGGCATGCACCGAAGAGCGACATGATGCTCGCCTGCGACACGCTGCTCCTGGTCTACGCCGCCTATCTCAGCGCAGAGCAGGGACGCGTGGTAGACCTCGGCGGTTATCTCTGAAGTAGCGCGCGCCCGCCGCAGCGGCGGCAAGCCCGTCATCGGGGGAATCGACCTCGATATAGCCAACCGCCGATGTCACCCGACGGATGCGCGGCAGCAGCGCGGCGTAGTCCATCTCGCCGCTGCCGATCACCACGGCGTGATCGGTGATACTCTTGCCGCGGGCACGATCGATATCCTTGAAATGCATCGAGGCGACACGCTCACCGAGCCGTGCCAGCAGATCGAGCGGAGCGACGCCGCCATACCAACACCAAGCAAGATCGACCTCGAAGGCGACGTCGGCCGGCGACATCGTTCGCGCAATGATGTCGAGCGGTGCCTCGCCGCCCTCGAGCGGCATGAAATCCCACCAATGCGTGTGGTAGACGAAGCGAAGCCCCGCCGCGCGGCACTTCGCACCGAGAGCAGCGAGCTGGGGCAGCCAAGCGTCGAAGGCGGCGCGCGTGGCGACGCCGAGCTGGCGCGAGATGAAGACCGGCGCCGCGGTCATCGCGATGGTCTGCGCGCCGATCGCGGCCGCCTGGACGATCTGCTTGTCGTAATCGGCATTTATGGCGGAAAAGCGGACGACACCTACCTTGAGTCCCGCCTCGCGTACCGCCCTCGCCTTGTCCTGCGGCGCAAGCTCACTTGCGCTGGAACCGAAGGACGCCAGCCGGAAGCCGAAATGCGTATAACCCATGGCCGCGACCTGCCGTAGCGTTCCGGGATAGTCGCGCGCGAGCTCCTTGATCACGGTGATGTCAGCCAGGCCGAGTGGTGCCCTCCCCCGCGCCACGGCGGGCGCGGCACCGAGCAGAGCGAGCGCCGCGCCGCCGCGGAGCAGTTCGCGGCGCGCCAGCTTCACCTGGCCACCTCGATCGCGGCGACCACCGCCTTGCCGCCGTTGCCGGCGAAGTCGAGCCGCAGCATGCCGTCCTTAACCCTCGCCGGGAAGCTGCGCGACAGGCCCATGAGCGCCCCACCCGCGGCCTGCTTCACGTTGAACGGCGCCAAGGCCACCGCACCATTCGCCTTGACACTCATGGTAAGCGATTCCGGCGCCGCTGGACGCGGCTCGAACGTGTGGATTGTCACCTTCCATTTCCCGTTCGGCACCGGAAGCAGATAGCTGAAATTGTCGCCCTCGCGCCAGAAGTCGTAGAGTTCGGGGTTCGGCGACGCGACGCTGCGCGGCGGTCCGAGGCGCCGGCCACCAAAGCCGCCCATGTTGAGCACCATCGGCGTGCCGCCGGTGACGAAATTGTCCGAACCGAAACGCTTGCCCGCGACGACATGCCCGGCGAGGTCGCCCGCCTCGACAAAGATGCCCCTGGCCGAGTCCGGTCCCGTCCAGATCGCATTGTCGCTAGCGCCGTTCTGCGCCGTGACCACTGCCCGGTTTGCACCCGGGCGCAGCATCACGTTCGGCCAGCGGCAGACGCCGTCGCCGCAGGTCACCTCGCCCAGCGCCTGCCCATTCCAGCTCAGCTGGGCACGCGGGGCATTGCTGTAGGCCTTCACCTCCATCACCGGATAGGCCCGCTGGGCGTAGCGTTTGTAGGCCAGATGGATCATCGGCGCGTCCGACCATTGTGCCTGATAATAATAGAAGGCGTCCTTCTTCGTCTTGCGATCGTCGGTGACGAGACCCTTGGTATTGAGATCGACGCTGTCGCCCTCCTCGCGCAGGTCGCTGGCGAAATCGAACATGTTCCACACCCAGCTCGCGAAAATATATTTCCGCGCGCCGATCGCCGGCCAGGTTTCCTCGTGGACAAAACTTTCGAACTCCTCGGGCTGCGGCCGGCCGCTAAAGTTGAGGAAGCCCGCCCTGACATTGTCGCTGTGCTGGCTGACCGCGCCGCCCGCACCGTATTCGGAGATCGAGATCGGCAGCGCCGGGTGCTTGGCGTGGAAATGGTCCATCTGCGCGCCAAGCTGTGCGCGCGCCTCCAGGGGTTTCGGATAATACCAGCCGTAGTAGCGGTTGTAGCCGATCAGGTCCGCCGTCCCCGAGAGCTCCTCGCCAGCGGTCTCCATCATGCCGAGCTCCTCACAGCAATCGGCGAAGGTCGTCGGCCGGATGGAATCCTCCTGCTTGGCCACCTGCTGCAGATGCTGGAGCAACGCCAGCGGCTTGGGCGGTTCGCCCTTGATGCCGAAACCCTTGGCGGAGTCGACTTCATTGCCGATCGACCACATCATGACCGACGGGTGATTATAGTCCTGTCGGATCAGTTCGCGCAGCTGCTGCTCGGCATTGGCCCAAAGCTCGGGTGAGCCTTGCCCGCCGCGCAGTGAAGGCGTTGTGACGTAGGGCACCTCCGCCCAGGCGACCATTCCGGCCTTGTCGGCGGCGGCGACCCATTCGTCGGCATGCTGATAGTGCGCCATGCGGACCGTATTGGCCCCCATCTCCGCGATCAACGCCATGTCCTCGGCTTGGTCGGCCGGGGTGAGCGCCCATCCCTTACCCTCGCGGTCCTGATGGCGCGAGACGCCGTGGAGCTGCAGATATTTGCCGTTGAGGATGAAGCCCTCGTTGGCATCGAAACGAAAGCTCCGGATGCCGAGCGGCTGGGTGACGCTGTCGATGATACGCCCCCGCTCGGTGACATCAACCGTGACCGAATAATGATAGGGATCGGAGCGGCCGTTCCATAAATGCGGCGCGGCGAGGGGCAGGCTGGCCGTCGTTTCCGCCGTTCCAAACTTGAGCGCCAGGCGCTGATGGCTTTGCGCGACCTGGCCACCCTGCGCATCGCGGAGCGTCGTCACGATCTCAAGCGGGCGCGATGCGCTGCCTTGATTGCGAAGGCGCGCGAGCACCGCGATGTCGGCTTTCTCGACGGACACGTTTGTAGCCCGGGCATAAATGCCGGGTCCGCCATAGTCGAGCAGGTCGAGTCCCGCTTCGTTCGCGGTTATAAGCGTGACGCCGCGATAGATGCCGCCGTGGACGAAGAAATCGCCAGAAAGAGGGATCACATCCTCGGTCGAACTACCGACTGCAGGCTTGGAATTGTCAGCCCGAACGACGATGACATTGGCCGCGCCCGGCTTCCACTGCGCCGTAACGTCGAATCTGAAACGCGAAAAGGCACCGCGATGCACCCCGACATGGACACCATTCACCCAGACATCGGCGATGCTTCCGACGGCCGCGAAGTCAAGGTATTGACGCTGTCCGCTGACTGCGAGTGGCGCATCGAGGTGCAGACGATACCACCCGATCCCCTGTACCTTGTCCGCCTCGGCCGAGCGCTTCAGGGCGTATTCGCCGAGGCGGTTCCAGCTATGCGGGATACTCACCTGCTGCCATCCGCCGTCATCGAAACCCGCGGTGGTCACGGCATCGGGTTGCTCACCGAAGCGGAAGCGCCAGCCCTCCGAAATATCGGTGGCATGGCGCGGCGCGGCCGAGACGGCGGGCGCGATCTGCCCAATCGCGAGCGTCGGCACAGCCGTTGCGGAAATAGACGCCAATAGCAGCGCTAAGCCCGTCACTCCGTTCTCTATTGCCAACCGCATTCTTGATCCCTAATTGCTATTGGTAAGGCCAATATCATCGCGCCCGCGCGGCGCTGTCAAGCAGCGATTTGGCAGAAGCCGGGTGCTTTGGGGATATTGAGGATGACAATGGACCGCCGCAGCTTTCTCGCCCAGAGTGCAGGGGCAGTGCTTGCTATGCCGGACCAGCTGCGGGCCGAAAGGCTGCGCCTGCCAGTTCGGGTCGATCTTGGCCACGTCTCGGGTACCCTCCCCCATATCTGGTCGGAATGCGCAGGATCCGACCGCGCCGCCATTACCCTGCGCGAAGACTGGCGTCGCGACCTCGATCGCTGGAAGGCTGAAGCCGGGCTGAAGCGTGTACGGTTTCATGGCATCTTCAACGACGAGCTGGGTGTGCACGCGCCCTCGATCCTCTCCCGTGCCCCAACCGCGCCGCCGAACTGGCAAAACGTCGACCGAATCTATGACGGGCTCGTCGAGCGCGGCATGAGCCCGCTGGTGGAGCTCAGCTTCATGCCCAAGCGGCTGGCCTCGGGCGATCGGACCTTCGGTTTTTATGCTGGCAACGTAACCCCGCCGACGAGCATGGAAGCTTGGGGAAGCTTCGTTCGCGAATTCGTGGTCCACTTGGCCGACCGCTACGGCATCGCGGCGGTGCGCAACTGGCCGTTCGAGGTCTGGAACGAGCCCAACCTTGCGTTCTTCTGGGCCGGGTCTCAGCAGCAGTATTTCGATCTCTACAAGGCCACCGCAGTCGCCATTAAATCGGTCGACGACAAGATCCAGGTCGGCGGTCCGGCAACGTCGTCCACCGCATGGATACCGGAATTCCTCGGTTTTTGCGATGCCGGTAACGCCCCGGTCGATTTCGTCACCAGTCATGCCTACGCCGGCGACAACCAGACGAAGCTGTTCGGCGAAGGGGCGGTCTTTGCCACACCCGACGTCATTCCCGAAGCCGTGCGCCGCGCACGGGCGAAGATCGACGCGACGCGCTTCAAAGGCATGCCCTTCTGGCTGACCGAATGGTCCTGCAACAGCCCGGCGATGATCGCGCACATCGTCCGCGAATGCTTGCCGCACCTGCAGGCGATGTCACCGTGGGTACTCAGCGGCACCTACGAGGAATTGGGCGTCGCCAACTATCTGCTCAAGGAAGGCGATCTGGGCTGGGGCACGATCGTGAAAGGCATCGCGCTGCCTCCGTTCAATACCTATCGCCTGCTCCACCGGCTGGGCACGCAACGCCTGATCGCAGACGGTCCGGCGCTCGCCTCGCGGCGTAGTGACGGAAGCGTTGCGGCGCTGGTCTGGAACCTCGCCGACGCTAAGCAGCCCGCCGGCATTCCCGGCGCAAGCAGCACCCGCAGCGTGATCGGCGATGCAAAGCGGCTCGATATCCAGTTTGCCGGTGCCCGCAGCGGCGAGCGGGTGTTGGTTAGCTTCGTTGACCAGGAGCGCGGATCGCCGATGCCTGCCTGGCGGGCGATGGGATCGCCGCAATATCCGCGGCCCGACCAGATCGCGCAATTGCGGCGCGCAGCGGAGATTGCCCCGCCGGTTACATTTCGCCTCGACGATGATCGGCGGCTTTCGCTCGCACTGCCGCCCGAAGGTGTAGCCCTGATAGAATTCGCCCGGTAAGGGTAGCGATACCATATCCACTGACCGACCGCTGTTTGGTCCCAGTCCCACGGAGAATCTCAAAATGCACAAACTTCTCGGAATTGCCCTGCTCGCCTTGTCGATGTCCATTGCCGCCCAGGCCGAGCCCGTGCCTGCGCCGGCACCAGCGGCCGGCCACTACACCACTGCGGCAACCGACATTGGGACGCTGCTCGACGATCCCGCCGCCAAGGCGATTGTCGCCAAATACGCGCCAGCGATCGCGTCGAACCCACAGATCGAGATGGCACGCGGGATGACGCTCAAGACCGTGCAAGGTTACGCCGGCGACACGCTGTCCGATGGGGTCCTCGCCAAGATCGATGCCGATCTCGCGAGGCTGCCGGCCAAGCACTGAGAGTCTGGGGCGCGACCATGAGGCTGCGCCCCGCCTATCCCCGCCAGGCCGCCACCAGCGCAGCCGTTTTTGCGGCAACGTCGGCAGGTGAATCGCCCGGCCGAAAGAGCGCGCCGCCGACCGCTATGCCCTCGGCGCCCGCTCTCAGCCATTCGGCGATATTGCCCGCACCGACGCCGCCGACCGCCCAGACGCCCGTCTGCGGAGGCAGCACGTCGCGCAGCGCTGTCACGTAAGCCGGGCCCATGACTGAGGCCGGAAACAACTTCAGCCGGCGCGCACCCGCGCGGATGGCGACGAAAGCCTCGCTCGGCGTCAGGAAGCCTGGCATCACCTCGAGGCCGCTCTCGACACCGCGCGCGATTATCGCGGGATCGGTATTGGGCGTCACCATGATCCGCGCCTGGGTCGCGGCGAGCGCATCCACCGAGGGAAGATCGAGCACGGTTCCCGCGCCAACTAATGCGCGGTCGCCGAGCGAGGCCTGCATGGCCGCGATGCTGGTGAAAGGATCGGGGGAATTGAGCGGAACCTCGATCAGCCGGATTCCGGCGGCAAAGAGCGCCGCACCCACACCGACCGCTTCCTCCGGCCGCAGCCCACGCAGAATGGCGACGATCGGCGGGCTGCCGGCAGCAAGCGCTTCGTCAATCGTCTTCATCGAGCAGTCCCAGCCCCTTGAGCGCGCAATCCTGGCCATCTAGCCGTTGCACGGCAACGCAGCACTGCGTTAGCCCCTGCACATAGCGATCCGACAGATCCGGCGCGCCGATCACCGTGACCCGATCGGGCAAATCACCCTTGCGGCGGACTTCACCCAGTTCGTCACCGATCAGCAGCCCCGAAAGGAAGCCGCTTGCCCAGCGGCCCGAGCGGTTCTCGCGCAGTTGCAGCGCGCGCGTGGCGAACAGCGTGGCCGCCAGACCGGCGCCGTTCAGCGCCTGCGTCAGGCCTTCGGCGAACCCTGCCTCCTCGTCAACCGCGGTGCCCGTGGCGGCGGGCGCCAGCGTCGATTGATCCGCCAGGAGCGCAAAAAGTTCACCGGTCAGGAACGTGTGAATGCGCGTGATCGCGCCATCCGCCACCTGCACCCATTTGCTGTGCGTTCCGGGCAGCAGCACCGCGCCAAGCTCGGGCTCGACCGTCAGCGCGCCAAAGACCTGCGTTTCCTCACCGCGCATCACCTCGGGCAAATCGTTTCGGCAGGCAAGACCGGCGGCAATGCGCAGCGGGATGCCATCGAGTTGCAGTGAAGCGGCGGCGCCTGACCATTTCCGCGCATCCGCGGGACATTCGACATAGCCCACTTCGGCCAAACCTCCGCGCGCGCCTGCCATGCCGCACAGGCGGATCTCCGCGGGGCGATCTGGCCCGAGCAGCGCCAATGTCTCGCGCAACGCCACGGCGGGCGCTGCGGGCAGCTTGTGGATGCCGGGCCCGTCCGCCCGCGCGACGACACGGCCCTGCTCGAGCCGGTAGAGACGCAGGCAGCTGGTGCCCCAATCACCATAAGCCTGCCAACGCATCAGCCGATCCGGGCGGACGGAAGCGGGTTGCCCGGCACGGGCGCCGCAAACGCTAAAAGCGCGCCGGCAAGTGGCTGCTCGGCAAGTGCGGCTTCGTTGAGCCCGCCCGAATCGACATGGTACAGCGTCCGGCCGTCGCGGCTTAACGCCGGTCCATTGGTCACAACCGCCTCGCCGCCGAGGTCGTGCACCCCCGATCGATCGAGGCAATAAAGCGCGCCGGTGGGCTGTGCTTCATCATCGTCCATAGTGCCGAACCAGATGCGGCCCTCGCCATCGACCGTGGCGTCATTGGTACGGTTGTGATCGGGCATGTCGAACACCGCAAGCCGCACGCCCAGCCGCTCGCCTTCCATGCGATGCACCGCATTGCGCGAACCGACGAGCATCCCGCCGCCGGCCTCGGGGATCACAAAACTGGGCTTTCCTCCAACTTCAATGCTGCTGCGAGCGCCGGTCACGGGCTGGTATCGATGGAGCTTGCCGGCCTTGATATCGACCAAGCGCAAGGCGCCCTCATCCTGCAACCAGGCCGGACCTTCTCCCAGCAGCGCGCCGACCTCCCAGGCAACTTCGACTTCCATGCTTATCCGGCCAACCTGCAATCCTTGCCGCCGATCCCGGCCGACCAGCCGATCGCCTGCGTCAACAACTGCTGGTAGATCGCGTCCGAATAGCGTTCCGGGCGGTGTCCGATCGCGGAATAGAACATCCGCCCCTTGCCGATGCAGCGGATCCAGGCGATCGGATGATCAGCGCCCATGCGCAGCCTCTGGCCAGGTGCGCCGTCGGGCTTGTAGGTGCTCTCGTCCAGCGTCGCGATGATGTGCGATCCGCTGGCGCGCGGGCTGTTCCGGAACGAATACCATTCGTCGTTCATCACCCAGTCGGCGGGCAGGCCATGGACGATGGGATGAGCGGGATCGTCGACACGGACCTTGGCGTCCTGGAACTGCGGCGACATCGGATGGCCGACGAAGCGTGCGCCGAGCAGCGTATCGGCGTACCAGTCCCAGAAGTAGACCGGATCGCCCGCGGTGCCGTGCACGCCGACGAAGCCGCCGCCGCCCGTCATATAGTTCTGGAAGGCGCGGCGCTGCGACAGCGTCAGCACGTCTCCGCTGATATTGTTCCAGATGACTGCGTCGAACCGCGCGAGGATCGACGGAGTGAATGCACTGCCTTTGTCGGTCGTCACGATGCCCCAACCATTGCGCTGGGCGATCGCAAGGAAGGCTGCATGCGCCGCCGTGACGGACGGATCGTCGCGAAAGCCGTTGATCTTCTCGAACAGGAGAACCCGCGGGCGGCCCGTGGGAATCACGAGCTGCGGCGGCGCGGTGTCGTAGCGGGCGCAGCGTGCGACCTTGTCCGCCTGCGTCACCGGCAGGGCGCGCAGCTGCGTGTCAACGCTGGCCAGCGCCTCGGCATCCAGGCCGGTGAAACGCGATGCTTCCCTGAGCGACAGGATTGCGGCAAAGGTCGGCGGGTTCGTGCCGACGAAACGCTCGGGCATTTGCGCCAAACGCCCCGGCGCTGCACGATCGACGATCGCCTTGGCCGCCGGACTCAACAGGACGTCGATGAGCGGAGATGCCGCGGAGAATGGCGCATCCCGCAACGGGCAATCGACCAGCGGTTTGGCGAGCGCGGGTGAAGCCAATCCCAGCATCGCCAACAGTGCGAAAATGATACCGGTGGTTCGCATCTTGATCGTCTTCATCTTACTTTCTCCGCTGGCAGCGCGTTGGTCGGTCTCGATCCCCACAATGCATAGAAGATCGCGTAAAATTCACAAGCCGCCGTCACCAGGAACCACTATTGCAGCCCGTAGCTGTCGGCAATCCGGCCCTGGATTATGACCAGTGCGCCGCCAGCGATAGCCATGATCAGCAGCCCCGAACCTTCTTCGGTGAGCGGGCCGAGTCCGCGGATCGCGAGTGCGAAGATCGTCATGGCTGGCGAACAGCCGCGCCTCGTCTGCCTTGGTCATCGGCAGGCGCGTAGGATCGGAAATGATCCGCTGCGATTCTCCGCATTGGCCGTAATTGCGTCGATCTGGGCCTGGGTCGGATTGCGGGTGAAGGCAACCGGCGCGAAGACCGAGAAGAACTGGTTCTGATTGATAAAAAAAGGGGACCAGCTGGATGATGTTACTATATCTGATATTATAGTAGGTAGTGCTCATCTTCAGGCCCGGCACGTCTGCGGGCTGGATGTCCAGGCCGACCGACCAGGTCGTCGCCTTCTGCGGTTGCAGCCCCGCATTGGAGCCGAGCAGGAACATGATCTTCTGGCCGGCACCAACCGGCGGGAAGCCATTGGCCGCAAGCACGGCTGGCGGTGCGATGAAATTCAGCGTTGCACCATCGATCCAGTTGATCGCCGTCGGATCAGCGATGAAGCTGTCGGCAAGGCTGGGCGCAACGAAGCTCTTGCCCCAGGCCCCGCGGATGCTGACCGATTCGATCGGCTTGAGAGTCACGCCAACCTTCGGGTTGAAGGTGCCGCCGAAATCGCTGTAATGGTCATAACGGCCTGCTGCGGAGACAACAAGTTCGACTGATGAGGACCAACGTTAATGAAGGTTGACGGCAGCCACGAAGGCTCAGCGAATATTCGTCCATCCACGGTCAGGGCTGCTGAAAAGCTCGCGCGGCTGACTGCAACCACCGTATCAGTTGTTCTTGCAGCATCATCTGCACAGGCAGCCTCATGAGCTCTGTCAAAGGGATGGTAGACGGAGAGCCGGTTTGCTAACCGCGACGGATGAATAAGGTCACGTCCGTTCCGATATTTTCATTCGCCGCCCGAAATAATCCGTATGGTCGTCATCCTCTATGTGGATTGGGCACGGCGACTACGATGAATTCGCTGCCTGACGTTTTTGGGGATGTCACTGCCCGGCTCGGCCGCTACTCCGGCGTCCAATTGCAATCGGCAGGAGGTTCGGACGATTACCAGGGCATTGTTCAACCGCGGCTTGTCGCCTGACAGCCACTGACGGAGACCTACCATGGATGCCCCCCTCTACCCGCCAGCCACGTCCTTCGTGCAGCCGGAACGCGTCGCCTACCGCATCAGCACACGAAATACGCCCATAGCCGAACTGATGAAGATACCGAGCGCCTGGGCCATCATCACCGAGGAGGTTCCGAACATCGACGCGCGACTGAGCGTGCCGATGCTGAAACCCCACCTAGGCAATTTCTCGCTGCGTTCGCTCGTCCAGTTCGGATTTGCCAAGCCCGAGCAACTCGACCGCGCCGATGCCCGGTTGCTACAATTGGGAGACATCAAGTGAGCGGGCGCTTCACAGTCGATCGACGCAGCGCGCTGGCCATTGCCGCGAGCACCGCGCTGCTTCCCCTGGGGTTGCGCAACGATGCCGCGGCCGCCCCGCTTCCCGCGAAGGAATCCGCATTGCGTCTCGGCCGCGATCAACCGTTCAACACGAAATGGCGCTTCCTGCGCGGTGAAGCGCAAGGGCTGGAGCGGCCGGGCTTCGACGACCGCAACTGGCGCGTCGTCGATCTGCCGCACGACTGGAGCATCGAGGATGTGCCCGACGGAACCCCGCCCGATCAGCTCGGGCCGTTTGATAAAAACGCGGCGGGCAGAACTGCCACCGGCTTCGCTGTCGGCGGCGAAGGCTGGTACCGTAAGCACTTCCGAATAGACGGCATTCCTGACGATGCCCGGGTCGAGGTCGTCTTCGACGGGATCTATCTCGAGTCCGCGCTATGGTTGAACGGCCAGCCGCTGGCGCGAAACGTCGGCGGCTACAGCCCGTTTGCAGTCGATCTCACTCCGCACCTACGCCGCGGCGGGGACAACGTCCTGGCGGTTCGGGTTCAGAACTCGGGCCGCAACAGCCGCTGGTACAGTGGCTCTGGCATCTATCGCGAGGTCCGCGTCGATGTTGTTCCCTCGGGCACTCGCCTGGAGCGCTGGGGGGTCGGTGCCTGGACGCGCCGCATATCTGCTGGCCGAGCAGAGATCGACGTGGTCACCGCCATAGTAGCCGCCGATCCGACCATGATGCTGGTCACTCGGCTGCGCGAGCCCTCCGGGCGGATCGTGGCAGAAGCCAGCGGCCTGGCCGGCGAGGAGGCGAGGCAGACGCTCTCAGTGCGCTCGCCCCGGCTCTGGTCGCCCGAGAGTCCCACCCTCTACACGCTCGAAAGCGAACTGCATCGCGGGTCGACGGTGATCGATCGCATGGCTCAGGCCTTCGGCATCCGCACCGTAGGATTCGATTCGAAGCTGGGGATGACGATCAACGGCACGCGCACAGTTCTGCGCGGCGGTTGCATCCATCACGACAACGGACTGCTCGGCGCCTGTGCCTTTCGCGACGCCGACGAACGCCGCATTCGCCTGCTCAAGGAACGCGGCTTCAACGCAGTGCGGAGCGCGCATAACATCGCCTCGCGTTCCCTGCGCGAGGCCTGCGACCGACTGGGCATGCTGCTGATCGATGAGGCCTTCGACATCTGGCACGTCGAAAAGCTGCCGCAGGATTTCTCGGTTCGCTTCGGGGAGCACTGGCACGACGTCATCCAGAGCATGGTGTTGCCCGCTCGTAACAGCCCCAGCGTGGTGATGTGGAGCATCGGCAACGAAGTGCCGCAGCGGGCGACCGACGAGGGCGTCGAATGGGCCTGGAAGCTGAGCAACGCGATCAAGCGCCTGGATCAGACCCGGCCGGTGACCGCCGGTGTGAACGGGTTACTTGGCGCGCCGATGGTCGCCACGGCCGGTACTGCTAGGCCCGGCTTCGCCGGACGGCGCGACAATGCCTCAACGATTTTTCTCGACGTGCCGGGCTACAACTACCGGCTGGAGGACATCGAACCCGAGCGCGCCGAGCATCCCGAACGAACGGTTTATGCTTCTGAGACTTTTCCGGCGGACGCTTCGGACTATGCCCGCTTAGCCGAGCGGGTCCCGTATTTCCTCGGCGAGTTCGTGTGGACCGCGATGGACTATCTTGGCGAAGCCGGATTAGGCGCCGCGACGAACATTTCTGTGGGCGGGGTCGCCTACAACCTGCCGAGCTGGCCATGGGTCAACGCCTGGTGCGGCGACATCGACCTGATCGGCAACCAGAAGGCGCCGTCGCGCTATAGGGACGTCGTCTGGGGCCTGAGCCGTCTGGAGATGGCGGTGCAGCGACCGGTCCCCGAGGGCAAGATAGAGTCGGTCTCCAACTGGGGCTGGTCGGACGAGCTCCAGAGTTGGACTTGGCCAGGCAGCGAAGGCAAAGAGCTTGCGGTGCGGGTCTACACGTCCGGCGACCGGATCGAGCTGCTGCTCAACGGAGTGAAGATGGGCGAGCGGGTGCTGTTCCCCGGCGACAAAATGCGCGCCGAATTGAAGGTGGCCTATGCGCAAGGCGTCCTAGAAGCCGTCGTGTACCGGAGCGGGGCGGTGATCGCCCGCAAGAGCCTCGCGACGGTCGGGTCCGCAGCCAAGCTCAGACTGATGCCCGAGCGGAGGCTCGCTGGAAGCGATCGGCAAGCCCTGCACTTCATCGATCTCCAGGTGCTCGACGCCGCGGGCCGGCTGCGCCAGGATGACAAGGTCAGCGTTCGGCTACAGGTGGACGGCCCCGCCGATCTGATCGGGTTCGGCAGCGCCAATCCTTTCGCGGTGGGCTCGTTCCAGGCTTCGCAGGCGCAGACCTTCCACGGTCGCGCGCTGGCGATCCTTCGCGCCCGTGGGACCAAGGGCCCGGTGCGCCTCACTGCCACGGCCGGGGGAATGGCTCCCGCATCGACGATCGTGCAGCTCGGCTGATGGCGGGACATGGGACAAATTTACGGTGCGGTGCTGGATTCGCCGCAGCGAAGCCTTTCCGGGAATGGAACGCCTTCTTAGCCGCCGCGACATGTAGTGCAGTTTCGATCGCCGGAATGGTGACCGCCGAGTTTTTGGCGAGCCCAATCTTCGTGCCGGCCTTGGCCCGCGGCCTGATGGCCTCCACGCCAAGCCGTGCGCGAGCAGCGCATGGTGCCGCGCCTGGTTCAGGCGCTTGCCCGGTCCCAGTGCCAAGCCCGGCGCATGGGCTTTCGTGCCGTATCCCACGTCGATGAACGTGGACATCTCGTTGAGCGTGATGAAGTGCCGCACCTTGTCCGAGAACTGCGCCGCAACATATCCCGCAAGTCGGCGAACGCCTGAGCCGTATCACGCGAGTTCCACCCGCCCGGCAAGGCGGCCGGGAGGTCCCAGGGATAGAGAGTGACGTATGGTTCGGTTGGTCTACACGCCCTCCTCAAGGCTGACGAGCGAGTGGCGAATGTCACCACGTTCATCGCCGATCATTTCTGCGAGAATGTCCTGCCGCTCGGTTACCAGCGCGCGCCGGGTCCGGCGATAACGTAGGGCCGCTGATAAGACAGATCCTCCCGATCACGCGTGCCCTTCAGGAAGCCCTTCACCGGCGGCGATTGCAACCAGGTGGCGTCGCCCTGGATGGCCGCTTCGACGGTCGAGCGACGCCACAGGATGCGCCATTCCCCGCCGCGCCTTTCGAGCTGGTCCATATAGCGCCCAGCCGCAATCGTGCAGGTCTCGCCGTCGAGCGAGAGTAATGTGCCAAGGACGTAGGTCTCGCAATATGCGGTGTCGCCATCGATCTCGCAGGAATGGTTGGCGAGATTATGCTGGTTCATAGCGAAGGCTCCCGCGTGTCCCTTGTTGGCGATTTCGGGATATTCGGTTGCGGGAAACGGAACTGGACCGTGTTCATCGGCACCTTCGGGCCAATAGCAACTTGCCGTCAGCTCAGTATCGTGGCGGTCGCGCCCGCGCGACTCGCGCACGATCACGTCAAGGATGGCCTGCCGGTCGCTTAAGCGTTGCAAGGTGGCTTTGAGCTGCGACAGCTCGCTTTCGATGTCCATGTTAGACCCTTTTCGTTGGGATAGCGTCATCCGTATTTGGCGAATATGCACCGGATCAGCGCGGCTCGGTTAATTCCAGAAATTTCTCGATCATCGCCTCGATCTGGGCGTGCCCCGATATGGTGCCTAATTGGCGTTCCCGCGTCAGCGAGAGCGCAACACTGCTCGCAATAATGGCGAGTCCCTCCGGCGCAAGGCCCGCCGCGCCGGGAGTGCGCTGACACGCCGCACGGATCAGTTCAACCTGGATTGCCCGCGATTCTTCGATGAATTTGATCACCTCCTGGCGCAGGCCCTGGATCCGGTTGGCCAGCGCCATGAATTGCGAGATCAGTCGGGCATCAGTGGTGTGGATGCAGATGTCCCAGATGGCCCGCAACGGATATTCCGCTTCACGCGCATCCGTCAGCCGTTGCAGTTCGCGAATCGATAGCCGTTCAAACAGCGCGACAATCAGATCATCCATCGTCCGGAAATAGTAGTAGACCAACCGCTGCTTGACGCTGATCCGTTCTGCGATGCTGCGCGAGGTCAGCGCGGCATGCCCTTCTTCGCGCAGGATGGCTTCGGCGGCATCAAGCATCGCGCTCCAATTTTCCGAGCCTACAGGCCCCATGCGCCGTTCCGGTTGTCCTTGCACGCTGGCCATTCCCCCTTCGCTTGCTGGCAACTGCCTATCGCCAAGTACCCCGCCGGTAAAGTGCGCTGGAGAATCCGATTCTTGACAACGACAGGCAATTGCTAACATAGTGACGAACGAAAAGTGACGGGGAGAGCGCAGCATGCAATCGCGATCGGGAGAGCTCGCGGGGAAGGTTCTCTTCCTTGCGGGTGTAGGACCGCAAATGGGGTCCGCCACCGCTTTGATCGCCGCCCGCGAAGGAGCGAAAGTCGCTTTGGTGGCGCGCGGCATCGATCAGTCCGCGGCAATCGCCGCAAAAATCCGCAGCAAAGGCCGAGAAGGCATTGCTATTTCGTGCGACTTGACGAACCGCGCATCCCTGCGCGCGGCTGTCGACAGGGCCGTGGCAGCGCTCGGTCCGATCGACTGCGTGTTCTATAACGCCGGGTATTATGACAATGAGAACGATTCTATCGATGTCGATGAAGACATCTGGCAGACGACGATGGACATCAATTTCAACGGCGCGCGGGAACTGGCGCGACTGACGATACCCTCCATGATCGAACGTGGAGGCGGTTCGTTCGTGTTCAACTCCTCGGCCGCGTCACTCGTCGCCGGTCAGGTCCGCTTTGGCTATCAGGTCGCCAAGGCCGGGGTAAATGCCCTCACCCGCTTCATTGCCGGCAAGTATGGCCGTCAGGGCATCCGCGCCAATGCCACTTTGCCGTTCGTAGTCGGCGGAGAGGTTGGCGCTGTGACCGCGTCGCTGAACTGCATTGGCCGTTCGGGAACTGCGGAAGAAATCGGAGAAGCTGTTGTATTCCTGCTTTCCGATCGCGCCTCGATCATCACCGGACAGATCATTCACCTTGATGGCGGCGTTTTCGCCCGCGCGCCCTGGCCGACCAATGCCGTGCCCTATCAGCCGCCACCGGCAATTCCAGCCCAGGTCTGAGGGGCTGGCAAGCAATTACAGTTGGAGAGAATTTGCATGACCCCCGGAACCGCCCATGTTCCTGCCTGCCCCACCGCCGGGAATCTGATGGACCTCGCGTGCGCGAATACGGGCCTCCAGGACTTCGGCGATCCGGACCGGAATGCGGGGCTGGTTGCTTTGCTCGATTCCATGGAGCATGAAATGTGGGGCGGAATGACCCAGCCCGCGCGCGAACTCGCCGTCGACTATCTGGTCCACCAACTGGAATCGCGGCTCATTGTCTTCGCCGATCGCGAGGCCTATGCGGAAATCAGCGCCCAGAAAATCGCGGCACCGCTCATTGTGGTCGGGCCGCCGCGTTCGGGTTCCACCCTGCTGCATACGCTGCTCAGCCTTGATCCGGACAATATGGCACCCGAGCACTGGATCTGCCGCGAGCCTTCCCCGCCGCTGGCCATGGGCGCGCCATCGCCCAACCGCCTTGAACGCGCGGAACAGCGGATGATGGGCCTGTTCAATCTGATCCCCGATGTCTTTGTCACCCATCCCTATATGATCGAGGAAGGGTCCGGCGCTCTGGCGGAATGCGGCAGCGACATCCTGAGCCTGGCTCTTACCGCCCAGCAGCTGTGGTGCTTTTGGGGAGGAGACATTTATCGCGACTACCTGCTGGAAGCCGATCACAGCGCCGCAGTTGGCCTGCACCACGACTTTCTCCAGCATCTGCAATGGGGCATGGAGGGCAAGCGCTGGGCGCTGAAGGGCAGCGACCACATGCTGTGGATGGGCGAACTCGCCGCGCAGTATCCCGACGCCAAGCTGATCTGGACCCACCGGGACCTGTCTCAGCAGCTGGCCTCGCTGGCGAGCGTCCAGGCGATCCTGCGCGGCCTCAACGGTCATCCGGTCACGCCGGAGCTGCGCCGTGCCCAGGGCCGCAAAGCGATAAACCTTCAGCACGCCAGTGTGATGAAGGCGATGCAGGCCCGGGAAAGGGTTGGCGAAAGCCAGTTCATCGACGTTTCCTATCACGACGTCATGGCCGACCACGTCCGCACAGTTGAAGCGATCTACCAGCAGGCGGGCCTCGAAATGTCTGGCGCGCACGCCGATGCCATCCGTGCCTGGCAGGCCGACCACAGCCAAACCAAGCACGGCACGCACAAGCATTCGCCGGAGGAGTTCGGCATGAACGGGGACGACATCAACACCATGTTCCAGCCTTATACCGAGCGCTTCGGGTTTGGCTTCGGCATCCGCCCGTCATTGACGGTATGACCGCCATGGCTCTCGACTTGACCGGCGGCCTCGATGCCTCGCACGAGTATTTCCTCAACCAACGCCCGGAAAATCCGGAAATGCGCGATGCGGCGATCATGTGGGTGATCGATGAGCGTGGCACCATCGCCTTGCCGCGATTCAGCATCGATGCCTTCGGCGGCGACTGGGAGCATCCGATCGTGACGCTCAACATGGCGCTCGCCGATGGCCGCGCCCTGAAGGTGTGGGAGGGCTTCCCCGCGCATTCGGGCAACGGGGGCCGCCAGCTCGGGGCCGGGCCGCTGCGCTTCACCTGTATCGAGCCATTCCGCCGCTGGACTTTCGATTGGGACGGCGAGGCGCAGCAGACCACCACGGCGCTGCAAATGGCTGGCGGCGTCGGCGGGGCACAAGTCCCCCTCGCCTTTCACGTCGAGGCTGAAATGGCCGAGCCGCCCTGGCTGATGGGCGGTATGACTGCCGAGGCGGCCAAGGCAATGCAGCAGGCCGGTTCAGCGCTGATGGGAGGGGTGCGCTACGAACAGCTGTGCCGGGTGACGGGCTGGATCCGGCTTGGCGACGAGGAGCACCCGATCCATGGCACCGGCATGCGCGTACGCCGACGCGGCGTGCGCAATATGGGCGGGGCGCCCGGGCATTGCCAGCATTCGGCGCTGTTCCCCAGCGGCAAGGCCTTCGGCTGCAATGTCTTCTGGCCCTCCGCGAACGGCAGCTATCCGTTCAACGAAGCCTTCGTAATCGACACTGCGGGCAAACGGATTGCGGCGCGCGTCACTGATGCGCCATGGATGCACCGGCTGGAGCCTGCTGGCCCCGCCGCCCCGCTGGTGCTCGAAACTGAGGCAGGCCAGATTCGCATCGAAGCGCAGACCGTGCTGAAAACCTTTGACCATCACTACTTTGAAATGGCTGATACCTCCGTGCTTGAGCAAGGCGTTGCGCGATATGAGTGGGATGGCGAGCAGGCGCTTGGCCTGATCGAGCGCTGCACGTTGAAAAGCCGGCTCGAGGGGTATCGTGCATGACTGCTGGCGCACGAGTTGCCCTGGTGACTGGCGGCGGCGCGGGTATAGGCGCAGCGACCTGCGAACGGCTGGCGAATGCAGGACATGCCATCGGCGTTCTGGGGCCGCGCGCCGAGAACACCCGCGCGGTGTCCGAACGCATCAGGGCCGCAGGTGGCAGGGCAATCGACCTTCAGGCCGATGTGTCCAACCGCGCACAGCTGGCCGAAGCCTTCGCACGCCTCCGTGAGGCTTTCGGCCCGGTCACCATACTGGTCAACAATGCGGGCATCGAGGAGTTCACGCCCTTTGCCGACATAACCGAGCAGGTCTGGGACCGGGTGATGGATGTAAACCTCAAGGGTATCTTCCATGCGGTCCAGCTGGCCCTGCCCGACATGCTGGCCGCAAGCTGGGGCCGCATCGTCAATCTGACCGCGCTGGGATCGCAGATTGGCGCGGCGAACATGGTCCACTATACCGCCAGCAAGGGCGCGGTGACCGCCCTGACGCGCTCGCTGGCGGTCGAGCTGGGTGCGAAGGGCATCACCGTCAATGCGGTCTCACCCGGCTTTATTCTCACGCCAATGGCTCAGCGCGCCATCGACGGCGATCTGTTCCCGGTGCCATGGCAGGATATCGTCGCAACCTATCCGATCCCCCGGGTCGGCCAGCCCGAGGATGCCGCCGCCGCCATTGCCTTCTTCGCCTCGGAGGAAGCGGGCTATATCACCGCGCAATTGCTTGGCGTGAACGGCGGCTGCGCGCCCTGAAGTGCGCTTAGCGAAAATGCGGCATGACGTGCTCCGCGAAAAGCCGCAATTCGGCGATCTGCTGATCGGGATCGGGCACCCCGGTGGGGGTGATGAAGAAGTATTCCGGATCTAGGATCTGCTTGATCCGCTGCATCTCGCGGATGCAATCCTCGGGATCGCCCACCACCGCGCGGTTCGGGGCAAACTCGTCGAGGCTGACTTGCTTGCCGCCGAACATGACCTCATCGGCCAGCGGGTCGCGGTCGGCGGTGGATCCGAGATTGGCGTAGCTCTGCCAGACTTTGATGATATTGGGCAGGAATTGGGGATCGAGTTGCGCACGGCTTGGTGCGATGTGGACGTCGCGCATCAGCGCCAGTGTGGCCGGGCGGCCATGTTCGGCAGCGATACCCTTGTAGACCTTCACTTTCTCGGCCAGTTCCAGCAGATGCTCGGCAAAGCTGATGATCCAGCCATCGCCGAGCCGCCCGGCGCGCTTCATTGCCGGTTCGCTGACCGCGCCGATCCACAGCGGCGGGATGTGGCCACGCAGTGGCGGCGGCGCGACCATGACATCGTCGATGACAAAGTGCTTGCCGTGATAAGAAAACGGATCGCCCTTCATTGCCATGCGAAGTATCTCGAGGCATTCCTCGAAGCGGCTCGCCCGCGATTTGAAGCTCCAGCCGGTGTTCTCGAATTCGTTCGGCTTGTAGCCGATCCCTGCGCCCAGGATGAAGCGGTTGTTGGCCATTTCATTGAGCGTGTTGATTTCTTCGGCGACTTCGAGCGGATGCCGTGATGGCAGCAGCATGATGTTGGTGCTGAACTCCATGGTCCGGGTGCGCGCGATCAGCGGCGCCAGCATCAACAGTGGGGCAGAAGGCTCTGACGCCACTTCGCCACCGAACGCCGAATAGGAGGCAAAGCGGTGATGGCCGCACCAGGCCATATCATAGCCGAGGTCCTCCATCTCATTGAGGTAGCTGAACAGCTTTCCGTAGGGATCGGACGAGGCAAGGTCGATCATCTTGCGGTTGATGATGATGCCGAATTTCATGGCGTCGCTCTCCATTGCAGCGTCTTTACGGCGATTGACCGCTCCGTCGCGCACCGCTAACAACAAGACGAACAGCGTGCAAGCGGGAGAGCAGGAATGACTGAAACAGCAAAGCGCCTCGAGGGCAAGGTCGCGATTGTCACTGGCGCGGGACAGGGCATCGGCGAGGCGATTGCGGCCGGCTATGCGGCTGAGGGGGCCAAGGTTATCATCACCGGGCGCACCCAGAACAAACTGGACGAGGCCGCCGCCAGGATCCGGGAAAAAGGCGGCACCTGCATTGCGCTGGAAGCGCTCGCCGGCAATCGCCAGCATGCCGAAATGACGGTTGCCCGGGCCATTTCCGAATGGGGCCGGGTCGATGTGCTGGTCAACAATGCCCACACCTTCACCGACTATCTTCCCATCGAAGACCCCAAGATGGAAGACAACATCCTCGTCGACATGCAGTCGGCTTTCATCGGATCGCTCCAGCTGATGCAGCTGTGCTTCCCGCATATGAAAGCGCAAGGCGGCGGCTCGATCATCAATATGGGCACCAGCTATGGCATCCGTTGCGAGCCTGGCTTTCTGGCCTATGCCGCCAGCAAGGAGTCGATTCGCACGCTGACCAAGACTGCCGCGAAAGAGTGGGGCAAACTTGGCATTCGGGTGAACACCATCCTGCCATCGGCGCTGACCCCCAAGTCTATCTGGTACCTTGAAGATTCGGGAACCTATGATCTCGAACTGGCCAAAGTGGCGATGGGCCGTTTCGGCACGCCCGAAGACATCGCGCCTTCCGCCATTTTCCTCGCCAGCGAAGAATCGAATTTCGTTACCGGCCAGACGCTGGGCGTCGAGGGCGGCGCGACGATGTTGTGATCCCGGGAGAGAGCCAATGCAGAAATTCATCAATCACGTTGATCACGTGGCCTGGCTGTGCCGCCCGGAAAATCTCGATGCCCATGTCGAGCAGCTCGAAAAGTTGACCGGCGCGACGCTGACCCGGTTTGCGCGGGCGGACATGGGCTTCACCATGTGCATCAGCTGGGAAGCCGGGCTTGAGGTCGTGGCCCCAATGGCGGAGCGAACCGATTTCAACTCGTGGCTGTGGAGCGAGGTCGAAACCAAGGGCGAAGGCGTAACCTCGGTGGTGTTCGGCGTGAAGGATCTCGATTGGCACAAGGCGCGCCTGGCCAAGATGGGCATCGAAGTCGGCCCGCTGATGGACGATCACCCTTCGTCACCGTGGCATGACAAGCTGGTGCTGTGGGAGCGCGTCGCAGGCCAGGCGATAAATACCAACATCGTGCTGGGCGATATCGACTATCAGGACGGACTGATCCCGTTCGGCGATTCAAACCGCTCCTGAACAACTGCCCCAGAGGAGCACGAACATGGCTGTCGCCGACGTTTCCACAAAACCCATCGCCGACCTGATCTCGCTCAAGGGCCGCGTTGCGGTCGTCACCGGCGGTGCACAGGGTCTTGGCCGGGGCATCGTCAATCGCCTTGCCGAAGCCGGGGCCGCCGTGCTGATCGTCGATCTCAAGGCTGAATTGGCAGAAACGGCCGCGCGGCAAGTCAGCGACACTACCGGCTCGCGGGTCATCGCCGCAGCAGTGGATGTGACTGACACGGC